>CALUQQ010000110.1 GCA_944322955.1 Candidatus Gastranaerophilales bacterium
GGTTTTGTTGCTTTAATCGAAACTTTCTTAACAGGTATTTTATGTCTTTTGACATCATTTGCAATTTTGTTCTCAGGAACTTTTGTTATGGGCGCTCAGGGAATTTCAGGTATTGAACTTGCATCAACTGCATTTCAATCAGTAATTTCTTTCTTCCCGTATATTTTATCACTTGTTGTTATAATGTTTGCGCTTTCAACATTGATTTCCTGGTCATATTACGGTTTAAAGGCATGGAACTTCCTGCTTGGTGAAGGTAAAAAACGTAATCTGACATTTAATTTGATTTATTGTATATTTATCGTAATCGGTTCTGCCATGAACGTAGGATCCGTAATTTATATTACCGATGCAATGATGATTGCAATGTGTGTACCGAATATCATTGCGTTATATATTATGGCTCCTGAAATTAAACGTGATTTTAAAGTTTATTGTCAGAAACATCACGTCGGAACACTTGTAAACCGCAGATGGTTTAAAGAAGCTATCAATGAATAATAATTAATCAGGCCGCAAAAGCGGCCTTTTATTCTTCTTCTACCTGCCATTTTTTGGGGTCAAATTTCAAATCCTGAACTTTTATTTTTAAAGATTTGAGATAAGGTTGAAGTTTTAGAAGAATTTGTGTTTTTTGAAGCATTAATTCTTGCGCAACAATAGCATTTTCGCAAGCTATTACCATAAGACCTTTTGGAAGCAGTGAGTATGGTTTTGATTTGTCGGCAAATTTTTCTCCCGCTGCTTTTGACCAGAATTTATAAAGATTACTGCGGGTTACGGCCTTTTTTATGTCTTTGTTTTCAAGCATTTCGGCGATAATTTCTTCTGTTGTAACAAAGTTTGTATATAACACTTTCTTCACGATTTTGTACCTTTAATGTTTTTATGGTATTATACAGGAATGGAAGTAGCTCAATTAAATGATATCATAAAGTCTTCTAAAAATATATTGATTACATCTCATATTAATCCGGATGGAGATACTCTCGGATCTATGTGCGGGATGTATTCTTTTATTAAGCTTAATTTTAAAAAAAAATGCGATATGCTTGTTGTATCTAAAGTGCCGGATAAATATAAATTTATTCCGAATATAAATCTTGTAAAACATATTGACAATATAGATAAATCCCGCGAATATGATTTGGTTATTAATGTCGATGTGGCCGCACCGGATAGAATTTGTGACGGTCTGATTCTTTTTGAAAAAGCAAAATATACTGTCAATATTGATCACCATAAAACAAATATAGGTTATGCGGATTTGAATTTTGTTGAAGGTGACTCAAGTTCTACTGCCGAAGTTATTTATTCAATTGCCAAAAAATTGGATTGGAAGGTAAATTTAGATATCGCAAATTCTTTGTATGTAGGACTTTTGACTGATACAGGTTCTTTTAGGTTTAATAATACTACTGCAAGGTGTCTTGAATATGCTGCAGAAATGATAAGAGCAGGCGTTATTCCTAATGAAATGTTTAAAAATTGTTATGAAACATATACAAAAGGTATGGCGCTTTGTCAGGCTTATTGTGTTGATAAGGCGGTTTTTCTTGATGATGATAAAATCGTTTATACAACAGTTTATAAAAAAGATATGGAAAAATACAATACTGATGAAGAATTTGCCGAAGGTCTGGTTGAAAGACTCAGGGCAATTACATCAACAAGTGTTGCATTTGTCGCCAAAGAGATGAAAAACGGCGGCTGTAAGATTTCTATGAGAAGTAAAAAAATTGATGTTGCTGAAATATGCGGAATATTCGGCGGCGGCGGACACAAGTTTGCTGCAGGCTGTACTATGAAGTGCAATGTTGAAGAATCCGTTAAGAAAATTTTGAATGAAATCAGGAAACATGAGCTGTGAAGAATAAAGCATTTATTAGAGCTGTGAAAAGACTAGTAATTTCTGTTATTAAAAATGATTTCTACGGCATGGCTGCAGAAATGGGATTTATGATGGTTATCGGCATTTTTCCTTTTATGTTGTTTTTGATGGCAGTGTTTGGCTGGATGGGAAATAAATCCTATATGGATCCGATTTTATTGGCATTATCTAATATTATGCCGGAACAAGCCATGAATTTGATTTTGACGGTTTTGTCAGAAGTCATGATATTTCAAAAAGGTGATATTATGGCCGTTATTGGTGTAATTGTTACCATAGTTCTGTCAACAAACGGAGTTGCGGTTGTTTTAAAAGGATTAAATCGCGCTTATAAAGTTGAAGAAACTAGAAATTTTATTTATACGAGAATTTTATCATTTGTCATGGTTATCGTAAACACTCTTGTGTTATTTTTGAGCATAAACCTTATCGTATTCGGCAAGGTTTTTATAAATTTTGCTGTGGAACATTTTCACATGTCGCATAGGATTGCGATAATGCTTTTGACTCTGCGTTGGCCTGTTGCATTTTTGGCATTGTATTTGATGGCATTTTTAAGTTATTATATTTTGCCTGATTTGCGTGGTAATGAGGCGTTTAAGCGTGCGAGTGCATTGCCCGGGAGCTTGTTTTTCTGTACTTTTTGGCTTGTTGGTTCTTGGGGATTTTCGGTTTATGTGAATAATCTTGGAACTTACAACTTTGTGTACGGAATTATCGGAGCGTTTATTGTTTTGATGGTATGGCTTTATTATACTTCGATTTTGCTTTTGATAGGCGGTGAGATAAATTCACAGGTTTATAATAAGCTTGAGAGAAAAGCCGGTGAAATTAGAGATGATTTTGCAAAACTTAAAAAACCCGGAACTTAGATTTGTTTAGTTATAAGCGCAAAAATATCGTTAAAAATTACGAAAACCATCAACAGAATTAAAAATAGAAATCCTGCTGTGCCGATTTTATCAATAGTTTCTTCCTCAAGCGGTTTGCCGCGCAGTTTTTCAATAATTAAAAACATCACATGTCCGCCGTCGAGCGCCGGTATGGGGAGGAAGTTTACTATTGCAAGGTCAAGCGAAATAATCGCGATTAACAAAAGCCCTGAGAAAAATCCGCTGTTGTCAATTATATCACCGCCTACTTTTGTGATTGCAATAATTCCGTGAAGATCTTTCAAAGGAATTTTGCCGCTTACAATTTGATATAATCCGTATAAAAGCATATATGTCTGGTCATATAAGTATTTTCCACTTGTTATGACAGCGGATTTAACTCCTTTTGTAGGGATAAGAACTTCTCTTACGTCAAGCATTACTCCTATTTGGCCTTTTTCATTCGGGTATATCGGATTCAGTTCAATTTCTTTATCGTTTCTCAAGACGGTTATATTCAGTGGTCTAATACTATCGGAAAGTGCAAATGCAAGGTTGTTTAAAGTTAGTGTGCCGTCCGAAATTATGTAGGGTTTGCCTGCGATTTTGTCACGGAGTGATTTTTGAACCTCATTTAAGGTAACTTGTTTATCCTCGTATTTTTGGAATCCTTTGAGCATATTTTTTGTGAGGGAAACTGCTTTTTCCGGTTTTTGTACGGGAATTTGAATCAGAACATCTTCCGGAATGAGTTCATCTTTTTGATATGCAGGGTTAAGCTTTTTCAGGTTTTCGTAATTTTCTTCGATAAATTCTTCATCAACTTTGCCGTCATATTTTTGACTTAATTGAGCATAAGCCAGTAGTCCGTAGCTTGTGTCGATGTCGGAACCGTTTACGCGAATGATTTTGTCACCTTTTTGCAGCCCTGATGTCCAGACGGATTGGTCTTTCTCAGCTACAATTTGGTTAATATAAACATCATATTTTCCGGAAGGCATATGACCCCATAAAAATGCTGTTAAAAGTACAAAAATAAATGCACAAATAACGTTTGCGGCGACACCTGCGGATACAACTATTAATCTTTGATAAATCGGACGATTTAAAAATCTGTCAGGAGAATCTTTCGGCAAATCCAATTCTTTATCATCATCCGGAAATGCTACATAGCCTCCGAGTAAAAATGCATGTACAAGAACTTTTACATCCCCTACTTGTTTTTCCCATAAAGTAGGGCCTATCGGAAGTCCAAAACCGAATTTGGCAACCTTCATTTTGAAAGCTTTTGCTGCTAAAAAATGTCCTGCTTCATGAACAAGTATCAAAACACTCAATAAAAGTATCATTATAATAATAGACATAAAGTTCTCCTGTATTAATAATTATATCATGAAAAATCGAGACGTTAAGTCATTAAGTTTTAAAAAAAGGTTTTGGCCTTAGTTTATTGCAAAAGATAAATTTATGAATTACAATATAAATGTAGAATGAAAGGAGAGTTTATTATGTGGGAAAAAGACATTAATATTAATGACATCCGTGAAATCAGAACACGTACGTCAGTATTTTTTGGCGTAGGTGCAATCAAAAAAATTGAAGATATTGCAAAAGATTTGAGGACTAAAGGTATTGATAAAGTTATCGTAATGTCAGGACGAAACGCTTATAAGGCAACGGGTGCTTGGGATTACGTTGAAAAAGCACTTAAAACTAATGGCATAAATTATGTAAATTATGATCAGGTAACGCCGAATCCGACAACACACCATGTTAATGAAGCAGCAAAAATAGCCCGCGAATTCGGTGCCAAGTGCGTAATTGCAATCGGCGGCGGTTCACCGACTGATGCAGGAAAATCAGTTGCAATTTTGATTGAATATCCGGACAAAAACGCAAATGATATTTATGAATTTAAATTTACGCCGGAAAAAGCAGCACCAATTGTTTCAATTAATCTTACACACGGTACCGGCACAGAAACAAACAGATTTGCGGTTGTAACCGTTCCGGAAAAGAATTTTAAACCCGCAATTGCTTATGATTGTATCTACCCGATGTATGCAATTGATGATCCGCAATTGATGACCAAATTGTCACCAAAACAAACTCGCTATGTTTCAATTGATGCGGTAAACCACGTTATTGAAGCTGCAACAAGCACTGTTACTTCGCCTTATGCAGTAACTCTTGCACGTGAAGTTATTGCTGATGTTGCAAAATATTTGCCTAAAGCCAATGAAAATCCGGATGATTTAGAGGCAAGATATTTCTTGGCTTATGCGGCAATGATGGGCGGCGTATGTTTTGATAATGGTTTATTGCACTATACACATGCGCTTGAACATCCTTTGAGTGCAGTTAAACCCGAACTTGCTCATGGACTTGGTCTTGCAATGCTTTTGCCTGCGGTTATTAAGGTAATATATAAAGACAGGGCAAATATCCTTGCCGATATTTTAGCACCGATAGTTCCTGGTTTATGCGGCAATTCTGATGAGGCTGAAAAAGCTGCAAAAGGTGTTCAGGATTGGTTATTCTCAGTTGGAGTAACCGAAAAGCTTACAGATGAAGGTTTTACAGAAGGTGACGTTGAAAAACTCGTTGATTTAGTCTATACTACACCTTCATTAAGCGGTCTTTTAGACATTGCACCGTCAGGAAACAGGCGTGAGGTGGTTCAAGAAATTTACAAAAATTCTTTAAGACCTCTATAAGTTTTAAAAGCCCTCAATTTTGAGGGCTTTTATTTTTTCATTTTTTTAAGTAATTCTTTTTTTTCATCGGAAATTCTATAAGATTCACAGGCTTTTTGAATTGATTTATTATAAACCCACTTTGAAATATGAGATTTTTTAAAATAATTTAGCGTTTTGTCCCAATATTTTACAAAACAAATTGAAAATGCCCAAGCAACGGCCATTTTGGCGTAATAACCGTCATGATTGATTTTATCCAAAATTTCAATGACACTGTCAATATATTCATCGTCCAAAAAATAATCCAAAAGCATCACAACGCCGAAACGAATTTCATATTCTTTATCGGAAATTAAATAATTTTTTAAAAATTCCCAAACAAGCAATTTGTTTTTATTTGTAAACTTCAAATTTGAACAGACAACATCACACACGCCCCAGCTTGTAATTTTCGGAACAAATTCTTTAAGCAAAACAAGCTTCTCCGCTGCATCAATTTTGGCATAACCTATCAAAAGCCCCTGTATCATTAATTCTTCATAATACAAATCATCTTTATAATCCCTCCAGCCGGAAGTTTTGGATAATTCTTTTGCGATTTTTTTGATATCCGGAACTCTTACCCCTAGAACATTATCTATATTAGGCACAAGAGAGGAATGGAATTTTTGGTATTTTTTATCTTGAAGTTCTAAAAGTCTTTTTCTAACGTTCATTGCTGATAAACTAATTCCTTTATGTATTTTTTTATTGAAGGTGTAATTATCAAATCGGGTTCTGTCATGCAAAATTCGTCCAAAATTGTAATTGCCCGTTTAGTTTCGCCTTTTTGGGCATACAAAACTCCAAGCATAATTCTGTTTAACGGATTTGAACCATCTGAATATTTTGCGATTTGTTCGTCAATTGTGCCCAGTGCTTTAAAAGTTTTGGCAAGATTTTTATAATATTTAAAACTCAAACTATATTGTTTCAACGCTTTTTGAAAACAATCAAGAGCGTAATCAGGATAACCTATTATCAGATAGACTTCACCTAAATTGTTATAATAAACGGCTGTTGCCTGAGTATTTGGATTTAAACTTATAGCGATTTTATATTCCTGAATTGCCGCATAATAACATTTTTCATTGACATACATCAACCCGAGATTATTATGCATATAGGCATTTTTTTCAGCATCAATAACGTATACATCGGGTTTTTTATATGCCGATGTTAAAAATGACATAAGTATTAATGTTGTTAAAAAAAACTTTTTCATTACACAATTATTAATTTTTTTTTCTACAAAATTTCAAGTTCCAGACCTTCTTTTGCCATTATGACTTTATCGGGAAATTTTTGAGAATAGTGTTCATTAATTCTATTGAGTTTTTCGTCATCATAACCGGGGTCAAAATGGAAAAATAGGAGTTTTTGCGCATTGGATTGTCTTTGAGCTTCAACCGCCATATCAAAAGTGGAGTGTCCGTAGCCCTGTTTTGGGGAATACTGATTCAAATAATCTTCTGTTGTATATTGCGCGTCATGGATAAGGACATCACAATTTTTTGCAAAATCAATAAGCTTTTTATCCCCGCCCAGATAACTTTCTTTATCAGAGGCATATACAACGGATTTACCTTTATAATAAATCTTATAAACCATAACACCCTCCTGCGGATGGGCATAAGATTTGTAACATGAAATCACAACGTCATCAGGCAGAATATTTTCCTCAGCTTTGCTGATAATGGGGTCCGACCCGTGTTTTAAGATAATCAAATCATTTGAAGTAATATTTTTTATATCAAGTTTTCCGGCAATATCACCCAAATCAAGGGGAAAAGTTTTTCCGAACAAAACATTTGACAATTCATCAGACAAATTTTCTTCTTCGCAAACAGACCCGAAAACAGCAAGAACGGTTGATTTTAGATGCAGAGGCCTGAAAAACGTGAAGCCTTGAATATGATCTTGATGGATATGTGATAAAAGTACCGTAGCTTTGACAGGTGTTCTTTCATCAGGACTAAATCCTGAGGTAATATATTTTTCCATAAGTTCATCACCGACACCTATCATACCTGTTCCGGCATCAAGAATAATCAAATGCCCGCCAACGTTCACCTCAACACAGGCAGTATTGCCGCCGTATTCTAAAAAATCTTTAGAAGAAATAGGATAACTTCCTCTGACACCTCTGAATTTTAAACTGAATTCACTCATTAACACCTCGCTGTTTTTTTATTACAAAAACTCCGTTTTGATCTTTTTCTTCACCGCTGTATACGGAAGATGCAAATACCATAAGTTTTGCAAGTTTTTGAACATTTTTCAAACGTGTTTCCTTAAATTCTATATTAAATATAACTTTATTTCTTCTGTTTTCGATATTTATAACTCTGAAAGCGTTTGGATAAGACACAAGAGAAGGCGTACTTACATATAACACATTATTATTTTGTGTAATTTTAGCAGCATGGTAGTGGCCTGTAAAAACTCCTATAGGATTTTTATATTTTTCAATAATTGCCTGCACTTCGCCGGCATTTCTCATCTTATGATTAGGACTCGGAAACGGCTCAATAACAGGTACATGCATAAAAATAAGAACAATATCTTTTTGAGAATTATTTAATTCTTCATCCAGCCATTTCAATTCTTCCGCATAAATATATCCGTTTGCAGTAATTTCAGTATCTATAATACTATCAAGAACAATTACCTTATATCCTTTTTTCGGTACAAAAGAATAATAAGGTTTGTCAAAAGTAAAAGTCGGATTATTTTCTCTTAGAATACTTAAATACATACTTTTTGTAAGATAACCGCCGACACAGATATCATGGTTTCCGAAAGCAAAATACCATGTGACATTTAAATTTTTTAAATGGGGTAGGACGGCATGCAGTTCTTTTTCAAAAGGTTTGTCTATCAAGTCGCCTGTAAACATAACAAAATTCACGTTAGGCATTAGATTTACCTGTTCAATGGCATCGTCCAAAAGCTTAGGGGATTCATTAATCATTTTAAATGTTGTGTTAGGTGAATTTTGTAAAAAATGACTGTCTGAAATTTGAACGAATTTTAAACCGGAAGCATTAGTATAGCCCTGCACCCAAAAAAGCATTACTCCTACAAGGATAAATGTAAATACCCAGTTTTTTAATTTTGTTATAAAATTTTCTTTCCTGCGTTTCATTTACTTCCCGACTTTTGATCTTATTTCATTATATTTGGTATTAACTGTTTTGTCGTCCTCAAACAAGAGGATAGATTTATCAAGATTATTAAGTGCAGAGGTATAATCGCCGAGCTCCGCGTCACAGAGTCCCAAATATTTATAAATTTCAGCAGTTTGAATTTCTTCCGTTAATTTTTCCAATTTATCTTTTGCCTGCTGGTATCTTTTCATATTATATAGAATTTTGCCTTCCAGAAATTTGTAATCTACGGAATTTTCCAGTGCTATTGCAGTTAAAATATCACTTAGAGCAGTATCATTAATGTTCAAATTTGCTTCGCATCTTGCCCTAAGAGCATAGGCAAAGTCATCTTGAGGATTAACTTTCAAATATTGATTAATGTATGTGAGTGCCTGCTCAAAATTTTCCAGCTCAAAGTAACAAATCGCTATTTTTAAATAGCATTGGTTAAAAGTCGGTTTTGAGTTTACTGATTTGACGAAATAACTTATTGCTTGGTTATAATCCCCGTTTTCAAGATAATATTGACCTGTAAAATAATATGCCCAGTAATCGTTTCCGGATTTTAAGGCAGTAACTTCATTTAATTTATCACCAGATTTTTTAAAATTAACGGATTGATTCACGGCATTACTTTTAGGGAGAATAAAGGAGGTATTTTTACCCTGAATAATCCTGTTCAATCCGTTTTTTAAATCTTTAACATTAGAATTATCCGGCTCAATTATTAAAATTCTGTCTAAATAAGAAACCGCCTCTTTATAATTCCCGTCTATACAGTAGTTAACAGCGATATCAAAATAATCCTCCGTCATTTCATTAGCTAACGTAGAAGGGCATAACAAAGCAAAAAATAATCCTGTTATAAGCAGTTTCTTCATAACAGGATTATATCATAAAATTTAAGAATTTTTCTAAATATTCATTACTTTTAGGATTTGAGTCAAATCAGCCGGAGTTTTCTTGACATCCGCGTTGGAATATTTAATAGCATTATCAGGATCTTTCAGGCCGTTTCCTGTCAAAATACAAACGACTTTAGCTCCAGGTTTAACGTTATCTTTGAATTTAATCAAACCTGCAACTGATGCGGCACTTGCGGGTTCGGCAAGAATGCCTTCGGTCGAAGCTATGAATTTATAAGCTTTTACGATTTCTTCATCCGTTACAAAGTTAATTATCCCATTACTTTCATCACGTGCTGCTTCTGCCTGTTTCCAGCTTGCAGGATTACCTATTCTTATGGCTGTTGCAAGGGTTTCGGGGTGCATAATTCTTTCACCTTTAACAATTGCAGCAGCTCCTTCTGCTTCAAATCCCATCATTTTAGGCAATTTTTTGGACTTACCTAGCGAATAAAATTCCTTATAACCTTTCCAGTACGCCGTAATATTTCCGGCATTTCCTACCGGTATAAAATGATAATCCGGCGCATCACCTAATGCGTTACAAATTTCAAACGCACCTGTTTTTTGACCTTCAATTCTGTATGGGTTAACGGAATTCACAAGGGTAATCGGGTAATTGTCGGAAATTTTTCTCACCATTTCAAGTGCCTCGTCAAAATTTCCCTGAATAGCAATAATCTCAGCTCCATACATCATTGCTTGAGAAAGTTTCCCGAGTGCTATATAACCGTCAGGGATAAGAACGTAAGTTTTTAGGCCGCCTTTTGCGCCGTATGCAGCAGCGGATGCACTTGTGTTACCGGTTGACGCGCATATAATTGCACCGGATCCTTCTTCTTTTGCTTTTGAAACCGCCATTGTCATGCCGCGATCTTTAAAGCTGCCTGTCGGGTTTGAACCTTCAAATTTTAAATAAATTTCAGCATCCACCCCGATTTTACGAGCCAAATTATCTGCCTTAATTAAAGGTGTGTTACCTTCATTCAAAGTTACAACCGGAGTTTTGTCATTTACCGGAAGGTATTCCCTAAACGTATTTATAAGTCCTTGATAATACATAATTTACACCTGCACTCTTATTAAACTATTAACATTATTTATAAAATTGCTTTCTTCAAAAGCTTTTACGGCATTTTGCATGTCTTTTTCTTTACAAATTTCTGTAATTACTGTGATATCAGCAGTATTATTCCCCAATACATTTTTTTGAACAATACTTTCAACGCTTATATTGCATTCTGCGCAAATATTACCGATATTTCCAATAACACCTTTATTATTTTTTGCATTTAAAGAAAGATAATATTTATTTTCAGTGTCCAAAATATTTATGCAATCAGCTAAATTTTCGTGATAACAACGCATCATCGGTAAAAGATAATCCGTAGTGCCGAGTTCCGCTGCAATAGCCAGAATATCACCGACAACAGAGCTTGCAGTCGGAAGTTCACCGGCGCCAGGGCCTGAAAGAGTTATGTGTCCTATCGGGTGCCCCGTAAGACTCACGGCATTTGTCACATAATTAATATGGGCAAGTGTTGAGGCCATAGGAACAAGCATCGGGTGAACCCTTACATCGGCGCAGCCGTTTTCATCTATTTTGGCAGAGGCAATAAGTTTAATTTTATATCCCAAATCGTTTGCTGCTTTCATATCTTCTGCGCGGACTTTTGTTATGCCTTCTCTGTAAACATTTTCAAATTTTATTCTCTTTTTAAAAGCCAGCGTTGCAAGAGTTGTAATTTTATAAGCTGCGTCAAATCCTTCAACGTCACCTGTTGGATCTGTTTCAGCGTAACCCAAATCCTGCGCCTCTTTTAAAACATCATCATAAGATGCGCCTTGTACATCCATTTTGGTTAAAATATAATTTGTTGTACCGTTTAAAATAGCTTCAACTTTATTGATTTTGTTACCTGCGAGAATTGTTTTTATCGGCATAATAATTGGAATCCCGCCTGCAATTGCTGCTTCGTATAGGACAACTTTATTATGTTTTTCAGCAAAATTAAAAATTTCAAACCCGCGTTTTGCCAGAAGTTCTTTGTTTGCGGTTACAATATGTTTGCCGTTTTTAATAGCGTTGGTAATCAAATCATATGCCGGCTCCATACCCCCTATAAGTTCACAAACAATGTCTATTTCCGAATTATTTACTATTTCAAACGGGTCATCCGTAATTAAATTTTCATTTAAATTCGGTATATTGCGTTTTTTATTTTTATTTTTAACCGCAATTTTGACAATTTCAATATTATCAAAAGCCTGAAGTGTTTTATAAACACCTGTACCTACAGTACCTAAACCTATTAATCCTATTTTAATTTTTTTATTTTCCATAGATTAATTATAGCATAAATAATTATAAAAACTATTATAGGTATATTTGGCTTTAAAGTATTTAATTAATATTGTTGCCTGTGTGTATATTTTTAACTCCAAACCAAATAGCCTGAGTGAATAACCGCTTTTGGCAATGTTTCTGATGTTGAATGAAGTACATAATTTGGTATAAGTTTGTTTTTTAACTTTTGGGGTTTTTCAAGCAAAAGCCCGCAAACACAAGGAGGTAAAAATGACTATTAAAAAACTTACTGTGGCAGCTGCAATTGCCGTTGGAATAGCAACGTGTTCCTTGAA
>CALUQQ010000111.1 GCA_944322955.1 Candidatus Gastranaerophilales bacterium
AATGTGTTACGTCCGATTCTTCCGAATCCGTTAATTGCTACTTTTACCATAAGATTTTACTCCTTCTTATTTTAATTACATGTAATTTATATCACCAACACAAAAACTAATCAATAGGTTTAAGCCTTTTGAAATATTAAAAAATTGTTAATTATAGCAAATTTTTTTTTGTTCGGTTATTATATGAAAAAGGAGAAAGTATGCAGGTACAAAAAATAAACGCGAATATACGTTTTGGCGACAACAGCGGGCAAAAATTTACGGATAAATTCATTACCCACACAAAAAATGCAGCAGATATGAATGATACTGTTGTAGTGCCGCGTACTATTTTCAAAGGATATTTAGGATTTATGGCTGGAACTACCTTAACCGCGCTCGGCGGACTTACCAAGAATAAAAAATGGCTGAGTTACCCCTTGAATATTGCGGGAGTTTTAACCTGCTTATACGGTACCTGGGCATTTGTAAGACCATTTGTTGTAAAAGATGCACCCGGCGTAGCACAGAAAAAATAACCCAATAATTAATTTTCACACCCCCTTTGTAAAGAAAAGATTATAAAGGGGATTCTTTATCCACCCCCCTTGTAAAGGGGGATTAAGGGGGGATTCCCTACCAACCCCTTGTAAGGGGGATTAAGGAAGGATTTTTCTACCCATCCTCGCGTAAAGGAAAAAATTAAGGGGGGACTCTCTACATACCCCCCTTGTAAAGGGGGGTATTAAAGGGGGGATTCAATTCGACTTTTCACAGCCTCATCAATTACATCACAAACCCCTTCAAAATTATTTTTCACATCTAAATTCGTAAACCTTAAAACCTTATACCCAAAACCTTCCAATACTTTATCAAGCAAGCCGTCTTTTTCCATAGCATTATTTTCATAATACTGGCCCCCGTCGATTTCAACTATAAGCGAAGCTTTTGCGCAATAGAAATCGACGATATAATTTTCAATAACCTTTTGCCTTAGAAAGCGGACGTTATATGTACGCAAAAAGTTATACCATAATTTAGATTCTTCGTACGTCATATTTTTTCTGAGTTGTTTTGCATAAGGTGTTAATCTTTTGTTATGATGATACATTATCCCTCCACCGCTTTCGCGGTCCCCCTCCCTTAAAAAGGGGTATTTTTTGGATTTACCTGCCCAAGCCTATGCAATGATCTCCCGCACAATACAAAACTTACTGGGCTGACACGCATGCAGCAATCGCATCAATAAGCCTTTTTACAGGCACAATTTCGATTTTGTCATATTTAATTTTATTTGCGTAAGGTATTATTGCTTTTTTAAAACCTGATGATATCGCCTCATTCAGACGTTTTTCAATATTCTGCACAGGGTGAATTTCGCCCGACAAACCGATTTCACCGATAATAACCGTCTGGCTGTCAACAACAACATCCCTTGCGCATGTTGCAACTGCAAGCGCAATCCCTAAATCCGCACTCGGCTCATCAACCTCAATTCCGCCCATTACATTAACATAAACATCTTGTTTTGAAAGATTAAGCCCGACACGTTTTTCAAGTACCGCAAGAATTTGCAATAACCTGCTTGTATCAACGCCATTTGTAACCCTGCGCGGCGTAGGATAAGGCGTAGTTCCGACAAGCGCCTGAATTTCCACCAAAAGTGGCCGTGTACCTTCATTTGTAACAACAATTGCAGTACCCGGAATTGAACCTTTGGAGCGCTCATTTAAAAACAATTCATTAGGATTTGTAACGCCTGTCAAACCTTTCGGACCCATTTCAAAAATTCCGACCTCAGACGTTGTGCCGAAACGGTTTTTCATAGAACGCAGAACTCTATAGGATTTGTATTTGTCACCTTCAAAATAAATAACCGTGTCGACCATGTGTTCAAGAACTTTCGGCCCTGCAATTGCCCCGTCTTTTGTAACATGCCCAATTACAATTACTGTTATATTTTTATTCTTGGCAATTTGCATTAAAATACTGCAGCACTCGCGAATTTGCGAAACACTTCCCGCAGAACTTGTAATTGTTCCGGAATAAATCGCCTGAATACTGTCAATTACAACAACATCAGGATTTATATTATCAATTTCCGCACGGATACTTTCCATATTAATCTGCGGATAAATATACAAACTGTTTGAATTTATATCAAGTCTTTCAGCTCTTAATTTAATCTGGCTTGCGCTTTCTTCAGCCGAAACATACAAAACCTTTTTACTGTTTTTGCACAATTCACCGCTTGTCTGCAAAAGTATGGTGGATTTACCTATTCCCGGATCTCCTGCAATAAGGATAAGAGAACCTTGAACAAGCCCGCCGCCAAGAATTCTGTCGAATTCCGGAATATTCGTACTTACACGAACCTCATCGCCAACGTGAATATCCGATAACAAAGCCGGCTTAGTATCATTCAAAAAGCCTTGAGGCGTAACCGACTGAGGCTTAAAAGAAGTTTGAACTTCCTCCGTAAAACTGCCCCACGAACCGCATTCAGGGCATTTACCAAGATATCCTGCCGTTTCATACCCGCAATTCTGGCATATCCATTTTGATTTCACTTTCGCCATAAACTGATTATAGTACAAATACAATAAACATGCAAAAACCTGCCACCCGTAGCGAATGACAGGTTTGAGTTTATAAATTTACCTATTTTTTCTTATTCAAAGCTGCTGCGTCGGCAACTCTGAGCGCAAAATACGGTTTATCTTTTTCTATCAAAAACATTGCAAATGTATCGTCAAAGAAGAAGTCCGCAGGTTCTCTCATAATCGGTACAGGCATAGACATTTTCATAATCAAAGCTGCTTCACTTTTGAGTTTTACGCCTTTATTATCCATTCTAAAATCAATACTTTGCAAAGCCTGATCAATGGTTAAATCAGTATCTTTAATTGTTTTTCCCTGAATTTCCGGATACTGATTAAGACTTTTGAAACTGATAAACGGAACTTTTAAACGATCTTTTTTACCGAATTCGCGGCTGTCAGTGTATTCATCTGATTTTTTCATCATA
Organism: Candidatus Gastranaerophilales bacterium; assembly: GCA_944322955.1. Lineage (GTDB taxonomy): Bacteria > Cyanobacteriota > Vampirovibrionia > Gastranaerophilales > Gastranaerophilaceae > SIG32. The sequence continues at coordinate 3,008 of CALUQQ010000111.1, forward strand.
TCGTCATACAAAGCGGAAAGCGACTTGTTGTCATCCGTTCTGTAAAGAAGAACTCTGTCATTTTGTTTAGTACGTAATTCAACGGCAAAATCATCCGGATTATTATAGAAAAGCACGCTGACGTTTTCTCTCAAGCCGTTTTTACTGTCTTTATCAATCCCGAAATACTGAACTTTTTCCTTATTCAATTTGCCAAATCTTTCTTTTTTAAGCTCATCGAACGCATTCAAAAATTCAAAATCCTTTTTCAGCATCGCATAGACAAGATAATTTCTGCCTGACCAATCCATACTCTGCAAAAGATCGCTTGTTTCATTGAATTTTTCCATTAATGCAGTGTCAATCTGTTCTTTCAAATTCATATTGGCAACGCCGTGAGCGGTGTAATATGAATTATCCGACAACATTTCTTTTGTAAATTCCTGTTTATTAAGTTCATCTGCAAGATTTGACGGGCCGTCCGTAAATTCAATCGGAGCTTTTACGACATTATCCATCAAATCATTCCAAACAAGCTGAAAAGTCCCGACCCAAACTTTATTTTGGTCCTGAGTTTCGGTGGAAAACATCGGCATAACAACGAGTTCCGTTTCAGGCGCTTTTTTAAAAAACGCAAAAGCAGACGTCGTAAACATCATCATTGCTGCGAGTGTTAAAACAATTTTCTTCATAAATGTCCCTTTCTTTTAAATATTCAAAAACCTAAAAAAACTTTCTAAAAACCCTTTTGTATCTTTTGAATGCGGAATATTTGCCGATTTATAGTATTTTTCATAACTTTTTATAATATTTTCGGGCAAATCTTCGCCTTTTCCCATAATATACGACAAAAATTCAATATAGTCATCCTGCTCTTCACGGTATAAATCATCACGATGTCTTAAATCCTCATCGGCATCATAATGCACAAGCGCATGGTATGACGCCATAATACTTTTATCAATTGTCTCGTCAGGAAAAGCTAAAAGCGCATCTTTTACATGCATTTCGCCCAGCCGGACTTTTCTGAGCAATTCGCCGACTTTTTTTCTGCTTTCAATATTAGACATAAAATTAACTTACTAAAAACTCGCTGCACTCACGTTCAATAAAATGGCACAATTCCGTATAGCTTCCGTTAAAAAATTGATTAGCAAGAATTTTTACGGATTCCATAGCCATTTCACGTCTATCCATAGCGGCTTTATAGAAAAATTTTTTACCCACTTTATATCTTACAAGAATACTTTTTACTGTTAATCTGTCCATAACGGTTTTAATTGTTGTGTATGCTCTTTCAATACCTGATTTTGACAAATCATCAACAATATCCTGTATTGAAATATCCCTATCTTCATTTTGTTCCGTAAGATTCCAGAAGGAATTTAAAATATCAATTTCAAGCTTTCCGCAAACCATAGAATTTTCCTTAATAACTAAACTACTAACATTGTAACACGAACATTACTCATTTCAATTCCGCACTATAAAAATCTTTACAATCACTCTATGTCAAACAAATCAACATCTTTTTTATAATTTTTTTTAAAGCGCCGGCGTTCATTTTTCTTTTGTTCTTTTTTGGACATTTTTCTGTAAGCATTGTCAACGGAAATTTTTGTAATAGCTTTGCCGGAGCGTCTGTCAAAAAATGTCAGCCAGAATTTTCTGTGAATATTATCAACGGCAAAAGAAACTTCTCCCGCAACACGCTCTCCGGGATTAATCGTTTTATACATCATTTTTGTATCACCGAAAACCGACGGTCGGAAGGTGGAATTGTAATCATTAACAAGTGCCATATCAAACCCTGAAAGAGTTTTATCCGACATATTGGAAATCGTAATTGCAAGCGTTATTGTATTCATCTCCCCGAATGGATCCTCTTCGTGTTTGACATTAGTTATCAAAATATCAAGTCCGGGATACAAAAGTTCTTCCTGCTTTAAAGCCTCTTTTTTATATACGGGGAGCGGAATTTTTGTATTAATTTTTACTTTAATTTCATCACCCGGAGCAATCAAAACATCTTTACCTTTACGGATTAAAGCCATTCCAAGCCCTACCGCACTGCCGATTGCAGCTCCGCCTGCAAGAGTATAGCCTTGAGATAAAATTGCAGCCTCAAGCCCCAGCCAATTAAGCGCCAGAAAACCGCCTACAACCCCGCCTGCCGCAGTATAGCCTAAATCCTGAGCAACAATTTTAGACGTTTCAACAATCGGATGAAGTTTTGTCGTCATCTTGCCGTCAATCGGAATTTCCCGCCCGTCAGGAGTTACAAGATAATCAAAAGAAAGCTCTATCCATGCTTGTTTTCCCATTTTGCCGGCATCACCAGTTTCAGAAATTTTACCGTGTGCAAGAGTTCCTTTCGGAATAATTATACCATCATTGCCATATACATCAGATGTAACTTGTGCAAAAAATTCATCACCCTCTATTGAATAAGAACTATCCAAAACCTGCGACACCGTCATATTTATGATATCTTTTCTTTCAAGATGCTCAATTTCACCGGTAAACAAATCCTCCTGCAGCTGCTGGAATTCATCATTTTCTTCAATATGCCCCTGCAAAGGTTCTGCCGCCAATACAAAAGAATTCATGAAAAATATTAATGATATAAACAATGCAAAAATCTTTTTCATAAAAACATTATATTACGATTTTTTTAAAATGCCACTAAATATTTATCCTGATTAATTTTTTTAATCATAAGACAATATTTTTAGTGTTTCTTTCAAAATTTCCTCAGCGGAAGCGTTATCCGCAACAAGCGTAACCGCCTTTGACATAGCTGATTTTATCTCATCTTTCTCATACCCTAAAGACACAAGCACCGTCTGCGCATCGTCGACAGCCTGCGAATTTTGAACAGACGGAGCGGAAATCCTGATTGGTTCCGCTTCTTTATAATTCATCAATTTATCTTTCAATTCAAGAATAATTTTCTGCGCAAGTTTCGGTCCTACGCCTTTTGCACGCGTTAATTCTTTATAATTACCTTCTATAACACAGCCTATCAACTCAGACGATGAAAATTCATCCAATAAAGTCAACGCCATTTTGCTCCCCACACCCGAAACAGATGTCAAAATGTTAAATATATCTCTGTCTTCACGTTTCAAAAAACCGCAAAGACTCATTTTGTCCTCTCTGTGAATTAAAACAGTATAAAGCTTAACTTTATCTTCCAATGCAGGCAGCTCATTATAATCAGTCAAAGTTATTTCCGTCAAATACCCCACACCGCCGCCGGTTTCTACGGTCGCCGTATAGCCTTTTGTCCCGCTTGATTTATTTGTTAATATTCCTTTGATATAATCATACATGGCATAATCCTCAATTTTTAACGGAATAAGTTGTATCTGTTATATGAGCAAAATTTTCCGGTATCTATTTGGCACTTATTCCATTATTACTTATTTATTCTCTCACTTTATTTTTAATCTCCGAAACTGCTCTGTCGAGTTCCTTATTTATTTTCAAATCCTGCTTAATTTTTTCATAAGAATAAAGCATTGTAGTATGTTTTTTGTTAAAATATTCCGCAATACTTTCAAAACTTTTGCCGGTGATCTCGCGTGCAAGATAAACCGCAACATGGCGCGCACTTGAAACTTTCTGATTACGTGAAGAGCTTTTAAAATCCTGTAAAGTAACGTTATAATATTCTGCCGCTATTTTAGCCACTTTTTCAATGGTTATTGCCTTTTTCACAGCCTCACAATTGAGTACTTTTTTAGCATAAGCAAGGGTTACATCCACTTTTTCAATGTCCGCGTAGGCGCTGACCTTATTAAACGCCCCTTCAAGCTCTCGCACGTTATTTACAAAATTATTCGCAATATATTCAAATACCTCAAAGTCAATCTTCATGGAAATTTGTTCAGCAAGATTTTTTAAGATAGCAACACGAGTTTCAAAATCCGGAGGAGTGATATCTACAACAAGCCCCATCTCAAAACGGGTTCTCAACCTATCCGGAAGAGTCGGAATATCTTTCGGCAAACGGTCAGAAGTTATTACAATCTGCTTATTATTATTATGGAGAGTGTCAAACGTGTGAAAAATTTCCTCCATTGTATAAGTTTTAGATTCCAAAAACTGAATGTCATCTATTAGTAAAACGTCAATATTTCTGTATTTTTGACGGAATTTTTCCATACGTGCATTACGCTCTCCGCCATGCTGAAGGTTTTTTATAAGCTCATTTACATATTCTTCGGTTTTGATATAACGGACTTTTAATTTTGGTTTGTGAAAAATTATATAATGCCCGACAGCCTGCATAAGATGAGTTTTGCCAAGACCGGAGGCACCGTATATAAACAAAGGATTGTATTTTTTTGCAGGATTTTGTGCAACCGCAAAGGCTGCAGCATGTGCAAATCTGCTGTTTTCACCAACAACAAAATTATCAAATCTATATTTTAAATTCAAATTGGAAAATGACTGCATCTGAGAGAGATTTTCCATTGTTTTAGAAGTTTCATCTTCTTTTTTGGGTTTAGATTTTTCTTTTTGCTTTTCTTTTTTATATTTTTCAGCCAAATCAGCATCATAATTCAGCGAAAACTCAATTTCTCTTTGTAAAACATGTTCAAGCGCAGCTTTTATCTGAGCATAATGATTTTTACGGATAATTTCGACCGCCATTTGATGAACAGTCAACAATGCAAAAATATTGTTGTCATAGCCAACAGCCTCCAAAGGCATAATCCAGGTATCAAAAACATGCGACGGGAGAGTTTTTTTAAGCTCTGACTTTACATCTTCCCAAACTTTTTTAACTTCACCAACTTCCATAAACTAATTTTACACTAAAAAAGTTTCAAAAAAAGAAAATATAACTAAATGTTACCTAATAAATAAAAGACCGGTAAATTACCGGTCTAAACTCTCTAAATCTTATTTTACGGCCTTTAATACGGCTTGAATACCCGCATCCGCATTTATTGCGTTTGCATTAAGTAACGCCATAGAACGGCGTTTTCTCGCTCCTCTTAATATAAATTCAACACTGTCGCTAATGTTACACGAAGGTTGTACAATCTTTTTTAGCATAAAATACTCCTTTATATGTTTTTTATCGGAGTATTTTTGCAAAATCTTTAGAAAAAAATTTCAAATGTAAACAAATTTTACACAAAATATCAAATAAGCAAAACTATCAATCCGGCAAGAACAAGAGCAGGCCCGAACGGAAGATACGTTCTGTTTTCAGGTTCTTTAATCCCGCGTATAATTTCTCTGCATGCCAAAATACCTATTACGGCAAGTACAACAGCACTCAAAACATATGCAACGGTATTTGCCAGCCAGCCGAACTGTGCTGCCATTAAAAATGCAAGAGTATAAATTATAAATGCACCGAGTGAAATTACTACCATCCAGTTTCTGTTATCGATTTCTTTTTTTATATAAACCGGCAAAGTTACGACTATTTGAATTATCACACTCAAAACAAGCACAACAAGAAGCGTACGCCAGCCAAAAACAGCACCTATACCGGCAGCTATAAAAGAATCCCCCTCGCCAAATGCACGTGAACCCGCTATTAAATAACCTATTCTTGATATAACTTCCATTACCACAAAACCGATTATTATACCGAGCAGAGTACTAGAAACGGGATTGCCTATAATCCATTCGGTCGTAAAATTAAATTCTCCCATTAAAGAATAATATTGGTATAAATCAACTGCCGTCACAAGAATTCCGTATAAAATTCCTATTCCGATCAGCGAATATGTATGTATATCAAATACAACTTTTTCCTTCCAGTCAGTACCGCCAATAACAATAAACAAAGCGGCAATAATCCACGCGAAAAAAGTATCCCAGCTGATACCGAATTTTATAAACGCCAGTACAAATACAATTCCAGTAATAAGTTCAACAATCGGATACTGCACGCTTATTTTTTCTCCGCAAAATCCGCATTTCCCTTTTAATAATATATATGATAATACAGGAATATTATGCCACCAATAAAGTTTATGTCCGCACTTTGGGCATTTTGATGAAGGGAAAACAATTGATTCACCGCTCAAAGTTCTCAAAATAACTACATTTAAAAAGCTTCCAATACACAATCCTATAACAAATATAAATAACAATAACGCTATCAGCATAATTTACTCCTTTTATCCTTCACTATTCTTTATCAACTCATACATTCTGTTAAGAGCTTTTTTAAGTCTCCTTGAAACCTGCATTTGAGAAATATGTATTTTTTCCGAAATCTCTCGCTGATTTAAATCTTCAAAATAGCTTAATTCAATTATCTGCCGCAATTCGGGAGGAAGTTTTTTAATAGCAGCAGCGAGCATGATTTTATCCTCATAGGAATTTATAAATTCTTTATAATCACCTGATGGAATTCTGTCAATCAAAAACAAGTCTTCATCGTCACCTTTTAAATACTGATCAAGCGATAAAGCATTTTTATATTTATCAATATTCAAGACTTCTTCAACTTTTTGCACCGGAAGTTTCAAGACATCGGCAATATTTTGTGCTGTAGGATCCTCAATTCCTTCTTCATTAAGTTTTTTGACAGTGGATGATATTTTAAATACCAATTCCTGTAATTCACGCGGAGCTTTTATTATTGCCGCCTTATCACGCAAATAGTGTTTAATTTCTCCTTTTATAAAATAGGTTGCATAAGTTCTGAAACGGGTATTCATATTCAATTTATATGCATTAATAGCTTTTATAAGCCCGACAGATCCGACTTGCACCAAATCTTCATTGCTGACACCCGACTGCATTGATATAGTATTTGCAATTTTTTTAACAAGTGACATCGCCTCCTCAACAATTTTAAGATAAAGCATACGTTTTTTCTTTTCGTCTTTGCTGTCTTTAAAGAAGGCTATTAAATCATCAAGTTTTTCGTAAGTTTTATTCATTGGTTACTCTCTCATGACTATTATAACATATTTTTGTTTTATAGCTAAATTTTAATTTTATGTAATATTTTTTAAACATGCCTTTTTTTATGCTACAATTAATCCATAGGAGCAAAAATATGATAACAATAAAAGATGTAGAACATGTTGCAAAGCTTGCGAGATTAGAATTAACGGAAGAGGAAAAAGAACTTTATACAAAACAGTTAGGAGATGTGTTGAAATATGTTGACCAGATGAATGAAGTCGACACAACAAATGTCAAACCTATGTCGCATGCCATTGATTTTGTAAACGTTATGAGAGAGGACAAAGTTGTTTACGAGCAGACAAAAGAAGAACTGATGGCAAATGCTCCGGAAGAAGAAAACGGATTTTTTAAGGTTCCTAAAATTAATTAGTTACCCGTTGTCGGTTTGAGTGAAGATTAATAGTAAAAAATTGGGGTAAATATGACAAAATACATTTTTATAACAGGCGGAGTGGTAAGCTCATTAGGCAAAGGTATTATCGCGGCATCTTTAGGAAAATTATTAAGAGCGCGCGGATTTACAGTTATTAATCAGAAATTCGACCCGTATATAAATGTTGACCCGGGTACTATGAGTCCTTTCCAACATGGTGAGGTTTTTGTAACAGATGACGGAGCCGAAACCGATTTGGATTTGGGTCACTATGAAAGATTTACCGATACAAATCTCGGCAAATTCAATAACGTAACCTCAGGAAGTGTTTACCAGAGAGTTATTGAAAAAGAAAGAAAAGGCGATTATCTCGGCGCAACCGTTCAGGTTATTCCGCATATTACAAATGAAATCAAATCAAGAATAGCAGGAGCCACAAAACAATTCAAGCCGGATTTTCAACTTATTGAAATCGGCGGAACAATCGGGGACATTGAAAGTTTGCCGTTTATTGAATCTATCCGCCAATTCAAATCTGAAGTCGGAATTGGTAATGCAATATCGGTTCACTGTACGCTTTTGCCGTATTTGCCCACATCCGGCGAATTAAAGACAAAACCGTCACAACACAGTGTAAGTGTTTTGAGAAGCTACGGTATCCAGCCGGAAATTCTTGTCTGCCGGACAACCCGAGCTATTCCGAAAACTGAAAAAGAAAAACTCGCACTTTTCTGTTCCGTTCCGAAAGATGCTGTTATTGAGTGCCGTGATATGAAAAGTATTTATGAAGTTCCGCTTGCGCTTGAAGAACAAAAAATGGCGGATGTAATTCTACAGATGCTGGGCGTCAAATCAAAAAATCCCGATTTAAAAGGCTGGGCGCAGCTTGTTGAAAAAATTAAAAACCCTAAAAAGACTATTAAAGTTGCAATAGCCGGTAAATATACAAAACTTTCCGACGCTTATATATCTGTTGTTGAAGCTTTAAAACATGCAGGCTACGCAAACGACGCAGCCATTGAGGTTAAGTGGATAAATTCAGAGGAATGTATTGACGAAAAACGCTGCAAGGAACTTTTAAAAGAAGTTCAGGCGGTAGTTGTTCCTGGAGGTTTTGGGGTACGCGGGATTGAAGGGAAATTAAACGTTATTAAATACGCAAGAGAAAATAACCTTCCGTTTTTGGGGCTGTGCTTGGGCATGCAATGTGCGGTAATAGAATATGCCCGTAATGTAGCAGGACTTAAAGGCGCAAATTCAGCTGAATTTGACGAAAATGCACAGTATCCGGTAATTGATTTGATGATGGAGCAGAAAAATGTCAAAGGTTACGGCGGAACAATGAGATTGGGAGCTTATGACTGCATTTTAAAAAAAGGATCAGTTGCTGCAAAGGCTTACGGCAAAGAAAAAATCTCAGAACGCCACAGACACAGATATGAAGTTAATAATGAATATCTGAATCAAATTGCTGATGCCGGTCTGGTATTTTCCGGCATGTCGCCTGACGGAATGCTCGCTGAAGTCGTTGAATTACCAAAAAATGATTGGTTTGTAGCCTCTCAGTTCCACCCTGAATTCAAGTCACGTCCCGACAAACCGCATCCGTTGTTTAAGGGATTGATTGACGCGGCTGTTAAAAGAGTGTAGTATGGAGAAGTAATGTCAGATTTAAAGAAGTTCGGTACTCTTCAATTTTTAAATTTTGCACTCGGATTTTTCGGGTTACAGTTTGCATGGCAGATGAGAATTATTCTGTCTGGTCCTGTTACAGAAAATTTAGGTGCGTCACCGTTTTTATACGGCTTAATCTGGCTTGCGGGACCTTTTACAGGTATGGTTGTCCAGCCGCTTGTGGGCGCATTGAGTGACAAAACCGTTTCAAAATTCGGCAGAAGACGTCCTTATTTGTTAGGCGGGGCTTTAATTGCAAGTTTAGCGTTATGGATTTTTCCGAATTCACAGCATGTTGCAATTCAACTTGAAAGCCTTATAGGTCTTGACCTTCCTATTTGGACAGCGCTTCTGGTCGCTGCAATTATGATTTGGGTAATTGATGCATGTATAAATGTTGCTCAAGGACCATATAGAGCCTTAATACCTGATGTTGTTCCGCAGGAACAACATGCTATGGCAAATTCATATATAAGTCTTGCAATCGGTTTGGGATCTGTTGTGGCTGCCGGTGCGGCTCCTTTTTTAAAATACTTTTTTAATTTTCAAATGTCTATTCCGGCGCAATTTATTATGGCGGCACTTGCATTTTCATTAGGTATGCTATGGACTTGTATTACAATTAAAGAACATCAAACTCCTAAAGAAATCCTCAAAGATGCAGCTGTAGCAAATATTAAAGAAGACAATTTTTGGGATTCATTAAAAAATTTCTTTTTGATGTCACCGGAAGTTCCAAAAATTTGTCTTATGCAATTTTTCACGTGGATGAGTACAATGTGTATGCTGATATTTTTCACGCAATATTCCATTCACACACTGTTCGGCGTACCTGATTTAACAACCGCAAGCGAAACTGCCAGACACGCGTTTGAAGATGCGGTTGTAAACGGAACTAATTTTTCGTCAATTTGTTTTGCGATATTTAACCTTGTTTGTTTTCTTGTTGCAATTCCGATCGGCGCTCTGGCTCAAAAATTCGGCAACAAAAAAGTCCACATAATCGCTCTGTTATCAATGGTGGTTGCGTATTTAGGGATGGCAATGACCGCAAACACAGTTTATGTAGCATTTTTAATGGGATTTGCCGGTATAGGATGGGCAAGTATCTGTGCATTACCTTTTGCAATGCTTTCAAGGTACATTAAAAAGGGTACAGAAGGTTCTGTTATGGGTATATTTAACATATTTATCGCAGGCCCACAGGTTTTTGTATGTACGCTTGTTGCATGGTTTATTTCAAAATGCGTGTTCAATGCTGGAGAAGGACTTGTAAATTATCATTGGGAATACGCATTTTTAATCGGTGCTGTATGCCTGCTTCTCGCAGCACTTGTAACAAAAACCGTTAAAGAAAAATAGTAGCAAAAAATATTTTGTTTATTTTTTTTAATTTATCAAAGGAGAAAATAATGTACATTACCCCTATAAACAGCCAATCTTTTACAGGATTTCGATTAAAAAGTGATGGAGCAAAAGTTCTTGCCGAACTTTTTATAGACAATCCGGAATATGAAAAGGCTTTTGTTCATTACATAATAAACCCTCTGAAAAAATGCAGAACAGATGTATCGTACAACGGACGTGACGTTTTTGTTAAAAATGAATTCGGGAAAAGGCAGGTACTTGACTTTGCAGAAATTAACGAATTCGGTTCCGAAAAAAACAGTGTATATAAGGTAATGATTAAAAATTCAATAACTAAAAATAAAAGAAAAGAAGATTATTATATCCCGGACAGAGGCAAAGGAGCGCGCAGACTTTTGGCTAACAGTGAAAAAACAGGAATTCCCTCTGAATTTTTTGCAGCAAAAGAAATAGCTGAATTTGAAGATAAAATTCTTTTTCCGGAACTCAATAGTCCTATTATTAAACGTGAAGAACTGCTAAAAAGAAAGACAAAAGAATTAAAAGTAAAATACACAAAAAAGCCTCTTTAAGAGGCTTTTTTAAGATTCGGTTTTTGTATTATAAAGACAAGATAAAACCGCCTTTATCAGCATTTTTAAGGTTATCACCTTCAATTTTCGCACGTAAGTTTTTAATATATTTGTATACATAATCTCTAGGCAGCTCAAGAAGTTCAGCAAGATCTTTTGCATAAACTATTTTGTCCGTATTTTGGGCAAAATAATCAAAAACTTTTTGTTCTCTGTCTGTAAGATTCTTTTTGAACACAATTCTGACTTCTTCTCTCAAATCATCAGCCGATTTTTCGGCCTTAATCTGTTTAGAAGCAGCTTTTTTGGATGCAGGGGATTTTTTAACGGTTGTATTAGATTCTTGTTTAGGTACAACAAACGGTGACGGAGCAATTTCACGTTCACGTGCATAAGCTCTGTCAGCGATAGTATTTAACCTTTCGGTTCTGGTCTGAGACCATTCTGTATCGTTAGAGATTACCGGCTGTCCTTTCAATACTATATCAACAATATCATTTGTATGTTTATCTTCCTCTAATTTTTTCCCGAGTCTGGCAGCAAATTCTTCTAATGTAATCTTTTCTAATGAGCTTCTCCATTGCTTTATCTCTTCTTTGCTCAAATATTCAGACATTCATTAATCTCCTTAAACAATCTCTTTCACAATATTAACTTAGCACAAACCATGCTCCAAAAGTGCAAAATGTTTCATAACGTAAATTTTTATGTTAAATATTTTACATTTGTTATATTTCTTTATAAATAGATGTTAATAAGATACTAAGGCCGTAAGACACTTAGAAGTGAATAGGGGAATAAGTTGTTTCTAAAATTAATCTGAGCGGAATTTTTTCAATATCCGTTTTTTTATAACACTTATTCACCTTTAAACTTTAATCCAGCACGCCGGTATCAAGAATTTTTTGGACTTCGGATTTCATAATTTTATGAATATCAGAAATTGTTTTTGTTCCGTCAATACTGATAAACCCGTAGGCTTTTTTCATTTTTTCATACTGTTCAAGACACTTATTCTGATAGATTTCAAAGCTATTGTAAAAATCCGTTGAAAAGCCGACATCTCTGCCGCTTTCGTAGAAATCAAGCCCTGTCGTGCCTATAATCCTTTTCAACAAAACATCGACCGGCATATCAAGATAAAATACCAAATCAGGCTCGGGCGCATATTCATAAAGATTTTTTACCCATTCGATATTTTGCCCACGAACGACATCACGAGCAAGAGCGGTATAATAGTATCTATCCAAAAGCACCACAAAGCCTGATTTCAAGGCCGGAACAATTTGGTTTTCCAATCTGTCGGCGAAATCCGCAGCATATAAAAGACTGTATGTCGTTGCATTAAGCAAATTTCTGTCTTTTGCATCATCAATAACATCCGCAATAAGCCTTGAGGTTTTCCACTCAGACACCATAACCCCGTAGGATTGATCCTGCAGGTATTTTTTCAAAAGTTCAAGCTGGGTTGATTTGCCTGACCCGTCAGTCCCTTCAATTACGACCAGTAAACCTTCGTATCCGTGTTTTGTTTTAATTTTTGTCATTTAACCCCCTTAGCCTCAAGAATTCCGGTGAGCATTTTTCTGATTTCGACCTGTTTTTTGTGAATTGTGTCATTTGCGTCGAGTTTCACAATATCAAACTCTTTGAGCATTTTTTTGTATTCGTTAATGACACGGGTTTGAAAAATCAAATAGCTTTCAAAAGGGTCATTACTCAATTTCAAATCCATCCCTGCCTCATAGAATTTAGGAGTTCTGTTAAAGCAAATCCGCTCCATAGATGTTTTAGGATCAATATCAAAATAAATTGTCAAATCCGGACGTATTGCAAAATCATAAACCTGCCGAACCCATTTTGGGTCAACACCTCTTGCGACATCGCGAGCAAATGCAGTGAAGGCGTATCTATCAGCAAGTACGATAAAACCTGCCTTCAAAGCCGGGGCAATAACCTGTTTAAGCCTGTCAGCAAAATCAACCGCGTGAAGCAGACTGAAAGTTCTGGGCGATAGCATATTTTTTTTCTTGGCAAGCTTAGTTGTCTGGCTGATTAATGGAGAAGAATTCCATTCCGTATAAATAACATCTTTACCGCTTGCTTTAAGCCAATCTCTTAAAAGCGAAAGCTGGGTTGATTTACCAGATCCGTCAATCCCTTCGACACAGACGAGCGTTCCGTCATAGTTGTGTTTTTCTGTTAATTTTGCCAATTTAATCCTCTTTCTATCATTGCAACGTTGATTCTGCCAAACTTTGCGGACAGATTATCCATAAAATGCAGGAAATAAAGTTCCGGCTCAAGGTCCTTTTCGTCCAGATCAATAATCGCCCCCCATTCATCGCGTCCGTGATGTGCCGCAATCATTTTGGCAATACGTTTAAAACCGTTCATCATACACAGAGAAAAACCGTACTGCGAATGGCTTAACCATTCAGAACGAAAATTTTCATCATAATCTATAAATCCTGTTTCCAAATTAACCGTATATTCAAAAATCTTGCCGATATCATGCAAAATACACGCCGCAATCGCAATGTCACGACTGATTTTAAGCGTAAACATTTCAAGATTTTTCTCTGCAAACTGCACACACTCAATTGTATGAACCATAAGTCCGCCGATATAGTTGTGATGCATAACTTTTGCAGCCGGCATAATTTTAATTTTTTCTTTATGTTCTTCGAAATATGAGGCCAGAAAAATCCGCAATTTTTCATCTTTTATGGTATCAAAATAGCTTATGAGTTTTTTATAGGTTTCTTCTCGTTCAGCCTCATCCAGACCTGTTTTTGCCTCTTTTATAAGTTCCAATGACGTAACAAGACAGTTATTGAATTTTTCGTTAAAGCTTGCCGTCACAATTCTTATGAGATTACCTGTCCTAAAAAGCTTATTATCAAGCCTGTTCAGGGTTTCTTCCCACAAAACACAATTTAAAATTGCATTGTTTTTGGTGTCTTTAAGCTGAAGCTTGCCCATTTTTGTGCCCGCTTTTGTATCACCTATTGCAAATGTAACAACTTCATAGATAGTTTCCGTATCAAACATATTTAATTTTTTTCCTTATTAATTAATTTTTCTTTGCCCCAGAGAAATGATGAGCGAATTTCTTCGCCGATTTTTTCAATTTGGGAGTCTGCATTTTCTTTTCTGAGCACATTAAATTTTTTGCATCCCGATTGCATTTCAGTCAAAAATTCATCCGCGAATTTGCCTGATTGAATGTTTTTCAAAATTTCTTTCATCGCTTGTCTTGATTCATTCCCTATCACCTGTGGTCCGCGAGTCATATCGCCGTATTCCGCAGTATTGGAAATCGAATATCTCATATCTGTGAGACCGCCCTGACAGATTAAATCAACAATTAATTTCATCTCGTGAAGAGTCTCAAAATAAGCCATATAAGGCGAATAACCGGCTTCCACAAGAGTATCAAATCCTGCTTTAATCAAAGCGGAAATACCACCGCAAATTACCGCCTGTTCGCCGAAAAGGTCTGTTTCAGTTTCTTCACGAAAAGTAGTTTCAAGAATTCCCGCACGTCCGGCGCCTATTGCAGATGCGTAAGAGAGCGCCACTTCTTTTGAATCCCCTGAAGGATCCTGATAAACCGCAATCAATGAAGGAACGCCTTTGCCTTCCGTGTATTCGCTTCTTACAGTATGTCCGGGACCTTTTGGCGCGACCATAATTACATTTACGTTCTCAGGTGCCGTAATTCTGTTGAAATGGATATTAAACCCATGTGAAAACATCAGATACTGCCCTTTTCTCAAATATGGTTTAATTTGGCGTTCATAAACCTCCGCCTGAATTTCATCAGGAATAAGAATTTGCACAATATCAGCCTGCTTTACGGCATCTTCAATATTCATAGTTAAAAATCCGTAGGATTTAGCCTTTTTGTCAGAATTGCCCCCTTGTCTTAGCCCCAGAATTACGTTGCAGCCGGAATCTTGAAGGTTCAAAGACTGGCCGTAGCCTTGAGAGCCAAAGCCTATTACCGCAATTTTTTTTGTCTTAATTAAATCTTTGTCTATATCCTTATCCAAATAAATTTTCACCATATCCACCTCGTCAACCAATTTTAGCACAAAGAATAAATTTTTCAAAGGTGAATAAGTAAATAAGTAAATCAGGGAATAGTGGAATAAGTTGTTTCTAAAATTAATCTGAGCGGAATTTCTCCAAGATTGCTTTTATATAACACTTATTCACTCATTCCCATATTTACTTTTTAGTACCTTACTGCCTTAGTAACTTAGTAACTTTTAATTCGAAATAAGCCTATTTTCGCCGAATGAAAATACCTTGAGGACGCTTTCTGCCTCTTTGACGGGTTTGTAGAAATCTTTCACAAAAACGCACTGGGTCTGGACACAGTTAAGATTGCGGCTGTGGAGATATTCTTCTAAGATATCGGCATTTTTTGCGTACTGGCGGTGTTTTAAAAACGCGGTAAAATGTGATTTGCGACGGCGGATTTCACCAAGCCCGAAGTTCAAAATCTCGTCATAATCAAATTGATAGCCGTTATTGGTTGATATATCTATTATAAAATTAAGATTATCAACTGTAGTGATTGAAAGATAGGCAATAATATTTTTTCCATTTTCAAGCACATAACGATTTTTGTAGTATTTGTAGAATCCGGCAAAAAAAGGGTCGGCATATTCGGACGGAATTCTTTCCATTGATGGCTTATATAGGTTATTCAATTCGCCGTTATAAAGCCTTGCAACCGCTTTTGCATCATCCCTTTGGCAAGGACGAAAGTTTGCCGCAGCAGTACTTTGCGGGGTAAAATTGTCAAGCTTCCATAAATTTTCATACGAACATTGTCTGAAACCGCATCCTTCCACAAAGAGTGTGCATAATTCATCGTGGCTTATATCAACATAAACTGTGAAGCAGTGCGCACCTTTGGCGCCATATTTTGCTATGATAAATTCTGTTAATTGTTTGCCCACATTATAAAAATCTTGTTTAAAAACAAGACGTGTTATATTGATTTTGTAAGGATTTCCGGCAGTCGGCTCGACCGTTATCAATCCGAGAATTTCATCGTTTTCAAGCAGAATATAAGATTCCTGCTTAAATTTATACTGCAAAGGCAACAGATTATTCAGGATCCCAGCGGGTTCTTCCATAATCATTTTCAAAAATCTGTCGTGTTCTTCAGACCCCAGATACGAGATCATTTTTTCAATTTTAGGATAATCAAAGCAGAATAATTTTCGAATCCTCGTCATATTTATATTTTAATATATCTTTTATTTTCATGCAAGTTGTGCTAAAATATTTTTTGCGAGGCGAGATATGAAAATAGCTGTAATAAATAAAGGTAAAATTGTTATAAAAGAAACCCCTGATATTGAATTAAACGGCAGACAAGGCGCAATCGTTAAAGTTCTCGGCTGCGGCTTGTGCGGGTCTGATATTGTAAAATTTGTTCACAAAATTTCAAAAGACGGAACCGTTCTCGGACACGAAATAGTTGCGAGAATTGTTGAAATCAATTCAAAAACGAATTTTAAAATCGGCGACGAAATTGTTACATCGCACCATATCCCTTGCGGAGAATGCGTTTACTGCAAAAACGGAAACGTTTCCATGTGCGAGCATTTCAAATCAACCAATATAGTTCCCGGCGGCTTTAGTGAATATGTTTACTTGTCAGAAGAACATTTAAAAAATGTTGCGCACGTTAAGCCAGAAAATTTGACAGATATTGAAGCATCTTTTTATGAGCCTTTGGGCTGCTGTGTAAGAGCCATCAAAAGAGCAAATTTACGCGGGAATGCAACTGTGCTTGTCGTGGGTTTAGGGTCAATCGGACTTATGATGGCACAGGCACTGAAAGCTTTCGGAATGGATGTTATGGGATGCGATTTAATTCCCGACAGGGTTAACCGCCTCAGAAATCTCGGAATTGCCGCCTGCAACGTTAAAGAAATGGATCCAAACTTCAAAGCTGACGGCGTTTTTATGACCTCAGGCGCTGACAAGGCCATTAATACCGCGCTTAAATATGTCCGAAACGGCGGAAAAATTCTCGTATTCTCAAGCACTCCGAACAACTGGGGCTATGCAAATAACGAAATTTATTACAGAGAACTCACCGTGCTCGGAAGCTATTCGCCGGCGCCTGTAGATTTGGAAGATTCTTTGAACCTTTTGAGATCACATCAGGTAAAAGTCGCAGGACTTTCAACCGTGTACCCGCTTGAAGATATTCAAAAAGCCTTTGATGACACAATGAATAACCGTATTATGAAGGCTTATATCAAAATTAAGGAGTAATATGAAGGCAATACAATATTACGGACCGCAAAATATAAAACTGGAAGAAGTTATGGTAAAACCGCCCCAAGAAGGCGAAGTGGTCGTAAAGGTTATGGCAGCTCTGACTTGCGGGACAGACGTCAAAACTTTCAGGCGCGGTCATCCGGTTTTGATTAAAAATATTCCGTCGGGTTTCGGACATGAATTTTCGGGAATTGTTGAAAAAGTGGGACGCAGCGTTGAAGAATTTAAACCAGGCGACCGTGTAGTCGCGGCAAATTCTGCTCCCTGCGGCGAGTGTTTTTTTTGCAGACGCGGCGAGTATAATTTGTGCGAAAATTTGAACTTATTAAACGGTGCTTACGCTGAATACATTACTGTTCCGGCACGAATTGTCAAAAAAAACATGCTGATTTTGCCGGATCATTTGGCTTTTGAACACGCAGCATTTTGTGAACCACTCGCAAATGTCGTACACGGAGTCGAAAGAACCGGAATAAAACCCGGAGATTCAGTCGGGATTATCGGAATAGGCCCTATCGGTTTGATGTTTGCAAGGCTTGCAAAGCTCAAAGGCGCACGTGTAATCGCTGCCGGTAGAAATCCTTTAAAACTCAAAATGGCAGATGAATTCGCTCACGCTGACGAAATCATTGATTTAACAAAATATCCAAATCCTGAAAAGATTTTTAAATCTTTTTCGCAAGAAGAAAAAGGGTTGGATATTGCGGTTGAATGCGTAGGGCTGCCGGAAATTTGGGAAAGAATTTTTACATGTGTCAGACCCGGCGGTACAGTACACTTTTTCGGCGGCTGTAAATCAGGTTCTACAGTAACCTTCGACACCACAAAAATGCATTACGGCGATATTACCATGATGAGTGTCTTTCACCATACACCAAAATACTTCCGCATGGCCCTTGATTATATTGCATCAGGCAAAGTAGAAGTCGAAAAACTTATAACGGCCACTCTCCCGCTTGAAAAAGTCGAATACGCCATGACTCAACATATTGAAGGTAAAGCCCTAAAATTTCTGATTAAACCTAACAATTAACAAATAATTCATATAAAATTACGGCACAAGATACACTAAGATTAAGAGATTCAACATTATCAGCCATCTCTATTTTAACACTGTCCGTTGCAAAATTTTGCAATTCAATGCTGAGCCCTTCAGCTTCAGACCCAAACATAATCAGACAAGGCAATTTTGTATTAAAATTTTTGAGATAATTCTTTGCACGCGGCAAAGTCGCAATACGATTAAAAGAACAGAAAATTGTTTCTAAATTTTCAATATTTTTCATTTCAAAAACAGGAATTTTCCATAAATTTCCGACAGCTGCTCTAATGCATTTTGGGTTATATAAATCCACGCTGTCGCCGTATAAAATTACCGCATCAACTCCAAACGCGGCAGAAGTCCGTAAAATTGTCCCCAAATTTCCGGCATCTTTTATCCCCTCAAGCAGCACGACTTTTTTTGCCGATTCTAAAATTTTACTGTCATACTCTTTTTTAAACGCAACTCCAACCGCGTCAGGCGCCGTGTCCGTTGTGGAAATTTTTTTCAAAACAGGTTCAGTTGTCAAAATCACCTTATCACCTAAAAATTTGTATTCGTCCGCTTTTTTATCCGAAACAAATACATAATCAAACTTTATACCTGAATTATACGCCCCTTCAATCGCCTTGAAACCTTCCAACAAAAATTTTTCAGTTCTGTATTTTTTCTGCTGAAGTCTTACGGTTTCTTTTACCAAATTATTATTTACACTTGTAATTTCCATCTAAATTACTCCGAATTCTGCCAGCCATT
This sequence comes from Candidatus Gastranaerophilales bacterium, assembly GCA_944322955.1. Classification (GTDB taxonomy): domain Bacteria; phylum Cyanobacteriota; class Vampirovibrionia; order Gastranaerophilales; family Gastranaerophilaceae; genus SIG32. The sequence continues at coordinate 22,041 of CALUQQ010000111.1, forward strand.
CTTTTTCAATATTTGTCAAAAGAGTGTAATCAATGAGCTTTTCCTCATAAGGCATTTTGACAAAGGAATTTATTCTGCCGTTTCTCAAATAACAGGAATTTTCGAGCCTTACACCAAAACATTCTGCATTATAAAGTCCCGGTTCAATGGTAAAACACATGTTATCCTGTAAAGGTGTTTTTGCGATTTCACCTTTACCTAAATTAGGCGGCGTTTCATGAACATTTATCCCTATGCCATGCCCGAGTCCGTGATTAAAAACAAAACCCTCAATTCTATTTTCGTCAAAAAACAGGCGTGCTTCGTTGTCAATGTCGTAACCCGCCATGCCATCCTTGATTTCTGTATTATAGGCATGCAAAAATGCCTTCAGAACTGTCGTATAAACCTTCTTTTGCAATCCGTTCGGTTGACCTTTTACAAAAACTCTGGTAATATCAGTCGCGAGTCCGCCCTCAAAATACGCCCCGCAATCAATTAAAACAAGACTCCCATCTTTCAAAACCTCGTCAGGCGAAGATTTTGAATAATGCGCAAGTGCTGAATTTTTGTCCTTTGCAACGATTGAGTTGAAACTCAAACCTTTTGCTCCGTTTTTAATAAATTCTTCTTCAAGTTTGCATGCAATATCAAATTCCGAAATATTTTCAACTGAATTAATATAATCTCTGACTGCCAGGACAACCTTATCTGTACGACAAAAAGCTTCTTTATAATGAGATATTTCCGCGTCGGTTTTAACGGATTTCATCAACTTAACGGGGTTTGACTTCATCTCCTCAGCACGGCTGCCTAATAGTGCATAATCATAAGCATTTATTGAAGTTTTGTCAACATATATTTTTTTATCAAGATTTTTGATAAAATTTTCAAACTTATCCAGCCTGTTTTCTTCAAAAAGTAAGGCTTTGTCTTTTAAAATAACAGCTTTTGCCTTGACTTTTGCGGAAAAAGGCATTGAGAAATCCCTTAAATTAAAAAGGTATGAAACCTCCTCCAAATTCGTCAAAAGAATTGCCTCATCATCGTTGAGCTTAATTTGAGCGATTTTCTGCTCGCTTGTGAGTCCTGTCAAATTTTTATCAAGCGGTATGATTTCGGAATTTAGTGTTGATGCAAAAATATCCAGCGGATCTTTGTCTAAAAGCTTGATTTTACGCTGTTTTTGGATAAAATCTACAGTTGACTGCGAATTTTTTTCTGAAAAAAGTCCTAAAACTGCATCTGGCGGAATGTTTTTGAGCATTTCTTCTAGAAAAGTCTGCCCCGTTTGCAATTTTACAACTGTCGTAATCTTCGGATTAACCTCCCAATCCGCCTGAATATGGTATCTTCCGTCAACGAACAAAATAACTTTGTCCGGTGTTACAAGCGCGTCGCCTGTAGAGCCGGTAAAATTTGTCAGGTGATAACGGGAATTTTCAGACAAAGTATTGTATTCCACCAAAAATTTGTTAGTGGAATTGACAAGCAAAAAGTCAATTTTTTGCTCTGTCATAAATTCCCGCAAAACCATCAAAACCTGATTTGTCATTAATTTTTACCGGTAAGTTGAATTAAATGCCAGCCGAATTGAGTTTGAACAGGGTCTGACACGTCACCGACTTCCATATTAAAAGCTGCATCTTCAAACGGTTTAACCATCATACCGCGTCCAAAATATCCCAAATCGCCGCCTTCACGACCGGATGGGCAAAGCGAATATTTTTGAGCCGCTTCGGCAAAAGATTCACCGTTTTTAATTTCATCCAATAATTTTTTAGCTTCTTCTTCTGTTTTTACGAGAATATGGCTTGCTCTTACTTCTGTAGTCATAGTAACTCCTTTTCAAAAGAATTATAACCAAAAAAATCGTGTTATGCAACAGATTTAATAAAAGTTACCAGGATACTATGGCACTGAGTTACTAAAAATTTATTATCCGCAAGCCGGGCAACAATCTGTCATTCTGAACTTGTTATAAAAACTTTTCTAAAAAATTTGCATAAAAAAGTGTAAGCCCAGAATAAACCAAACCCGCTAAAGAAAAATCTTGTCGCAACCCCGAAAAAGTGCCTGGATATAATGAGCTTACGTATATATAATAACTCATTTTTTAAAGATTTTCACCCTTCCAGAGAATTAGTTTTATTGTAATAGAAATAACAATTGATAATTAATTCTTAAGGATAACAAATTGAAAACTTGCATTTTTTTTATTTTTATCATAGGATAGGGATTGTTGCGGAAGTAACTCAATGGTAGAGTCCCTGCCTTCCAAGCAGGTTGTTGCGAGTTCGAATCTCGTCTTCCGCTAATAAAAAAGTCCTCCTTACTAGGGGGACTTTTTTAGGAATGACAGAGATGAGAACTCTATATTGAGTTCGAGCGGTCTGCAAGCTGAGGGCGAAGGATATATTTATTTAACAACTTTCAATTTTTACAACAGCTTTTTTAACTTTTGATGGAAATCCTGTACCAGACAACTGCGGCATATGAGCTTCATAAGGATAAAACACTGCAAAATGACCTTCTTGCAATATAACGTTTGAACAATTTCCGTCAAATTTTTTATAAAAAATTATATCCTTTTCTTCGTTATACGGAATATTAACCGAAAGTTCAGCAGTGTCAATATAATTTATGCGTTCCGTACCGGCCAGAATTATCTGAATATCAATGTATTTTTTGTGGGATTCAAAAGCTCCAGAGCATTTTGTTTCATAGACCTCCACATTCATATAATCATCATTTATGATTGTATGTCTACCTAAAGGAATATCGGCCGGCATTTTTTTAATGTAATTTCTGATAAATTCAGGAATACTTGTGTATTTATCAATATTTTTCAAACTATCCGTAATCATAACTATAATACTCTCAATGGTTCATTAACAAACAATCTGCAATCATGCATCTTACACATATTAGAACGTGTATAAGCTCCGCAATACTCAGAGGATTTTATATAACCTGCAGAGCAAGCCGCTTTTTTGTAATCAGTGTCGGAAATAATTGTTTTTATTTCTCTTTTTCCTGAATCAAAATCTTCATACATAACACTTGCGCTTATATGATCCGTATTATTTCCTCCAGAAAGCAGGCCTTTATCCGGAAATCCTGGAATAGTTTTTCCGTCGCCTGTCAAATAAAAAGAAAATACATCTTCCCATAGGCGGCCATTACCGGAATTGCCGTTACAATCAATGTATAAAACAATACCTTCAGACATATCTTGCCCGGCAAGCTGCTGAATTTCACCGTAATCCGACAAATAAATTTTCAAATTATCAGAAAGTATCAAATTAGGCTGAATAGAATTAAAATCACCAGTTTCAGCGGCTTTTTCCACGTAAGCAGCAGGACCTGAACAATATTGCGACTTTGCGTTAAGCCATGAACCTGTTTTTGTACAAAGTTCATAACGCGCCTGTTCTTTTTTAAGTCCGTTTTTTATTGTATCATTAATATAAAAAATATCTTCCGGACTATTATCAACAATTTGCATAGATATAGTATTATAAATATTTACCGAGATATTCCAAGCTGTTTCATAAGCGTTATAATACGAAACACTGTTCACTTTACCCATTTTGCTGAGTGTCACAGGCGATGTGACCAGCAAAACAACTACTACAATTACAAAAGCCAACAATGCTTCTAAAAATGTAAACGCATGTTTTACCATATTTTTACCTCATTAATTCTTTCATAGCAAGTGCATATTCTTCAGCATTGGGGCTTTTTCCATGCCAGCCAGCACTATTTTCCATAAAACTGACGCCCTTGCCTTTAATTGTATTGGCAATAATAGCCGTCGGACTTTTATCGGATTTAGCCTGTTCAATTGCGCTGAAAATTTCTTGAATATTATGACCGTCAATATTAATCACCTTCCAGTTAAATGCTTTCAATTTATCATCAAGTGGCTCAAGGGCTTTAATATTTTCTGTGCAACCATCAATTTGCAGGTTATTCCTGTCAATAATAACCGTCAAATTATCAAGATTACGCTGAGGAGCCTGCATAAATGCTTCCCAAACATTCCCTTCCTGCAATTCACCGTCGCCCAGCAGCGCATAAACATGCGCCGGATTATTATCAAGTTTTAATGCAACAGCAATCCCGCATGAAAGTGAAAGTCCCTGCCCCAAAGAGCCTGTACAGACTTCGACGCCGGGACATAAAAGCGTCGGATGGCCTTGAAGTCTTGTGCCTAATTTTCTGAACGACAAAAGCTCCTCCTTCGGCAAAAAACCAAGCTGCGATAATACGGAATAATAAACCGGTGAAACATGACCTTTTGAAAGAACAAATCTGTCACGTGAGTTATAATCCTTTAAATTCACCGGAACATTTTTCATACATTTATGAAACAAAACCGTCATAATATCAGCAGCTGACAACGAACCGCCGATATGTCCAGATTTTGCATTATAAACCATTTCAACCACATTTTTTCTATTTTCATTTGCGAGATTTTCTAATTCTTTAACATCATTGATTGATAACATAACACCACTTTTCTTTCAAAACTTTCAATATAAATAACGGTAAGGACGGGAATATACGTCGAAAACGTTCCGGCTCTTTTACTGTTCTGTAAAGCCATTCAAGGCCAAGTTTTTGATACAGAACCGGTGCCCGCTTAATATTACCCGACCAAACATCAAAACTTCCGCCGACCCCGATCATCAAGGCACCCGGCAGCATTTGTTTCAACTTAAATATAAATTCTTCCTGCTTGGGCGAACCCAACGCTACAAGAACCAATTTAGGATTTTTAGATACAACGTCAGTCAAAATTTCATTTTCATCGTTAAAATAGCCGTCATGAGAATAAACAATATTTAAGATAGGAATATCCTTCTTAAGATTTTGGACAGTTTTTTCTATAACATCCGGTTTTGCGCCAATAAGAGCAACCGGCTCGTTAGAAAATTCACTAAGCATACGCCTTGCAAATTCAATACCGGGTATGCGAACAGTCTTATATCCAAGAATTTTCAAACCGATTTGAATTCCTACGCCATCGGGAATTACGAGTTCGGCATTTTTTATAATATTTAAAAAATGTATATTTTTAATTGCGCAATCAATCATCTCAGGATTTATGGTTACGACCTGACCACGATTTTTTTTAGCAAAAACAACAGCTTCATCGAAACTGCAAATATCTATACCGCATCCAAGCATTGAAACACGTTTCATACTAACTATTATACAGCATAATTCATGTTTGAGAAATATTTTACAAATATTTAAATTCTTAAAAAGAGTCTGTTGTTTTTAGCGAGAAACACAAAAGTCAGGACAAAATATGGCGTAAATTTTGTGAAAAGATTTAATTTTGTGATATACTAATTTTATGCGGAAGTAATTCAGTGGTAGAATGCAACCTTCCCAAGGTTGACGTCGCGGGTTCGAGTCCCGTCTTCCGCTTTTGACAAGTGAATAGAAAGACGTTAAAAGGGACGAGAACCGCAAAGCGGAGCTTTGCCTCAGGTTCGAGCGCGAGCAAGCTGAGGCTGGAGGAATTTTCTTTGGAGCGGCAAAGCCGCGAAATGAAAATCCGAAATGCCGTTAAACGCGAGCGAGCAAGACAGTCCCGTCTTCCGCTTTTGACAAGTGAATAGAAAGTCTTTAAGTACTTTTCATCAATCAGTCTTAGCGCATTTTGTAAAAATAGCTTTTATTAAAGAACTTAACGCCTTGTCGTCTTGATAACTTAATGACTTTCATTAAAGTATCGTCTTATAAAGGAGTTTCAATGATAACAGAAATTTTAAATTACGCGGATAAAATCGAAGCAGCGCTAAAGACGCTGAAATTCGGCTTTATCATAGGGATTATAATCAACGTAATAATAGCGGTTGCGCTTTTTAAGATTACGGATATTTTTATACAGAAATTGAAAGAGCATACCCAAAAATCGGATTCAACGGCGCTTTCGTCGCATTTAATTCCGATTTTGGATAAGATAATAAAATTTTTAATCCTATTTTTTATTGTCGCATCATTTTTGCAAAGTAACGGATATTCAATAACCTCATTGATAGCAGGTTTCGGGATAACCGGTTTAGCAGTAGGCTTTGCGGCACAACAGACGATCGCTGACTTTTTCGGAACACTTGCGATTATTGCGGATAAAATTTATAAACTCGGCGATTACGTTAAAATCGGCGAAATTGAAGGTACGGTTGAAGATATAAACCTTTTGTCAACCAAAATCCGCACGCTGGACGATTTTATCGTGTCAATTCCAAATAATAATATTTCGGCGACTCTGATTACAAATATTTCAAAAGCCAGAAAGCGCCGGATAAACGAGGTTTTTGGCGTGACTTACGACACAAGTGACGAAAAACTTCACCGCGCAATTGAGATTATAAAAGAGGTTTGCGAAAATGACACAAGGGTTCACAAAAACCCCGTTACGGTTGTCGAAACCCTTTCTGCAAGCTCAATTGACATAAGACTTTACGCTTATGTCAAAACGAACACATTTAATGAATTTATCAAAATAAGGTCAGACGTAATTCTGGAAATTGTAAAACGCTTCAGAGCAGAAGGCATTAATTTTGCGTTCCCGTCACAGTCTGTTTATATCGAGAAAAAATGAAAATAAAAATTATTGCCTTAGGCAAAATTAAAGAAAAATTTTTAAAAGACGGCATAGACGAATTTCTCAAACGGCTTACACCATATGCCGGGTTGGAGATAATCGAACTTTCACCAGTCGAGATACGGGATGAAAATTTAATCCAAAAAGCACTTGACGAGGAGGGTGAAAAAATTCTCACTCACATAAAGCCGCAGACGTATGTAATTACACTGGAAATACAAGGAAAAATGCTTTCGAGTGAAGATTTTGCCCAAAAGATTCAAACACTGACAAACGAAGGTATTTCCGAGATTGCTTTTGTAATCGGCTCTTCTTACGGGATTTCAAAAAAGGTTTCAAAAAGGGCAGATTTTACTTTGAGTATTTCCAAGATGACCTTTTTGCATCAGTTTGCAAGGCTTTTGCTTGTTGAACAAATATATAGAGCATTTAAAATTATCAAGTGTGAAACTTACCATAAATAGATGAGCCAAGATGCAAAAAATTATGCTATAATTTTCGGCAAAAGGAGTTTATCTATGAGAGAATTTGAATTAAATCTGACGGAAAAAGAGCTTGAGAAACGGACAAGCAAGGACTATCTGGTTACGAAAAAATTTTTAACACCTGATGCGCCTGAATATCTTGCACTCGATGATGGCGATAAAAAGGCACTCGCCCATCTTGTAAAAGCGGCAAATATTATCGGGCGGGTGAATTTACAGCTCGATTGCCACGATAACCTTGATTTTGAAGCATATTTGAAACGCGAAATCAAAAACGGCAATAAAGGCGCAAAATTAACCAAAATTCTCTTTGACGCGCAAAAGGGCATGAATGCTGTTGATACAATGTCACATAAAATTAATCTTGCAAAGGGTATAAAAGAACTACCCGGTAAAGGCGTTTATCCGAAGGATTTGAGCGTTAAAGAATTTCATAAAATTTTGACGGAAATGATCAACTCAAATAAAATCGACGAGGTAAAAAAAGTTCTCAATCAGCGCTCTGTAGTAGAAAGAAGCGGAAAATATCTTGTGGGAATTGATTACGTAGACAAATTCCGCGAAGAGTTCCAAAAGGCGGCCGACGAATTGGAAAAAGCCGCAGAAACTTCCACAAGTGAGGATTTCAACGAGTATTTAATTTTACAATCAAAAGCCCTGAGAACTGCCGACCCGACATTTGACGCGTTTGCTGATAAAAAGTGGGCAACTTTGCAGGATACACCTCTGGAATTTACGCTTACGAGAGAAAACTACGAAGATGAAATGACCGGTACAATTATGGAAAATCCAGAACTTGTCAAGCTGCTTTCAAAACACGGAATAATCCCGACGCCAAAAGATTTTCTTGGCGGCAGAGTCGGAATTGTTAACAAAAAAGGCACAGAAGCTTTAATGGCGATTAAAAAATACCTTCCGGAGCTTGCTCAAAACATGCCCTATGCTGATGAATACGAACAAAACATTTCACCGGATAAAGACGCCAAACAAACAATGGTTGACGTTGATATGGTGCAGGCGGCAGGCGATGTCGGAGCATATAGAGGCGGCATTACGCTTGCGGAAAACCTTCCGAACGATGACAAACCGTCACTCCAAATCGGCGGAGGCAGACGTAATGTATACCACAGACAAATCAGATTTATAAGCGATATGAAAAAACTTCAAGAAAGACTTGACGCCATTTTGGATAAAAATCAGCATAAATATTACCTTGATGAGGCAGACCACTGGTTTACAATCGGACATGAAAACGCGCATTCACTGGGGCCTAAAAAAGCTTGTGAAAAACTCGGCAAATATAGAAATATTATTGAAGAAAATAAAGCAGACATGGCATCTTTAGCATTTGTAGACCTGTTAACCGAGCTGGGTATGTATACGGAAGAACAGCGCAAACAAATTCTGGTAACAGTTGTGGCTGATAACTTTTTGAAATCCAAACCCAATTTAAGCCAGGCTCACCGTGTCAGAACGGTTATGCAGAATAAATATATGGCTGAACGCGGCGCCTATGAACTTGTTGACGGGAAAATCCATGTAAATATCGACAAAGTAGTCCCGGCAGCGCAGCAAATGCTCAAAGAGATTATCCGGCTTCAAATTGACGAAGATTTTGAACGCGCAGATAAATACGTTAAGGAAAATTTTATCTGGACAGACAATATGGAAATTATTGCAAAATCGCTTCAAAAAGTCAGCAAAACACTTAACGGCAAACTGGAAACAAAACTCGCCGATAAACTTGCAAAAGAAAAATAAAATTACCAACATTTGCTAAAAATTCCGCGTTGCGGAATTTTTAGCAAATTTCTTTTTGATAAGCCCATGCGGAGTGATTGTGGATACTTTCAAAAGCTTCGCACTCAACTTCAAACTCTTTGACAGATGGGTGTTTACGAAGTTTAACAACAACGTCACGCAGAACATCTTCTACAAATTTAGGGTTGTCCCACGCCTTTTCAGTAACAAATTTTTCATCCTTGCGCTTCAGCAATGGATAAACAGGACATGACGCACAACATTCAACAAGCTCTATCAAATCTTCCAGCCAAATGTGCTCGTTCTCATCATATGAAACTTTAACCGAAATATATGCTCTTTGATTGTGCGCCCCATTTTCAGAAATTTCTTTTGAACACGGACAAAGAGTTGTTACCGGCACTACAACGCCTAATATAAATTTGTAATCTCCATTAGTTATTCTGCCTTCAAATGAGCATTCATAACTCATCGGTGCGCTAAGCCCCGTAACGGGGGCCGATTTATCAAGAAAATATTTGAATTTAAACTGTAATTCTCCGCTTTGTGCGTGAAGTTTTTTAATAATTTTTTCCAGGCATCCTTTAATATCAACGCCTAAAAGATTTTTTGTCTGCCATTCACTCAAAACTTCGACAAAACGCGACATATGCGTTCCTTTATATTTTTTAGGCAAAGAAACGCTCACACGGGCTTTTGCGCAAACTACCTGATTAGTGTTGCTCTTGCGCTGAATAATCAACGGAACTTCAATATGCTTAATTCCGACTTTTTGTATATCTACATTTCTGGAATCTTCCAGATTTTGAACATCCTTCATAAAATAATTATATCAAAAAATTATAGTAAATTTAACAAAATTTGACAAAATAAAAAAAAATTAGTATTTTAAAATAAAAGAGGGGAAATATGGTTAGGATTATATTAATACTCGCAGTTTGTTTTGGTGCATGGTGGTGTTGGCAAAATATTGATTTCAACGCAATCTTAAACAATGCTGCAAATACTGTTCAAAATGAAAAAACAATTAAAGCCGTAACTGAAGGCCGCCAGCAGCGTTCACAAGATATTAATAACGCTATGGGCAATTAAGTAAAATTTCAAAATAACAGCTATAATAGGCCGGATTTATTAATCTGACAAAAATTTTTAGTGCCTTAATCTTTACAAATAAACATCTTCAAGGAGCTTAATTTCAAACTCGCTGCCTGCGGGGATAGAAATTCTGCCACCTTTACCAAAAAGTCCGAATAAAGGAGAGCCGACGAAGTTAACCGCATAAACAGCGACCCCGGCGACAACAGTAAACGGGGTTAAAATAACCGTAAATGTGCCGTCTGCGAGTTTTGAGGTTGTACGCATCATTTTTTTGTAAAATTTAGTGCCTGGTTTAAGTGAATTTGCAGTGCTTTTCCAATATGTTCTTTTGCCTTTTATATTATTAAAAAATATTTTTTTATGGTTTGCTTTTGTAATTTTCGCTTCAATGCCGACGGTTGAACCTCTAAAGACCATGCTGTCAATCCCGATTACGATCAGTCCGCCGTTTCCAGACAACTGAGGAAGATGAGAATTATAGACTTCACCTTTAAAAACCGTTCCCTGCGGAATTGTGACATATCTTTGAGTTACGGATTTTTGTGAAACAAAAGATAACCTAGAGCCTGAGCGAGTGGCGTCAGAAACGGCTTGCTGAGATTTGACAGTAAATTTTGTACCTTTCTTAATTCTTATTGCAGTAGATTTATCTATTTTAGAAATCACTGGCTTTTTATCAGCAGGCGTGAGCGGAGGAAGAGAGCCTATGGGATTGGCATCAGGAATATCAATCACCTCCAGAGGAGGTTTTTGTACAGGCTGACTATCAGGTTTTACCATCGGCAATGGCGGAAGCGATTCCAATTCCAATTTTGACGGGTTGTAATTTTTCCTGATTTCCTCGTCAACAGACATATCTAACTCCAACGCCAAACATGGCATTAGAGTTAAACTCAAAGCTATAAATATTATTAATAATTTATTTAAGTAATTCATTTATCGCTTTAGCGGCTTTTTTACCTGCTCCCATAGCGTTAATTGCATTAGATTCCCCGACAGGTGCGACATCACCGCCGGCGTAAACCGTCGGGATATTTGTGGCTCTTGTTTCACCATCAACTGTAATATAGCCTTTTTTGTCAGTAATAATCTCCAGTCCTTCGGCTTGGGCAGATTTTTGAATAATCGGATTTGGTCCCGTACCGAGCGCGACGATTACGGTATCAAGGTCCATAACTTCTGTTTTGCCGGTTGAAACAGGACGTCTGCGTCCGCTTTCATCGGGTTCACCAAGCTCCATAACTTCAAGCTCAACGCCTTTTACGTAACCTTCTTCACCTAAAATTTCCTTGGGTGCGTAAAGGAATTTGAAAATTATGCCTTCTTCTTTTGCATGCCTGATTTCCTCAAGACGTGCGGGAAGTTCTTTTTCTGTTCTGCGATAAATTATGTAAACTTCTTCAAACCCAACCCTTACGGCCGTTCTTGCGGCATCCATCGCAACATTTCCGCCGCCGAACACAGCAGCTTTTTTGCCCACCTTTAAAGGTGTAGGGCTGTCATTTTGCCCGGCATGCATCAAATTTACACGAGTCAAAAATTCGTTAGCAGAGAATACTCCGTTAAGGTTTTCGCCCGGAACATGGAGCATTTTAGGCAATCCTGCACCAGAGCAGATAAATATTGCGTCAAACCCATCCTCTTTCAATTGTTTCAATGTAATTGATTTACCTACAACGACATTTGTTTTAAACTCAACACCCATGTTTTTAAGATTAGTGATTTCTCTGTCAAGAACAGTTCTTGGAAGTCTAAAAGGCGGAATTCCGTATCTTAAGACACCTCCCAATGCGTGGAGTGCCTCAAATACAACCACTTCATGCCCTGCTTTCCTCAAATCCGCAGCCGCCGTAATCCCTGCACAGCCCGAGCCTACAACCGCGACCTTTTTACCTGAGGGTTTAATTTTAGGAGTTTCGGCTTTTGTATTATCGCCTACATACCGTTCCAGTGCGCCGATTGAAACAGCCTCACCCTTAATTCCCAGAATACAATTGCCTTCGCATTGTCTTTCCTGCGGGCAAACTCTTCCGCAAACTGACGGCAGCATACTTGTTTCACGGATAATTTCACCGGCTTTATCTAAATTTCCTTCTTTAATTGCGTGAATAAATTCCGGTATCTGAATATTAACAGGACACCCCTGAACACATCTCGGATTTTTACAATTCAAACATCTTGACGCTTCAAGTTTTACCTGTTCTTCTGTCAAATTACTCTCTACAGGGTCAAAATTATTACGCCTTTGTATTTTATCCTGTTCCGCGACCTTTTGTCTTTCTACTGCCATTTTTTATCTCCCCTTATCTGCATATATTTTAGCAATAAAAAATAACAATTGCAAATAATTTATGCTTGTTCTTAAATAAGTATTATGGATATTGTATCAAAAAGTTTTAACTCATTGGAATTTGACAAAGTGCTTGAAAAATTGTCAAATTACGCAAAAACTCCGCAAAGCAGGGAGCTTTGTCTGAATGCAAAAATTTTTGATACTCCAGAGGAGATTAAATCACAGCTGGAATTCACCAAAGAAGCAAAAAAAATTCTTGATAATGCGCTAGATATTCCGATAGAATTCATTGCGGATATGGAAAAAATTGAAAAAAATTCTCTTTCAAGCTATCTGAATGAAGAAGAACTCAACGACATTGCAAAAACTTTCAGGACATCGAGGCTTATTAAGAAATTTCTTACGGAAAACACTCTTTCTGACACCTGTCTTTACACCATTTCAAGGGATTTGATTGTTGATAAAGAACTTGAAGAAAAAATTTTTTCAACATTTGACGAAACTTTAAACATAAAACACGACGCAACTCCGGAACTCAAAGGGCTTTTTGCGTCTTTAAGAGAAACCGAAAAAAATCTCAAGACAAGAGTTAATGAACTTATGACATCTGCAGATTTTTCCAAACACCTGCAAGAAAATATCTATACAACCCGCGACGACAGAATTGTTTTTCAGGTTATGGCATCTTCAAAAAGTAAAGTACCCGGAATTGTCCATGATGTTTCAGCAACAAGCAAAACTTTTTATATAGAACCCGAACAGATTGTCCCAATTAATAACAAAATCCGTGAAATTAAATCAAAAATTCACTCTGAATTAATAAAAATTCTGGTTGAACTTACAAATCTTGTAAAAATACAATTTGCTGGGCTTAAAACATCCGAAAAACTGCTTGCCGAAATTGATTTTCACTTTGCAAAAGCGCGTTATGCCGTAAAAATTCAAGCAACTGAGCCGGAAATCATCTCCAATAAAGAGATAATTTTTGAGAATATGCGGCATCCGCTTTTAATAGGAACTGTCGAAAATGTTGTAGCAAATAACTTTGAAATCGGACACGACTACAAATCAGTTATCATAACAGGTTCTAACACTGGCGGAAAAACAGTTACACTAAAGACAATCGGTCTTTTCCTCATTATGACAAAATCCGGAATGTTCCTTCCAGCCACAAACGCAAAACTATATCCGTTTAAAAATATTTTTGCGGATATAGGCGACGCCCAGAGTATTCAGCAAAGCCTTTCAACGTTCTCATCTCACATGACAAATATTATTGAAATAGTCAACAAATCAGACGACGAAACTTTTGTCCTGCTAGACGAAATCTGCGCCGGAACAGACCCTTTGGAAGGTGCCGTACTTGCTCAGGTTATTCTGGAATATCTGGCCGGAAAAAACGTGTTCTCAACGGTCACAACCCACTACGGAGAACTCAAATCGCTCGAATACGTTAACCCTTATTTCAAAAATGCCTCCGTCGAATTTGATACAGAAAGCCTAAAACCAACTTACAAACTCCTTTTAGGAATTCCGGGTCTGAGTAATGCAATTGCGATTTCTTCCAATCTCGGACTTGACAAAAATATTATAGACAAAGCCAAAAATATTCTCGTATCCCAAAAAGACCCCTCAATCCTTGTGGTTGAAAAACTTCAGGAAACTCAAATGCAGTTGTCCAAAAATCTTGAAGAAGCCGAAGAATTAAAAGAATCCTCGCTTTTCGTCAAACAGGAATACGAGGAAAGCCTCTCAGCGCTTAAAAAAGACAAGAAAAAAACAATCAAAAACATAAAAGACAAATTTGACCGTGAACTTATGAGCGTAAAAGCGGAAATCAAGGATATTTTAGACGAACTCCGCCGCGAAAAATCCGAAAAAATCGCCCGCCGGTCATACGCCCGACTTGCAAAAATCGAACAGGATTTCAGAGGCAAGCTTTCCGACCACGACGAAAAACAAAAATACCTCGAAATAGACTGGGATAAAGTTAACCCGAATGATAAAGTTATGCTCAAAGAACTTCACCAGCCCGTCACTGTTCTCTCCAAACCAGACAAGCACGGTAATGTTTTTGTTCAAATGGGCAACATTAAAACTAAAATTAAAACGGATAAACTTACAGTTCTTGACGAAAATTACAAAGAACCGGCCAAAATTCATACACCGGACAGCTTTGAAAAATTTGAATTAAAACGGCTTAATCTTTCAAACACGATTGATTTAAGAGGTTACAGAGTGGAAGATGCCCTTGACAGCATAGAATTTTACCTTGACAAGGCAAGCCTTGCAAACCTTTCACCTGTTACAATTATTCACGGGCATGGTACAGGCGCGTTAAAATCCGCTGTCAGAGATTTTTTGTCCACATCGCCTTATGTTGCAAAATTCAGACCCGGACAAGATTCTGAAGGCGGCGACGGTGTGAGTATTGTTGATATTAAATAGCATATTTACAATATTTGATTTATATGTTAAAATACATTAAGTATACGGAGAAAATATATGGATTTAAATACTTTACGAAAAGAAAACGAACTAATTGATTTATTTTGCAATCTTGCACAAATACCTTCACCCTCGCTCAACGAAGAAAATTTGATCAACTGGATTGCGGGTTATTGCAAGGAAAAGGGACTAAATTACGAACTGGACAAAACAAAAAATATAATAATACGAGTTGCGGCGACAGCACCCAAAAAACCACCACTGCTTTTGTCAGCCCATATGGATGTTATCGGTGATGATTCAGCTGTAAAATTAACTTTAGACGGTGATATAATAAAAGCCGAAGGTAGAACTCTCGGCGGTGACGACAAAGCGGGAGTTGCAAACGCGCTTTACTTTGCAGAATATCTTACAAAAAACAAACAGCTCCAGCACGGGGGACTTGAAATTGTGCTTACCCGCGACGAAGAATCCGGAATGACAGGAATTAAACACGTTGATTTTTCAAAACTTAATTCCAAATATGTACTTGTATTGGACAGCGATAAACTGGGTCAGCTTTTAACATCAGGAGCAAGCTATACAGTCGCAAAGCTTGAAGTTACAGCCTTCAAAGGCGGACACTCGGGTATTGATATAGCGGATAAAACCAGAGAAAATGCCGCAAAATTGATCGCGGATCTTGTATCTGACTTTCCGCAGGGCGTTTTCCATTCAGAAAACGGCCAGGTTGTGACATCCTGCAACATCGGAGGAATATCATCAGGCGATCTTAATGTGACAAATATTATTAACACTCACGGCACAGCTACTTATTCTATCAGAAGTTCCAGCGTAAAAAAAGAGCAAGAATTAAAAGATTTAATGGGATTTCTTGTTGAAGACTTCAACAAGGAATATTCAGGGATGGCTCAGGCTCAAATAACATTTGACGAACACATGCCGGCTTTTGAAGAAAATGAAGACCGTTACATACCTATTTTGTTTGAAGCAGTTGCTAAAAAAGAAGGCTTAATTCCTGAAATTTCGTCATTCCATGCCGGGGCTGAAACTCATATTTATGCCAATATGACAAATTCTCATGGCGAAAAATTCATTCCGTATCTTCTAGGACTTGCAAGCGTTTATAATATGCATTCCGAAAAAGAATATCTGGAATA
This sequence comes from Candidatus Gastranaerophilales bacterium, assembly GCA_944322955.1. GTDB lineage: Bacteria > Cyanobacteriota > Vampirovibrionia > Gastranaerophilales > Gastranaerophilaceae > SIG32. The sequence continues at coordinate 37,890 of CALUQQ010000111.1, forward strand.
CAAAACAATGCTTGAAGGCCAAAAATTACTACGCGCATTTTTTGAAGCTTATAACGGATAGCCCCTTTCCGAAATAATACTAATAATCTATATGGCAAAAAAAAAAACGCCCCCCTTTCGGGAGCGCTTTTTTGACTATCAATTATTGTTTTGTAGTCGGAATTCTCATTCCATAGAATGAACGAATTACGAAAATTAAAGCAATTACTAATAATATCCAGCCTGCAATCGGTGCGATAGCTTTGAAAGATTCACTGATAGCGATTTCCATAGCCAAAAGGCCGAATAATGTAGTAAATTTGATAATCGGGTTCATTGCAACTGAAGAAGTATCCTTGAACGGGTCACCTACAGTGTCGCCGACAACTGTTGCTTCGTGAAGCGGAGTGCCTTTTTCTTTCATATCAACTTCAACAATTTTCTTTGCGTTATCCCAGCATCCGCCTGCATTTGCCATAAATACTGCCTGGAACAAACCGAATACGGCAATTGCAATCAGGTAGCTTACGAAAAATGCTACAGGGTGTGAATTTTCACCTGCTGGTGCTGATAAACATGCAAGTGCTAACGCAAATGCAAACAATGAAATGAAGATATTTACCATACCTTTTTGAGCATATTGCGTACAAATTTTTACAACTTCTTTAGAGTTTTGAACATTTGCACTCTTGCAATTTGCGTCATCAAGCTTGATATTGTCTTTGATATATTCGGTTGCACGGTAAGCACCGGTTGTAACAGCCTGCATAGAAGCGCCGCTGAACCAGTAAATTACCGCACCGCCTGTTAAAAGACCAAGCAATGTGTACGGATTCAACATATTCAGAATCATTTCGGGCTGGATGCCGAGTGTATTTTGGATTACCAGAATCAATGAGAAAATCATTGTAGTGGCACCGACTACAGCAGTACCGA
>CALUQQ010000112.1 GCA_944322955.1 Candidatus Gastranaerophilales bacterium
AACCGTAGGTTGTAGGTTCGATTCCTATTGCCGGCTATTTGCCTAACAAGCCCTTGTGGCTCAGAGGTAGAGCACTCCCTTGGTAAGGGAGAGGTCACGAGTTCAAGTCTCGTCAAGGGCAGATTTTAAAACCTCTGGGCAAAATGAAAACTAAATACGGGTAGGTGCCCGAGTGGCTAAAGGGAGCAGACTGTAAATCTGCCGTCGCGAGACTACGGTGGTTCGAATCCACCCCTGCCCAAATAAAATAAGGATAGAAAAAATTTCTATCCTTATTTTAATATTTGAACAAGACAAATCCAAGATACTCTGCTACTAAAAATTATTAAGAAAGGTTACAAATATCCCAATGCATTGAATTCGACAACTTAAAAAACCGTTATTATATATAACGAGGATTAACCATGTCTATTGTAATTGATGCAAATCTATCATATCTTCAAAACCGGTTGAATTTATCCGCAGAAAAACTTGAGATGTATCAGGGTAAATCAATTGAAGAAATATTGGAAGCCGAAGCTGCATCGGGTAATTCGCTTGCCGTACAACTTGCCAATGAATTATTAAATGATGTTAATCTTCTTATTGAAATTTTTAAACTTGCCGATCCAAATAATAAATTTATTATTCTTATGAACATGAATGAACAGCAATTAAAAGAATTCCTTCCGCTGTTGGAGCATAATGATCTTATACAAGGACTTATGTATTTTACTCAGGATAAACTTCTAAAAATGCTTGAAGATGTTCCGCCTGAACAACTTGTTGAAACAGTTCTTCAACTTTTTTCACAAGAAGAAGTTATCCGGTTTCTTCCGGAAGAACAACTTGATAAAATTTTAACAAGCCATGATCTTGATAAAAACAAAGTTTTACAGCATTTAAAATCCATTCCGCCGGAATATATAGCTCAAATGCTGGAAAGTGTAACGGGAGAAGAAGTAGAAAATCAAAACCACCTTGCGCTTTTAGGTCAGGTAAATGATCTTAACCCGCTAGAATATAAAGATGCATTAAAAAGTCTGCAGCCTTCGCAAAAACAACAATTAACACTTTCTCTTGCCAAAGAAAATCCAGAACTTTATCAGCTGGTTGATGCAGAAGCTTATACAAATATGATTGATATTTATAAACAAAAACCTGAAATTGTAAAAGCCATGACAGTTATAGAAGATGAGGAACTGATTAAAATGCTTGAACAGCTTCCGAATGACTTGATGGCTATGGTTATAACCCAGCTTGATACTGAAGATTTTGCATATCAATTAATGAGAAAAAATCCCGAAGTTATCGCGGATTTAATTGCCGGTTAATACATTAAACGCAAATTCTATTGCATGCCGGGCAAATTCTTTTTTCATTTCACACCGGTCAATATCCGGACTTAAAAGAAGTTTTTTAACGCGGATTTTACCTAAATATTTGCACGAAATATAACAAAGGCCGACGGGTTTTTCATTCGTGCCTCCGGTTGGGCCTGCAATTCCTGTTGTACAAAGCGCAATGTCACAGCCGGTTATTTTCATCAAACCTTCCGCCATTTCTTTTGCACATTCTTCACTAACAGCACCATACTTCTCAAGAATTTTTGTACTTACTCCCAAAACATAATGTTTTGCCTCATTTGCATAGGTCACAAAATTAAGTTTTGTATATGCAGAACTTCCTGAAATATCAGTCAAAATAGAACTTAAAAGCCCGCCAGTACAAGATTCTGCCGTCGAGATTACCAATTTTTTTTCTAACAACAGTTTTGCTAATTTTTGTATCATAATCAAAACATATTTTAACATACACATGACAAATTTTCATCTTGTTATATCATGTTAAATACAAAGGGGAATAGAATGCCAGCAGTCAAAGAAAAAATAAATGAAGGCAATCTTCTGCCGCAAAATACAGAAGCGGAAGAAGCTGTTCTGGGTGCAATTTTGGTCAACCCTGAAGTTATTACAAAAGTCGTTGAAACCTTAAAACCTGAAAGCTTTTATAAACCCGCTCACCGTTATGTATATGAAGCAATGCTCAGACTCTTTAACACTAATGAGAGAATTGATCTTGTATCAGTTTCTGATGTTTTAAGCTATAATTCAAAACTTGAAACTGTCGGCGGACGTGCTTTTATCAATGATTTAAGCTACAAAACAATTACAACTTCCAATATTGAATACTATGCAAAAATAGTTCAGGAAAAAGCAGTAAAAAGAGCGCTTATTAATGCGGGAAGTGAAATAGTATCTTTTGGATACGATATGAATCCTATTGATGAATCACTGGAACGCGCTGAAAAATTAATTTTTGATATCGCCTCCAAAAAGGCAACAACAGATTTAAGCCATATAAAAGATCTTGTTTTGAATTCTTACGAAAAAATTGAATATCGCTATGAACACAAAGATGAATTGTTAGGATTAAGAACCGACTTTTATGAACTTGATAACATGACAAGCGGACTGCAAAAATCCGACCTCATAATCCTTGCTGCGCGTCCTTCAATGGGAAAAACGGCTTTTGCTCTGAATATTGCACAAAATGTTGCAATAAAAGAAAAAGTTCCGGTTGCAATATTCTCACTTGAAATGTCAAAGGAACAACTTGTTCAGCGTATGTTGTGTTCACAGGCAGAAGTTGATACCCAGCGGCTTAAAACAGGAAATATGCAAGGCAAAGACTGGGATAAACTCGTAAGTGCCATGAATGACTTTGCAAACGCCCCCATATATATTGATGATACCAGCGGCTGTACATTAACCGATATAAGAGCTAAATGCCGCAGATTAAAGATGGAACAAAAAGATTTAGGCTTGGTCGTAATAGACTATTTGCAATTAATGGAAAGCTCCGGCCGCGAAGATCGTATGCAGCAGATTTCAGCCATATCAAGGGGCTTGAAAACTCTTGCGCGTGAACTTGATGTACCGGTAATAGCACTTTCGCAATTATCACGTGCGGTTGAATCCAGAACCGATAAGCGTCCGATGTTATCAGACCTGAGAGAATCAGGTGCAATTGAACAAGACGCAGATATTGTAATGTTTATCTACCGTGACGAATATTACAAGAAAAATGACGAAGAAGCAGAAGTCGCAAAAGCCGCTTCCAAAGGCGAATCCGAAATCATCATTGCAAAACACAGAAACGGCCCTGTCGGTAAAGTTGACCTTTTATTCCAGGCAAATATTACAAAATTCAAAAACCCTATTAAAACTAACGTGTTTTAAAAATTATTTTTTAACAAATTCAAGGTTATAACCTAAAATATCGGCGAGCAATTCTGCCTCCTTAAAGGTTAGTGTTTCACGTCTTATTTTTCCGGCAAGACCGTCAGGAGTATATTTTTTGCCGCATTTTTCCGTCATCATTACGGCTAAATCTTTTATATATACATCATTCAATGTTATAAAAGCTTTAAGTTTACTTTTTGTACTCATAATTTTTATTATATCTATCTTGACATTTTCTGTCATTAGTTATAAAATATACTTAAATTTTTAAGTATAAACTTAAAAATTTAAGTATTAGATGTAACATAAAATTACAGATTGGACATTATGCATAAAAAACTGACAACGATTTTTAATGAACTGTATCAAGTAAGATATCTGTACCAAATAATACTGGAAGCACTTAACTATTGCATTGAAAATGGATTAGAATGCGGACACATCAACGAACTGAACAGCATTATCAAGACCAAATTCAGAGAATTAATAAATGAACTTGACTATTTAATTATGGATTTATAAATATATTGTTAATTTTAAGCAAAACGCCGCAAAATTTGTTATAATCAAAATATGGACAACTATGAAGATTTTATATCAACCGTAAGCCATGAATTAAGGACACCTTTGACATCTATCAGGGGGTTTGCCCAGACAATGCTGACATCATGGGACAAACTAGACGACGAAAGCAAGAAAAAATTCCTGAAGATTATTGAAGACCAATCCAACAGACTTATCGGGTTAGTGGAAAATATGCTTTCCGTCACAAAACTGCATTCCGAAAAGGAAATTCTTATCTTTAAAGAAGCAAATTTAAAAACGCTGATTGAGCCGGTTATAGATATCATAAAAACAGCATATCCGGCGCATAAATTTGAATTTAATTTTAATGAAAACACGCCGAATATAATTGTAGATAAAGACAAATTCCAGCAAATAATGACGAATTTGATAGAAAATGCCGCGAAATATTCAAATGAAAACACAACAATAACAATAACAGCCGAACCTGCCGGAGATTATGTTTCAATAAAAGTAACCGATCGCGGGATAGGGATTCTGCCGGAAAATTACAACAAAATTTTCACGAAATTTTCAAGAATAGATAACCCCCTGACCAGAAAAGTTCAAGGCAGCGGACTGGGGCTTTACATAACAAAAAATCTTGTTGAAAAAATGGACGGCAGGATATCGGTAATTTCAGGTGACGGAGAAACCACATTTGAAATTTTGTTTCCTGTCAAAAGCGTTGAAGAACAGGCGAGGGTAAAATGCAATCGGTAACATTGTTGATAGATAAAAGGCGTGAGCTTTCAACCAAATATAAAAAGTTGCTGGAGAATGATACAAATATTGTACTTGTATCAAAAAACCTTATATCGGCAATGAAAACCATACAAGACACCGAACCTGATGTTATAATAATTTCCGACAGCATAGACAGTGACCTTTCGGATTACTGCAAAAAAATTCGGGCATTAACTTATAACATGCGGCCGGTAATCATTGCGATTTCAAAATCCGCAGAAGTTGATGATCGACTGAAAGTGCTAGACAGCGGTGCTGACGACTTTATAAGCGAACCCGTAAATTCAGATGAATTTTCAATGCGCATAAAAGCCCACCTCCGACGGGAATTTGAATCAAATCTCGACTTAAAAAAGCTTTTGCCAAATAAAAATTATTCTCTACGTGCCTTAAAAAGGATTATAAAATCCAAAAATCTCTGGGCTGCAATGTTCATAACCATCGACAATTTTGAAGATTACAAAGAGTCTTACACCGAACTTGCCTCAGACAAATTAATCCGAACATTTTGCGCAATTATTCAATCTGCCCTGAACAAAGAAGATTATTTTGGTATAATTTCCGTCAACAAATTTTTAATAATAACCGATATGTACAAAGCTGACAAACTTGCAAATTACATTTCATTTGCTTTTGAATCAGTAGCAGCCAAATTTTATTCGCCAGAAGACGTGACTCGCGGATATATGATAACTCAGGGTGATGAATTTGCAGGCCGCAGATGTGAATTTGTCCATACAACAACAGGAATTGTAACAAATGAATTCAATCATTTTGATGATGTTACACAACTTATAAATGCCCTTGTACAAACACATAATATGGCACACACACCGGCACGGTCAAACTATTTGATAGAACGGCCTAAAATTACTGCTGATAATGCTGTTGAGGCGAAAAAATTTAATAACAAAATATCCATAATAGAACCTGATGACGCAATGAATACCCTTTTAAAAACAATACTTGAACTTCAAGGATTTGAAATTGTTGAACACAATTCTGAGGCAATACCCGCAGTAATTATACTTGATGCGGGAGATATTGAAACCCGAAAAGGTCTTGGTGTCTGCAAAAAATTAAAACAGAACAAAAAATTAATAAATTCAAAACTCATTGTAACATCAATATTCCACAATAAAGAAACTGTTTTGAATTGCGGAGCGGATCTTTATCTGCCTAAGCCATATGACTTAAAACATCTTGTAAAATGGGTTGAAACATTTATAAAAGAATTTAACCGATAAGTTGTTCAAGAATTTCAGCATTTTTAGGCGCGGATTTTGCCTGAGATGCCGTAATTCTCCTCATATACGTTCTCAAAGCTTCTCTTATAAGTTCACTGCGCGATCTTTGTTCTGTTAATGCAAGCCCGTCAACCTTGCTCAAAAAGTCGTCCGGCATAGTTACCAGAATTTTAGCCATAAATCATTTCCTTTACTTTTTACAAATATTGTAACATACTATATAATATTCCGCAACAGGATTAAGTCATTTCGGTTATGGACAAAACAAAGGAATTTAAATAATATAATTCAATAAGAAAGGAGGGTTCTATGGAAGAAAACAACAACTATGAACACCACAGAACTTGTGAATTTGAGCGCCATCCGATTTTAAAACACTTATTTTACGGCTTGATGGCTTTAATAGGTGCATTTTTAGCGTTTTATGCAGTAACTGACTGGTATTTCAAGGCAATGCTTAACCCTGTTAACCAGATGAAAAGAATGGACAGAGCTATTGAAAAACGTGACCGTGAAATGGAAAAAGCATTTAAAAAAGCTTTCAGAGGCACGGAGCATCTTCAGGAACGCGCAAACCACATTATCAGACTTGAACAGGATGATAACGAATACAAAGTGCTTGTTGATTTAGTTCCGTTAAATGACAGCGACAAAAATGTTGATGTAAAAACAAACGGCAACATTTTGACGGTAAAAGCAGCAGGCATTCACGGATTTGGCGGCAGAAAATCTTTAGTTGAATTCACGCAAAGTTATATGTTCGGTGACAATGTTGATTTAAGCAGATTAACAAAAGAACGCAAAGGCGATATGTATATCATAACAATTCCTATAGAAAATGAAACGGGGGATTAATTCCCCGTTTTTTTTCTTATGTCAGAAAAACAATTTTCCAAAATTTCATCACATTCTTTTTCCATAATTCCGCCATAAACTTTAAGTTTTGCCCCTACGAATTCGCGTAAATCAATTTTAGACCCTAAAGCACCGTAATTTACGTCATATGAACCAAAATAAACATTTTTTATTCTGGAATCAATTATAGCCCATGCACACATCGGACAAGGCTCCAGCGTAACATACAAATCACAGTCATCAAGCCTCCATCTGCCTAATTTTTCAGAGGCTTTACGAATTGCAAGAATTTCCGCATGACATGTAACATCATTATCTTTTTCTTTGCTATTTCCCTCAATGGCAACAACCTCGCCATCTTTTACAATAACCGCACCCACGGCAATTTCACCTTTTACGGTTTTTGCAATATTAATTGCCAGCTCCATAAAGTTCATCTAAACAATAACTCCCGCCAAATTCAAAGTAACTTCCACGCAAAATCCGCAGCCTGTAGAGGATGAAAGTTCGATTTTACCATTCATAGCCTCCACAAGACCTTTTACGATAAATAATCCCAAACCTGTTCCACGTGTTGTTCTTGTTGTATTGTCATCAAGCCTTATAAATTTACCGAAAAGACGCTGAAGTTTATCCTTCGGAATCACATCACAATCATTTTTAACAAGAATTCTGGCCTTGTTATCCTTGACATCGGTTTCAACACGAATGACTGAATCCGGATAAGAATATTTGACAGCATTTTCCAAAAGATTAACAAAAACCTGCTCCAGTCTGCCTTTATCTGCAAAGACAAACGGAAAATCATCCTTAATTTTTATAATAATTGTTCTGCCGTCTTTTTTGCGTAATAGCATTTCGGAGCGTTCCAATACATCACGCAAATTAACGGGTTCATTAACCGTTTTCAATCGCATTCTTTCAATATCTGGAATAGTTAACAAATCCTCAATCAAGCGCTGCAATTTTTCCGACTGCTCCTTAATAACTCTTAAAGATTTTTTCTTGGTTTCCTCATCTATTGTAATATCCTGACGCATTAAGCGTGATGTATAACCTTGAATACTTGTCAAAGGTGTTCTTAATTCATGGCTGACAGTATCAATTAAATTTGATCTGAATTCATTTAATTCTTTCAATTCAACGTTATTTTTCTGCAATTGAAGATAAGATTTATGAATAGCATTAGCCATTTTGTTAAATTCAAATGCGAGAAACACAATTTCATAAGGTGTAAAAGCTGTTGTCAAAAGTCTTATCTGACGGTTATAATTACCTTTAGAAATCGCAATAATACCTTTAAAAAGCTGACGAATGTTAATATAAAGATAATAAGTATACAGAGCCGACACAAACAGAATTGTAACAGTTGCAGCGAGTACGGAGAGAATTATTTTCAATCTGTTATCGTTAATGGTGCGGTTCGTAATATCTTCTGTTGTATTTACGATAATGGTAATTCTGGGGTCTTCTTTTGTAACATAAACAATAGGCTGATTTTTGACATCGCCGAAAATTACAGGGTCATCAAACCTGCGATATTTAGGCAAGAGCTGTATAGTTTTTTGAAACACATCATCCGTGTAATTATGTGCTGCAATAAGTTCGCCATTTTCATCAAGCACATAGATCTGTCTTGCATCTTCGTCAAGAGATTTGAACAATTTTGAACGAAGATTTTCTACATCATAGGTTATCGTAAGATAATCACCGTTTTTCAATTTTGTATATAAAACAGCTTTCTTATTTTCACGGCTTAGCTTAGTAATTTCATCAAGTTCACTTTGATATTTAACAATTAAAATATCATCGCAGCCGGGAACTTTTTTTTCCAGACTGTCCAAAAATTCCTGTTTTCTTTGGGGAGAATCAAGATAATTAAGGGTATAAGCTATCTGACTCAAGGTCATCTGGTTTTGGCTAAGAAAAAAATCTATTTCATCGGAAACCATATTCGCAATCAAAACAGCCGTTTGTCTTAACTGCGACCGTACTGACTGCTGGTTAATATTGTTGATGATAAAACCGCTTATTGTCATCGGAATCAACACTGAAAAGAAAAATACTATCGCAATTTGTTCAACAATTTTAAGACGTTTAAAAGCCATTAACCCTCCGCGAAAGGTGTCAATTTATAACCCACATTAGTAACCGTATGCAAATATTTGGGATTTTTTGTATCAGGTTCAATTTTATTTCTCAGACCGCCCACATGAACCCTAAGCATTCTGACATCTTCATTGCTGTCATATCCCCAGACTTCATCCAATAAAGTTGCAAGCGTAACAGGGTTATTAAAATGCTGCATAAGGCAATAAAGGATTTCAAATTCCGTCGGGGTCAATTTAACTTTTTTATTTACAATAACAGCTTCCAGAGTTTCGGGAGAAATAGTAATATCGCCGGCGCTCAAAATTTCATCAGAAAGTGAATTTTTTTCTTCTTCCATATTATTACGCCGCAACAAAACACGAATTCTCAAAAGAACCTCCTGAATATCAAAAGGTTTAACCAGATAATCATCCGCTCCGCAGTCAAAGCCTTCTGTCTTATCGTCAATTGTACCTTTAGCTGTAAGCATCAGAACAGGAATTGCAAGCTTTGCCTGCCGGATATTTTTACAGACATCAAAACCGTTCATTTTAGGCATCATAACATCAAGCAAAATAAGATCATAAGTATTATTCAAGGCTTTATTAAGACCTTCCAGACCGTCTTTTGCAGTATCAACAAAATAGCCGCTCTGCGCAACATCATATTCCAGAAGCTCTCTAATTTCATCATCATCATCAACTATCAAAATTCTTTTTTCAGACATAAAACCCCGCTTTTTATTCTATTTTACTAAAATAAAAAGCTTTTATCAAGTAGTTTTTCATATAAACTTTAGTATTTCTATATACGGCAAAGCACAGAGAAAAAGACTTAACGACTTGGCTGATTTGCGGACGGATGACGCGCCAAAGGTGCAAATCCGGATAGCGAACAGAATGAGCCGGCAAAAATGTAAGCTCCTTAAACGAAACTGAGAGTAGAGCAAATCCGAGAAACATCTTATCGTCTTAACGACTTTAAAAAGAAAGCCAACTTTACTCCCCGCCGTCAATATGACTTGTAACCCCGATTGATTTGTTATTATCAATTTCTATTGTATGACGAATTACGGTATGTGCCATCAAAAGCATAAACGGATTAATTTCCGTTGTCTGCGACATATTAATTTTAGCTTTTGCAACATTATCTTCAGCCTTTGCCTCCTTGTCGGAAAAAGTAACAACAGAATTCATTGAATAATGTTTTTCATCACCTTGAATTCTTATTAACAGCTCTTCTTTAGGAAAATCTTTTGAACATTCAATAGACACATGGACAGAATTTGAAGTTTCCAAAACAAGCGTAGCCGTAACCGTTCCATAGTTTACGGTAGAAATCGTAATAGTCAAAATACTATCGCTTTCATCTGTATCATCGGATGTTTCTATATCAAGATCAAATCCAACCCCTTCTTCCAGCGGCAGCCATGGAAGATACAATAGCAAAAGCACTTTTAAAGTTTGTGCAGGATCGTTTTGTGCCGCAGCAGCCATACTGTTATTGATAAGACGTGCCATTTCTTTTATCTGGCTTAAATCATTAATCCCCTGTTTAGATGCAGCAGTCATTGCGGTTATTAATTTTGTCACAGCCTCCTTTCCGTTTGCTTGAATCATTTGTGCGATTTGTGACAAATCAATCATGCCAGTTGGTGAAAGCGCAAGATTTTTTATGGAAGATTGAAGTTGTGTTGCCAATTGCGTTTGGATAATCGTTTGGATTTGACCCGGTGTTGACAAACCTTGCAGCTGCGCAAGAATTTGTGCCTGCATTTGCGAAAGCGCGTTTCTCTGAGCAGCAATTTGCTGCGAAAACATTTGGTTAAATTGAAGCTGCGTCATGCCTTTTTGAAGCATATATATAAATTCATTCAAATTTTTCGGAAGCTGCATAACCTCTTTTGCATAAACGGCCATATCCATACTGTGAAGGGTATTCATCTGAAGATTTACGGTATTTGAGACAGATGTCTGTGCCGGAACATTCTGTTGAATATTTTGCGCAAAACTTTCATGAACAGACTGAGAATTTACCGGCGCCTGACGGTTTGCAAACATCTGCGTGTTTGTAAACTTCATTAACATACGTCCTAAATCAAAGTTGTTCATACACTTATATTAAATGATTTTTTACTAAATGTCCATAATCAAAACTTGTAAAAATAATCGTCAGGAATTTTCCAATTATTCATCTGAATTAATTTTGTACAATATGCACGCTCATTTGTTATATTTTCCTGACAACCTTTATCTGATGCAGTTAAAAGAGTTTCTTT
>CALUQQ010000113.1 GCA_944322955.1 Candidatus Gastranaerophilales bacterium
CAACAGACAAAAATCTGATTATGACTTTATGTATGAACCTGATGATAAAGAAATACTTGCATCCATAAAAGAAACAAAGTACTTTGTTTCTGAGATTGAAACTTATTTAATATAAATATTTATACAACTTCTTTAAAAAATTCATTTATTTCGACCCTGAGGATCTGCGACAATTTATATATAACATAGGCGCTCGGTATAATAACCCCGCGTTCAATTTTGCCTACATAATTTACGCTCATATCAAGCTGTTCCGCAAGTTCATCCTGCGTGTAGTGCCTTCGTAATCTTTCAGCTTTTATATTTGACCCCAAAATATAAGCAAAATTTTCTTTCATAAAAAATATTTTATATTGTTGACATTTGATTAAAAAGAGATTATTATAAATATATTATTTACTATAGTAAATAATAACTTGAGTATTGTTTAGATTATTGGAGGAATAACATGTGGAAAAGAGCTTTTACATTAGCAGAAGTCTTAATAACACTGGGCATAATAGGTGTTGTAGCAGCCATGACAATACCAACACTCATAGCGAATTATCAGGAAAAACAAATTGTATCACGGCTTACGAAAGCTTATGCTACTATCAGTAACGCTTATCAAATGGCTAAAGTTGAAAACGGCGAATTCAAAACATGGGGATTTTCCGGAAATTCTTTGGTTGAAGAAGATGATGAAGGTAACAGACATTATACAGAGAATACCGTTTCAAATACCGAATTATTTTGGAAAATTATGACAAAAAACATGAAAGTTCTTAAATGGTCTATTAATGAAAAATTAACCAATGGCCACAAAAACTCCTATCTTAACGTAGAAAATACATCTACTATAACAACCAGCCTTGCAGAAATAACACTTGCAGACGGAATAACCCTAGAAGGAGGATTTATATCAAACTTTAGATGCAATGAAAAGAAAGTATGTCTTGATTTTAGTATTGACATAAACGGCATTGATAATCCGCCTAACATATATGGTAAAGATATTTTTAACTTTTATGTATTACCGAAGGGGATTATTCCTGCAGGTAATAAAGACACGGAACTCTTCTCCGGTGATTATAAATTAAGAACATTTGAAAAATACTGTGACCGAGACGGGGAAGTAGCTTATAACGGCTATGCATGTACCGCCTGGGTTATATACAATAAAAACATGGATTACCTGCATTGTGACGACCTATCATGGGACGGCAAGCATAAATGTGATTAATCACAAAATATCTAAAGGATCCACGTCAATTGTGAGCTTAATGTCTTTTGGCATGGTAATTTTATTCAGAAAACTTGAAATAAACCTGTGACCTTTTTCATCCATCTTGTTTTTAATAAGAATTTGGAAACGATACTGCCCGTTGAGCCGTTCAATTACACAATTTGTGGGACCCAAGACCTCAATCCGCTCTGATATTCCATACTTTTCAACCATTGTACAGAGCCTCAAAGCAATTTCTTGCGCTGATTTTTCTGCACGGAAATTGTTTTCAGATGCCAAAACCAGCCTTATAATCTGGCTAAACGGAGGATAATCAAATTCCTCACGAGCAATAATTTCTTTTTCAAAAAATTCACCGTAATTTTGGGATTTAGCACTTTCAAGCGCGTAAAATTCAGGGTTATAAGTTTGGAAAAACACACGCCCCGCGAAATCGCCGCGTCCTGCACGCCCAGCGACTTGGGTTAAAAGCTGAAATCCGCGCTCTGATGCCCTGAAGTCCGGCAGGTTAAAGCTTGCATCTGCCGTAATAACACCGACAAGGGTAACATTCGGGTTATCCAAACCTTTTGCAATCATCTGCGTGCCGACCAGAATATCTATATCCCCCTTTTGAAATCGCTCCAAAAGCCTTATGTGTTCGCCCTTTCTTACAAGAATGTCACCGTCGATACGTTCAACCTTTTTATCCGGATAAAGTTCTTTGATGTACTGTTCAATCTTCTGAGTGCCTGTTCCGCTGTTTTTCAAAGCATCCGAGCCGCATTCTGGACAAAAATCAGGAAAACTTTCGCTGTGGTTGCAATAGTGACATTTCAAACGCTGTTCTCGCGAGTGCCAGATCATCGGAATAGCACAATTAGGGCATTCAATAACGTGCCCGCATGCCTGACACTGGGTAAACGTCGAAAACCCGCGTCGGTTAATCAACAAAATCACCTGCTGATTATTATCTAAAGTTTCATTAATCGCTGTCTGCAAAGGCTTTGAAATAACATTTTTGTATGCCGCACGGCCGTATTCCTGCATATTTATGACTGTTACCGGCGGTACTTTTGCGTCATTATATCTTTTTTTAAGCTCAAAAACATTACCCGAATTCACGGCTCTGTAGTAAACCGAAATATCAGGCGTTGCTGAACCCAATAAAAGCGGACAGTTATGGAATTCCGCAAGTTTTCGCGCAACAACACGCGCATCATATCTCGGCGCAGGATTTGTTTGTTTATAGGCGCCTTCGTGTTCCTCATCAATAATAATTAACCCGATATTTTGCAATGGGGCAAAAACAGCTGAACGCGCACCCGCAAGTATTTTAATTTCGTTTTTGTATAATTTTTGCCATACATCATAACGTTCGCCGTCCGAGATACTGCTGTGCCATATTGCAACGTCATCAGTGCCGAATTTTTTCGCCAAACGCTTGGTTAATTGTGAGGCAAGTGCAATTTCCGGCACTAAAAACAAAACATTTTTACCTGCTTTGATTGTATCGTCGATTAATTTAAAATAAACTTCCGTTTTGCCGCTTGCCGTGACACCATGAAGTAATATTGTTTTATTACCTTCAGCTTTATTTTTTATCCCTTCGCAGACTTTTTGCTGATCGGGTGAAAGTTCAAACAGCGGTTCTTTTTCCGTAATCTTTAATATATCAAGCGGGTTGCGGTATAATTCTTCAGATGTAATCTTTAAACAGCCGAGTTCTTCCAGTTTTTTAATGGTATTACGCGTTGTTTTTGCCTGACGTTCAAACAAAATCAAAGGCATTTTGCCGGATTTTTGCAAAATTTCCAGAACCTCTTTTTGCC
>CALUQQ010000114.1 GCA_944322955.1 Candidatus Gastranaerophilales bacterium
GGGGGGGGGCGACCCTTTTAACCGCGCGTAGCGGGCATTTCGGAGGTATCTATTGGAAAAAGATATTAAGATACTATGGCAGTAAGGCACTAAGAAGTAACAGTCGGATTAGAAAACCCGACCAACAATTTGTCATCCCGCACTGCCTGAGCGTGAGCGAGCAGAGGCTGGAGGTCTTTGCGAAGGCAAAGACCGCAGCGCCGTTTAATGCGAGCGAACAAGAGAGGCAGGACACTATACTTAACATAGGTCTATTTATAAACGTCATCCCGCATTTATTGCGGGATCTAAAAGATAAAAAAAAGATCCCGACCTACCTGTTTCGCCGCCGGATGCAGGCTCACACAACTCGTTCTTCGTTGGTTCGCTTTGCAAAGTCCGGGATGACGGAATTATCATGTCATCCTGAGGTGCCTGAGGCACGACAACACATCAGACATTGGTGGAGCTTGGCATGTCATCCTGAGGCTTTAGCCGAAGGAGCACATAAAATGCGACCCCGCCCCCGAATTTCAAACACTCGCAAGCTGGTGTTGAAATTCAACCCCCGCCCTCAAGGGGTGGGGGTAAGCCCCTTGTGCGAAGCACGCAGAAAACGCTTATTCACTTCAAAGAAAGCTGCCTTTACCCTCGCTGAGGTTTTGATAACCCTTGCCATAATCGGCATTGTGGCAGCTATGACAATCCCGACGCTTATTGCTGATTATCAGAAGAAAGCTACTGCGACAAAGGTTAAAAAGGTTTATGCTGAGCTTACACAGATTATAAGATTGTCGGAAGTTGATAACGGGGCTATGAATATCTGGAATTTCGGCAATCCTGAAGACGGGTCGGATCTTCCGTCCGCAGAATCTTCAATAGCTGCTGTTGAAAAATATATTGTGCCGTATTATAAAAATATTAAAAAATGTTCTGTAGGTATTGACGATTATACTTGCGGCAAGCCTGTAAGCCGTGTAGGTGTTAATTATTTTCTTTCATCTGGTGCAGGTTTGTCTGTTGTAACAGATTATAAGGGTAAAAACGTATATTTTGTTGTCACCGTAAATAACATAGGGTCTGAAAATTTACGTGATGGGCGTGATTGGTTTATGTTTATTGCTCATGACGGCAAAGTGCTGCCGGCGGGCTGGCATGACGGTATTAGCCGCGAAGAAATTCTTGAAGGCGGGATTTTAGGTAATATTTTGGGCGGTGAGTCAAATGTTTTATTTTCCTGCAAGGAATCAGAAGCAATAAATGAAGGCGATAATGATTTTAAAGAATACACCAGAAGGGCCTGTACGGCTTTATTAATGATTGATAACTGGGAATTCAAAGACGATTATGGTAAAAATTCTCTCTCTCCTGTGTTTGTGTTATGATAGGCACAGGAGAGAATTATGATAAAAGATTATTTTTTGAATAAAGTTGAAATGGCTGTTGAAGCTGCTATACAAGCAGGTAAGCTGGGGCAGATGAGTGAATATTCAAAAGGCACTTTGATTGTTGAACGTCCGAAAAATCAAGAGTTTGGTGATTACGCTGTCAATGTTTCATCTCTTGCTCGTTGTGCTCGAATTGCACCGGCTTTAATTGCGCAAAATGTCCTGGAATTTATTGATAAAGAGGATAATGATTATACTGTAATAGCTGGTTTTATAAATTTTAAAGCAGGTAATTCGCTGCTTATTGATTTGATCGATGAAATTTTCCGGAAAAAATCTTTGTTCGGAAAGCCTGACAATATCCAAAAAGAAAAAATTATTCTTGAATATGTTTCCGCAAATCCTACAGGCCCTTTCCATATTGGTCACGGAAGATGGGCCGCTATGGGCTCCGTTCTTGCAAATCTTTTGAAATTTTATGGACATGAGGTTTATCAGGAATTTTACATAAACGATGCAGGCTCACAAATTCAAAAGCTGGGAAATTCTCTTGCAATAAGAATTAGACAAAAACTCGGAGAGGATGTTGATTTTCCTGTAGATGAGGCAGAACGTAAAAATTATTATCCGGGTGATTATTTAATTCCTGTTGCTGAAGAATATCTTAAAACTCATAATGGTTTACCGGATGATGTTCAGACGCTTTGTAACTTTGCAAAAAATTATGAAGAAAAAGTCCAGCGGGATTTATTGGAAAAATTCAGGGTACATTTTGATAATTTTTATTCGGAACTTTCGCTTCATAAATCCGGAAAAGTTAATGAATGTGTTAATAAACTTAAAAACAGCGGGAAAATATACGAAAAAGAGGGGGCCGTCTGGTTCAAATCGTCAGATTTCGGAGATGACCAAGACAGGGTCATTAAAAAAGCCGACGGGGCTAATACCTATTTGACGGCTGATATTGCTTATCATATTGATAAATTGGATCGTGGTTTCGACAGGATGATTGACATCTGGGGGGCGGATCATCACGGTTATGTCGCACGTGTGAAAGCTTCTCTTGCCGCATTGGGACGTGATCCTGAGAAACTCGAAATTCTTCTCGGCCAGCTTGTTAATCTTGTGGTGAACGGCGAAGAGGTCAGAATGGGCAAACGTAAAAATATGGTTACCCTTGAAGATTTGATTGATGAGGTCGGTGTTGATGCAACACGTTTTTGGATGGCTATGCGCAACATTGATACGACTCTTGATTTTGATATTGACCTCGCTAAGAAAAATTCCGATGAAAATCCTGTATTTTATGTCCAATACGCTCACGCCAGAGCCTGCTCAATTATCAGAAATGTTATTAATGAAAAAATTGATACGCAATCCGGCAAATCTGCTCCGGCAATTTTATCGCAAAACGAGTACAGTGATTTGATTGATAATTTTGACAAATCGCTGCTGAACGGAAATATTCAGGACGGGCGCAAACTGGTTTTGAAACTTGAAGAATATAAATCTTTGATTGAAAATTCGGCAAAAACCCGTCAGGTTTATACCATCTGCCGTTATGTGCAGGAACTGGCTGCGGAATTTCATTCTTTCTACAACTCTGTTCGTGTAATTAATGATGACAAAAAACTTACTAAAGCACGACTGGCGCTTGTGTATTCGGTTAAAACAGTTCTTAATAACGCGCTTGATCTGCTTGCTGTGACAGCTCCCGAACGGATGTAATTATATATTTTTGAAAAGATCGTTATCTACATATTTTAAAGCGGCTTTAAAACCGTCGATTACGTATTCGTTTACGGAAATTTTGGATTTTGACTGGTAATCTTTCATTGCCATTTTTTTAATACCGCCGTTTTGATCTTTTAATACCTGTAATGTTGCATACGGGGTTTGATAAACTTCAAATGTCCGGCCGTCAGTCATTCTTTTTAAATCATGCGCTGCATGAACTTTGTCAGACAGTATAACCTTTTGGGTTTCAATATACGGCTTCAATGTATTTTTGTTGAACCATACGATGCTTTCTTTTGCATCATTCATATTGTAGTTTATTCGTGAATTGATTATTAGATCTCTTATTAATGACTGAACTTTCATTGTTTCTCCTTACAATTGATTTTAAATTCAAAAAAATAAAAATTTGCTGTTTTTATATAATTTTGTTAAGAATTGTAATTATTTTATCGTAATCTTCTTCTGTTATAAGCTCTGTGCGGAGTTGTTTGGCGTGTTGAAAGCCTGATAGATAGTAAGGGTAAAATTTCCGCATAAATTTTATTCCGGCCTGTTTTGTCCGCAGTTTGATTTCTTCATCAAGGTGGTATTGAAGCATTTTGACGCGGTCTTTTAATGTCGGAGGTGAAATTATTTCTTTATTTTTAAGATAATGTTCAATTCTTGAAATGAGCGTGGGATCTCCGAGAGCGCCTCTGCCTATTGCAACTCCGTCCGCTCCTGATTCTTCCAGCGCTTCAACTGCTGTCTCAACAGATACAATATCACCGTTTACAAAAACAGGAATGTCAACGCTTTCTTTTAACTGTTTTACGAGTTTCCAATTTGCTTTACCGGAATACATTTGCGCGCGGGTTCTGGCATGGATGGTAATAAATTCTGCGCCGGCGTTTTGCATTTTTTCGCCAAATTCAACAAAATTGAGTTCTTCCGTTGTATACCCGAGCCGGAATTTTACGCTTACAGGTTTATCAGTTCCGTCTTTGGCCGCTTTTACAAGATCTGCAGCAAGATTTGGTTTTCTCATTAAGGCACATCCGTCATGTCCGTTTACGACTTTTTTCACCGGACAACCCATATTTATGTCTATTATATCTGCTCTGTCAGAAAGTGTTGATGCCGCAAGTCTTATTAAATGCGGCTTGTGTCCGCTTATCTGGTAAGCTATTGGGCTGTGGTCATCATCACGTTCTAATATTTCCGTCCCGTTTCTGCCGTTTAATGTCTGGGCAAGAAATTCAGTACTTATCATTTCCGTTGTTAAAAGACAGTTTTGGGAATATTGTCTGACCAAACTCCTTAGTACATAATCCGTTATTCCGGCCATCGGTGCCAGTGATACCCGGCTTTTTATGAGTTCCTTAATTTCCATTCAGTTCTTTGACCCGTGATTTGGCATATTGCTTGTATTCATCATCTTCGGCGTCGGAGTTCGCGTATTCAGTATAGTATTTGAGCGCTTCCCGACTGTTTCCGAGTGCGTCATAATCCGCTGCTATCATGTAATTTAAAATTGCTAATTCTTTATTAAGTGCATATGCTTTTTTGAAATCATCAATGGCTGACGTGCGTTGTTCTTTTGTGTCGTAAATCATGCCTCTGTAATAGTATGCATAAGCGTTTGACGTATCTGAGGATAGTATTTTGTTTAGAATTTTCAAACTTTCATCATATTTTTCTGCTTCATAAAGCGCGATTGCTTCATTTAAGCTTTTAAGGCTCAATTGCTCATTTACGCTTTGTAAAAAGTCAAGTGATTTTGTGTTATTTTTGTCAATTGCAAGTGACTTTTCAAGATACGATTTTGCATTATTCCAGTCTTCTTTTTGTGCGTATAATATGGCTATATAGTACGGAATATCTGAGTCGGCAGGCTTTAGCTGAAGGGCTTTCCCGTAGTATGTGATTGCGTTATCGTAATCTTCCATTGCCTGATAGCTTGAGGCAATCCCCAGCATAGAATCCACTGTCGGCGGGTTGATTTTTGAGTATTCCGAGATTGCATTTTTGTAATCTTTTACGTCATAGTAAGAGGCTGCTTTTGCCAGTTTGCTGTTTACAAGATCTTTGCTGATTGAATTTATCGCATCTTTTATCTGAACATCTGAAGGAAAAGCGCTTTGTGCGGTTTTAAGAGTATTCAATGCAATATCCGGTGTGCCTGCTTGATTTTGAGCTATTGCAAGGTTTAGATAAATTTCAGGATTTTTTGTATTTAGTTTGAGAGCTTCATTATACATTGTTATTGCATCCGAGAGTTTGTTTTGTTTATGCAAATCCAGAGCGTAGCTGTAGAATAATTCGGCAGGATTTGAGGCGGCCATGTTTTTCTTAACGTAATCAATGAACTGTGAAGTTGTCATGGAGCCTTTTACCAGATTCAGCATTTGAGTTTTGGCGTCGGAATTTGCAGGATCAAGTGCGAGAACTTTTTGGTACCCGGCAATTGCTGATTTCGTATCTCCTAAAGCGGCATTTGCCTGTGCTTTATAAAGGTTTGCATTGATATTATCGGGATATAGTATCAAAACCGAATCGTATGCTTTGATTGCAGTTCTCGGATCACCTTTTTGCTGATAAAGTGTTCCGACATTTAATCTCGTATTTATGTTTGAAGGGTTAAGGTATTCTGATTTCTGATAGTACATCAGTGCGTCGTCAAATTTCCCTTGTTTTTGCATTATTGCGCCTAAATTCGCAGTGATGTCGGCATCGCTCGGTGAATTTTCAAGTTTTTTCTTGTAAATTCGCTCCAGTGCGTACAAAACTTCTTTGTTATCGGTGGTTTTTGATAAAATATAATTATATTCAACAACTGCAGCGTCGTCATTTCCAAGATTGTCAAGCATTTTAGCATAATTTAGCCTTAATTCAATGTCCGTCGGCGCAACTGCTATGGCTTTTCTGTAAAATTCCGCTGCTTTTTGGTTATTACCCAGAAGTTTCATAATGTCGCCCACCTGCTCAAAGCTTTCTTTTTGCAGGCTTTTGTCCGCTAGCGTTTGGTTGAATTCATAACCTGCGGCGGAAAAATTTCCCTCCGCTCTTAATTGTTTTGCTGTTTCAAACCTGTTTGCCGGTGATGTGTTAAATCCTATTGCGTTCAAACACCGGTTTAAATTCCCGGTAACCTGATAAACTGTGTCCGGTGAGGATGTGTTTTTGGTCGGGTAATATACCATATAAAACAGGGCGCTTCTGTAATCGTCTGAGGCCTTTGCGTAATCCTTTTCTTCCTTGCCGTAGTACATTCCTCTTGCAAGATATGAATTGATCAAACCTATTCTCGCAGAATTGTCCATATAGTTTATGCGCAATGCATTCTTAAATTCCGTTATCGCGCCTGAATACTGGTAATTTGAAAGGTATTCCTTACCTAAATCATAGTGCTCTTTAAAACCCGCATAAGCACAATTCGTAATCAGTAATGACGCCAGTGTCAGTTTTAAGAGATTATTGATGCGCATATAATATCCCCCTTTTTGACTAGTTTAATACAAATATGCAAATATGTATATAGCCATGTACAATAAAAAAGGATAAACATTACGTTTATCCTTTTTCATCAAGGGTTTTAACTTTATTCAAAGTTCGATATTGAAATAAAGTTAAGACATTCGTCAAACAATTTTTGAATCGGTACAGACATGTCAATGTCTTCGTTTGCGCTCATCCCTAACAGTTCAGCTTGTGCTTCAATCATAATAATTATACTCCTATATTGTTCGTTTGACATTTTATTTATCGGTCTTAAATTAGGAAAACTTTAATTTTATTTTTCTCGTACTTCTGGCCGAAATCGTTTGCAGATAAGGCTTTTGGCTTAAAAAAATTGTTTTAACATTTTGTTACAAAAAAGTTTTTTTAAGATATATGGCATTTTTTGCCGGTTTGTGCTATTATATTCAAGGTAATATTAATATAAGGAGACAGGACAATAGCTAACGACAGATATAACAAAGATCAGGCAATTATGAACGAGCGTATTCGCGCAAGAGAAGTGAGATTAATTGACGATAAAGGCACTAACCACGGGGTTGTACAAACTTCAAAAGCATTACAAATGGCATATGATGCCGATCTGGATTTGGTTTTAATCAGTCCTAACCAGGAACCTCCTGTTGCTAAAATATTGAATTACGGAAAATATAAATATGAACTTGAAAAACGTGCTAAAGAAGCTAAAAAAAAGCAGCATGTTGTTGAAGTTAAGGAAGTAAAAGTCCGTTACAAAATTGATACCCATGACTATAACGTGCGGATTACTAATATTAAAAAATTTATTGCTCAAGGTAATAAAGTTAAAATAGTCATTATGCTCAGAGGTCGTGAAATGCAGCATAGTGAACTCGCGTTTGATCTCGCAAACAGATTTATTGATGACTTGAAAAATGAGCCGCTTCAAATTGAAAAAAAACCTATGCTGGAAGGACGTAACGTAACTTTGTATATCGGGCCTCAATAAAAGTTCTTGACGTTTTAAATTCAGCAGGTAGAATTATATATGTGACTCAGATTATCCTGAACTTGTGTCGCATTTATATGAAAATTTAATATATCGTGCCGCAATAGCTCAGTTGGTAGAGCAAGGGACTGAAAATCCCTGTGTCCTTGGTTCAATTCCGAGTTGCGGCACCATTTTTTTTTAAGGCAATAATTATTAAAAAAAAACAAGATTTTGGACAAAAAAATGAGCCTTAACTCGGAGCAAGGTCTTGCCCTCTCGAGCAACAACACTCAGTTGTTGCTCTCGGCAGAGTGAGTTGCGGCACCATTTTTTTGCCTTATTTCACAAAGATTTTGGCTATTTTGTTATTTTGATGGATCTTCTAAAAATAAAAAGTACGTTGTAATTCATTCTCATTATTTAGTAGTTTTCTTACTCCATAAAAACAAAAAATATAACCCCTATGGTTAATGTGTTTAGTCTGCTAAATGTTTGACGGTTTTCAAATATTCTTTTTGTGACTCGTAGACCATTTCAGAAATGAAATTTATAAAAGGTTTAAAGTCGTTATGATTGGACTTCTGCAAAGCTCTTATATAATCAGTCCTTACAACAGGCGGAATAATTGTTATATTGTAGCCTGCTTGTAATAATGCTAAATTCATTAATAACCTTGCTACTCGCCCGTTACCATCAATAAACGGGTGAATGTTTACAAATAATGCGTGTACCATTGCTGCATATTCAACAGGGTGCAAGCGTTGTTTTAAGTCGGAAAGATTTTTAATAAACTCTTTCATTTTGCGGTCTAGTTCTTCAGGGGCAGGAAAATCAATATCAGCACCAGTAACTATTACCTGTTTATCCCGATAGCATCCGGCATGTACATTATCAATCTTTGAATAAAATAGGCTGTGTAATGTCTTTATATCATCTTCCGTAAAGGTTTTGTTCTCTGCAAGTTCCAGCAACATATCAAAAGCTGCTGCATGCCCGACCGTTTCTAAGTGGTCTTTCATTGGTTTTCCGTTTATAGTTAAGCCGTCCTCTAATACAACCTTGGTTTCAATTAAATCAAGAGTGTTACCCTCAAGGGCATTTGAAGAATAAGTAAGTCCTATTTTGTAATATTCTTGTATCTGCTTTAATGCATCCTTGCTTAGTGGTCTGTATTTGTCTAATTCTGCTTTTAATTTTTCTATTTCTGCACATTTATTTTCGTAATTCATTTATACCTGCTTTCGTTTTTTGTGTTTCGCTAAATATTTCAGCTGTCGTATTTTCCAGTAGTTGTGCCGTATGCTTTTTAGTTAAATGTGAACATCTTTTAACTATTTGTATTGTTTTATGTTTTGTAATCTGTGCAATATCAAGCAGACTGCCGCTAGTAATATGTCTTGCTACAGTGTGCCTTAAAATTGTAGCAAGTAGCCGCCTTAAATCCTATTTTTTGTGAGATTAACAATTTGAGACCAGCTCTTTTTTGTTGCAATTTTGTTGCAATAACCTTCAAAAAATTGCAACAATTTGCAACAAAATTATAAAAAAAAAATCGGGAAAAGTCAAGAATAATCTTGTTTTATCCCTTTGCGTATTTTTGTATTTTTTAGTTAAGCACCGACTGAAAATACCTGTTTGATTCAATTCCGAGTTAATGCACCATTTTTTTTTTAAGGCAATAAACAAGATTTTGGACAAAAAAATGAGCCTTAACTCGGAGCAAGGTCTTGCCCTCTCGCAAAACGATAATCAATTGTTTTGCTCGGTAGAGTGTGTTAAGGCACCATTTAATTCTTTTTGTAATGCTCAGATATTTAAAATATAGTTAGAATTTCTTCTCCAGGATCAATCGGCGGGGCCTCAAGGTTATTTTTTAGGTAAAATGGGTATAAAATTTTTTTATCTGTCAGCCGACCGTTTATGTATAATTTTTTAATGCTTTTTTCGCCGGCATGAATTGTTTTTTCCATATATTCATTTCCGCCGTCATAATATTTTTTTGTATGACCGAGATATTGGCCGTTTTCTGCATAATGATAAATCTCGTCTTTAATTAATTTTCCGTTAAGCGTTGTTTTTTCTTCAGTTATTTGTCCGAATTTCCCGTATGTGGTTTCTTTTCTGGTGCCGTCCGCGTATGCTGCGGTTTCTTTATTCGGGTTGATTTGTCTGCCTCTAAATGCCGGCAGGCCTATTCTTTGTATTTGCATATTTTGCCTCCTGCATTTTATCTAAAACTCCTGAAATTAAAATTTGTCAGGTTTAAAAAAAAATTTACATTTTTATACTGCATCAGGTAATTCAAATTCTTCGTCGTTGGTTTCGCGTAAAAAATCCGTCCAGCTGTTGTAGTATTCGCTTAAGGCATAGGTATAACCTACAATTATTGATTTATAGGCCTGTTTCATTACAATTAATGCCGTGATATCTGATTTGCCGTGTTCGTAGCTGTCCATTGACATATCAATCATTTTTTCGGAACTCTTTAGAATTTTTTCTTCGTAGTAATTCAGATTTTCACCTGCTGTCAAAAACCTTTCGTAGGCGGCACTGACGTCTTTTATGGCTTTGTTTTGAGCTGATTTATACTTTAATTCCGCCTGCTGAACTTTGAGTGCTGCATTTTGAATCTCCGGTGAATAGTTGTAGAAAAGCGGAATATTTACAAGACTTGCACCCGCATAAGCTCCGTTATTGAAGTTTCCGGTGTCCGTGTATTTGCCTAACTGGTATGCGTATCCGCCGGATAGTGAAATGTCGGGAATTCTTTGCCGTGACACAACTGTCAGGTTTTTCTCTGCTATGTCTATTTCCTGTTTTGCAATTTTGACATCATAGCGGTTTTCAAGTGCTTTTTCTATGATTAAGCTGAATTCCGGAAACTTATACGTCGGAGGCGGTGTCTGCATTTCCTGAAAATTATTTTCTTCCGAAAAAAGTTTGTCTTTACTGTCATAAATTATTTTATTCGGATCGTTGATTATTTTATTGAAATTCGCAAGCGCCGTATTCACGTTGACTTTTGCTGTGTTAACCTGTGTGATTAATTGATTCAATGCAATCTCAGCCTGCAAAACGTCAATTTCGGGTACTTCATTTGATTTTGAACGGTTATTTGCAATTTCCAAAAGTTCTTCCTGTAGTTCTTTTTGTTGTTCAAGCGTATCAAGAATTGATTTTTGCGCAACAAGATTTATATAAGCTTCTCTTACGTCCATTTTGAGATCAAATCGGGTGTATCCGACGTTTTTTTCGACCAGTGCCAGATTGGAAGTCGCAAGATTTTTTCTTGCACTGCGTTTTAAAATTTCTATATTTTCGCTGACACCTATTTGTTTAGGTTCGCTTCTGCCGGCGGCTCCTAAAAAATAAAATGCGTCAACTGACGGGTTTTGGAGTCTGTTTGCAGATTTTATGTTGTTTTTGGCAATATCAACTTCAATTTGTGCCGCCTGAAGATCTATATTATTTTCTAATGCAGCTTCCACAGCTTCATTCAGGTAAACTTTTTTTACCTTTTGTACATCCTCAATGCCCGGTGTGACTACCGGACAGGTTATGATTAAAAGCAGCATAGTTAAAAATTTTTTCATACTGTTAAAATTATAACACGAAATTATTTTTTAAAAATTATTCTTCACAAATGCTTGTTGACAGAGGTGTTTTATCTATGTTAAAATTTTGTAGCGGAGTTAGATATGAAAAATTTTTATAATGCATTTACATTGGCGGAAGTTCTTATTACACTTGCAGTAATAGGCATTGCTACCATGCTTACTTTGCCGACAATAAGTGTTCATTATCAGAAAAAAACGCAGATAGCCGGTTTGCAGCGGATTTATACCCAGATGGCAAATTCTGTACGGTTATTGATGGTGGATGAGAGGGTGAAGTCTTTATTTGACTCTTATCTTGTACAGACTTCTTCGGATTCCGTTGAAGATACTGCAGGGCAATTTTTGCATAAGTATTTTAAAATTGCAAAAGATTGCGGGGCCGATCCTACGGATTGCTTTGCGCCTTCTTATACAAATTTGGAAGGGGGTGCGGTAACTGTACCGGATGAAAATGTGTATTGTGTAATGGTCGCTAACGGCGCCTCAGTTTGTGTTGAGCCTCTGAATGATCAGTATAAGATTTCAGGAACGGTTATTGTTGATGTTAACGGTTATGCCAAACCCAATATCAGCGGACGGGATTTGTTTATGTTTCACATTTATGGCGACGGTTTTGTCGGTGACAGAGGCGGCTGGTGGAAAGATGTTGATTATTGCAAGTCAAGTACTTACGGATTCGGGTGTTTTAACAGGGTCGTGAATTCCGACTGGAATATGGATTATTAAACTTTGGGGTACAACAACGTAAATTTTAATACGATTTTTAAAACTTTTTTAAGTTATTTGCCGTCGCGTATTCTTGTTGTTTTAAATTCAGTAATTATAGTACCTGTTTTAGCGCATATAATGTGCGAAAAGGACATAGGCATTTTTCAGCTGGCAATTGGGGTATTGAATCTTGTATGTACGTGTTCTACGGATTGGATTGCTAAGTCTGCATTGAGATTTTATGAAAAATATAAGCTGTCCGATAGATTGGGTGAATTTTTTTCAAACCTTGTATGGATTACGATTTTTATGTATTTTTTAATCGCGGTTTTATTTTTTGTATTTAAGGAGATGGCATTTGAAAAGCTGTTTATTCCGGATTTTGCTTGGTTTATAACCCTTTTAATTGTTTTGCCGGTCGGGATAAGGCAATTTTTGTATCAGATGCTCAGGGTTTTAAACAGGCCTTTTTTATATTCTTTCAGTATAATCACCTATCAATTGTCGCTTCTTGTTTTGTTTCTTGTTTTATCAGGATTTATGCCGAAACTTTTGGCGGTTTTGCTTGCTATGGGATTTGCTGTTTTGTGTATTGACGTTTATTTATTAAAAAGTTTAAATTTAAAAATAGGCGTGTTGCACAAGGTTAATCCTGCAATACTTGCAGAAAGTTTAAAATACGCGCTGCCGCAGATTATAACAAACACCAGTATCTGGACTATTTTAAATATCAACAGATTTGTATTTCAGTATGAACATTATTTTTCTGACACAGCGGTTGCGGGTGTTGCGTGGCTGTATGCTACAAGCATATTATCGCCGGTATTTTCAACATTTTCGTTTGCTGTGTTTCCGGAAGTTGTCAAAAAATTTGAGTCTAAAAGCAGGATTAAGCCTTTTATGACGAATACAATACAGCTTTATTGTGCTTTGTTTATGCCTGTTGCGGCGGTTTTTTGCTGTTATTCAAAAATCATAGAACGGCTTGCCTTTGGTGATAAATATCCTCAAGCCTGGATTGTGCTGGCTTTTTTTGCCATGAGCTTATTTATACATGAATTAATGAAACTTTTTAACATTCGATATCACCTGCAAAATAAAACTTATGTGGAAATGGCGGTCAGCCTTTTAATTGGGCTGACATCACTTGTTTTAAATTATTTTCTTATTATAAAATATCATCTTGCCGGTGCCGGAATTGCAATGCTTATATCTATTTCGCTTTTGTTTACGCTTAATCTTTTTATTCAGATAAGAAATTCCGATTATGTAAGTTATTTAAGGCTTATAAAGACAGGCGTAATTTCTTGTGTTATATGCGGTATTTCTTTTGTCTTTGCGGAAATATTGTTTTTGCCGTTTTATACATATAATTTAGGGTTGCTGCAAATTATTTTGTATTTATTTTTCTGTTATATTTTAAGTTTTGCTTTTGCGAGGAAGCTTTTGGGTTAGAAAATTATCCGTCGTTTTATTTTGAAATTTTTCTTATCAGCAGCAAGTTTTGATTTTATGATATTATAGCGGAAATTCTCATCTTCTGAAGGGTTATATCTTATCCAGACTGCGTAGCGGACTTTTGGACCGGAAAGTTCGGATCTGTTTATAAATTTGTATTCAACCTCTGCAAGTTTATTTTTCTGAGCCATAGTTTTAAGCTCTTTTTCGGGAATTTGAGAGGTGAAATCGTCTTTCACTATCCCGATTAAGTTTTCACCGATCCAGCACATTTCTATCTTGTGGTAACCTGCATTTTCCATAATTTTGTTGAAATGTTTTATATAGTCTGTAATTTTTTCCTTTTCTTTAATATTTTTGTTAATACCGGATAAAAGTATTTCTTCAACGGGTGTTGAATTTTTTCTTAAGTATTTGTAAAATTCTTCAAGTTTTCCAGGTGAATTTATGAGTTTAATTTTTTCCTCAATATCCAGTGTAAATGTTTCAAGCATAGTGATTTCAGCATCCGTAAAGGTTTTTGCCTGTTTCATGTCAAATAGGATTTGCTGCATTGAATTTATGTGAGCGGTTATGAGATTTTTATATTGCAATTTCAAATACAAATCCGGACGGGAACATATTTGTGTAAGATTATCCAGCGAGGTTTGGTAGTCGTTAATCAGGATTATGTTTGGATTGCTGAGATTTTGTTCGGTTACGGTTAATATTTTCTGCGCAGTATTTTCATCCAGAACAGGCAGGATAAGGTCGGTACACTGTAAAAGTCGTTTTAAAAGTTTTACGGGATTAAGTTCTTTGAGGTTTGAAATTTCTTGCAGATGGCGTTTAAAATTAAACATTCTGTATTCAAAATAGGTTTCGTCATCATTGAGAAGGCTGAGATGTTTAAGAAATCTTGCGGATTCTCTGCCG
Organism: Candidatus Gastranaerophilales bacterium; assembly: GCA_944322955.1. GTDB lineage: Bacteria > Cyanobacteriota > Vampirovibrionia > Gastranaerophilales > Gastranaerophilaceae > SIG32. The sequence goes on from CALUQQ010000114.1 coordinate 14,253, forward strand.
GTAAATATCACTGGTACAAAAAATCTTCTTGTAAGCTGCAGCCGCTGGCCCGTAAACGATTCGGCAACTATTTCAGCTCTTACTGTGTCGTTTCCTTGTTTTATGTCCGCGTAAAAATCTATTACTATTGTAATTTCTCTGAGAAATGCTCGTGTATTCTCACTGTATTTTAGAGAGTCGGTGTATAATCTTACGGGTGTGTAGTTTTCCATTAGGATTTCGTTTTTCTTCAAAACAAACGGAAATGTCATTTCAATTTCTTTTTGTCCGGAATTCAGCAGATTTTTTTTTGTATATACTACGTAGTCTTTATGTGCAAACAGCTGCGGCAGAGATTTGCTTATTGCGGCAATATTTTCTTCTCGTTTGCTGAAAAGTTCGGAAAGCGACGTCATAATGTTGTAATCAGTATAAAATATGTCCGGATACAGCGTATTTATCCAGCTGTAAAATTCCGTCTGGAAAAGGGTCATTTTTTCATCAATTTCTGCGGCAATGTCAGTGCTGTTTTGTCCGGTGAATTCTCCGAGATATATTCCTATTGAATAATCCAGATCGTTTGGAATGGGATTGTGTTTTAAAAATCCTGAACCGTATTGGTTTTTGTATATGACTGTAAGGTCACAGCCTTGTGAATTTAGTGAACGTATTGTGTAATCTGCGGCAGTATCAAGCTTTTTTACTGTTTTTGAAACACTTTGTAATACATTTGTATTAACGTTCGGATTTACCCAAATTATTTGCAAGCCAAATCTGTCGGCTGCAAGATAAATAAATATGGCTGAAAGTATTAAGAGAATTATATTTTTTTTCATAATCCTCTTAAATTATACCATAATCTTAAACCTCAATAAAAAGCCGCTGCCCTACGATGTTTTGTTTCCCGTTATAGTAGCCTGCAAAATATCCTCCGCGTACAGGATTATTTTTAGCGTAGGTGTTTGAGGTTACGCTGCTGTAATTTACGAACGGATTTCTTCCCGCAAGTGATGTTGGCGTACTTTGTACCGCAACCGGTGCTGCGGCTTGTCCTGATAATACTTGAGTTAATAAGTTTACTATACCTGCCATAAAACCCTCTTTATAGGATATTTAATTATTTATTCTTATTTGTCATTATTATATCATGTTTTGTCTTAAAAAGTTAAAATTTCTTAACAAAATCATCTTTTTTATGTAGTATAATTTTTATTATGAAAAAAATATTAATTGTCGGAAATATTTGTTCTCTTGCGGAAAAGCTCGCGTCACTTGGCGCTGAGATTTATGCGGCGCCCGGCATGAAATCTGATATGGTATGTAATGTTGATATAAGAGAAGATGATGCGTCCGGGCTTTTGCGATTTGCTGTCGATAATGAAATTGATTTGACAATTGCAGTGTCGGAAAAAGCTATAAACAGCGATATTGCTTCTGTTTTTCAGGCAAATGAGAAACTCATTTTTGCCCCTGCTGCCAAAAGTGCTGATTTTGCCATTAGTAAAGCTTTGGGTAAAAGGTTCTTGTATAAATTGCATGCTCCGACTCCTAAATTCGGGATTTTTGAAAAACCCCAGCTTGCATTCGAATACTTAAAAAACGCTAATTATCCGATTGTTGTCAGATGTGATACGGCGGATTTTAGCTCGGATAGGCGTTGCTGTACAACTTTTGAACAGGCAAAAGATTTTACGGAAGATTTGTTTTATAGAGGCGAACAAAAAGTTATTATGGAAGATTACGTGTACGGGCATGAGTTTACCTTGTATGTCGTAACTGACGGGTATCTGGCTTTGCCTCTGGCAGTCGTTAAAAATTTTAAGTTTTCGGAAAGCGGTGACGGCGGCGTTTTGACCTCCGGTATAGGGGCTTACGTCCCGGATTATAAAATTCCGCAGGAAGTTCTTCAAAAAATTTATAAAAATATTGTCCTGAATACGCTTCAGATGTTCCAAAAAAAAGGTACACCCTATGTCGGAATTCTCGGTGTTGAAGCTGTTTTGACATCTGATGATACATATACTGTGCTTGAATTTAAACCGTTTTTACAGGATTTTGACTGTCAGGCGGTTTTGAATTCCGTCGATGAAAATCTTATAGAACTTTTTGAAGCCTGTGCAAACGGTTCTTTTGCTGATGAATATGATGAAATCCTTTTGAATGACTGCTTTTCAGCCTCATGTGTTGTAAGTGCGTCATTTGCAGGGGAAGTAATCCCGAATTTGGATTTTATAACTTCAAATGCAGCATTTACAGGCTCATCACGGAATAAGTATTTTGAATATATATCTGTAAAAGGTAATTGTCTTGTTTTGACTTCATCAGCCAAAACCCTTTCCAGAGCTAAAAAAAATCTTTTGGAAGACCTTGATCTGATTAAGTTTTTGGGCATGAAGTACCGCAAAGATATTACCCTTGAAAAATTTTAATTTATCGTTAATATAGAATTATGAATTATTATGAGATTTTAGGAGTTACACCTGACAGTACCAAGACAGAAATTAAATCTGCTTACAGAAAGCTTGCGCGTAAATACCATCCGGATGTAAATCCTGAGGGCGTTAAGAGGTTTAAAGATATTTCAAATGCTTACGAAACGCTTATTGACGACAAAAAAAAGCTGGAATACGACACCCTGAACGGTTTTTTCAAGACTTATCAAAAAGCTCCGAAAAACGATCAAAATGCTCAAAAAAAGCAAAAAAATGACGAATTTTCGTCAAATTTTGCAAAAAAACGTGCAAAAAAAAATGAGAAATTTTTCTCGGATATTTTTTCATCCCTTTTTGAAGGGGAAAAATATCAAAAAAAATCTCCTGAGCCTGAAAATGGTTCTGATATTAATTCTGATATCACGATTTCACTCAGAGAAGCGATAAAAGGCGCGCAGCGAGTTGTTAACGTAGTGCATTCAGGTCCGTGCCCGAGATGCGGCGGCCGAAAATTTATAAACGGCTCAAAGTGTCCTGTGTGCAGCGGCTCTGGTGAATATTCAATTCACAAGCGGATAAATGTAAAAATTCCGGCAAATGTAAAAAACGGTTCCAAACTCAGATTGAAAGGTGAAGGCGGTGAAGGCCGTTTTGGCGGAAAAAACGGTGATTTGTACCTTTTTATTCGTATAAAAGGTAATTCAAAAATTTCATATGTCGGTTTGGATATCCTTTATACAGTGCCCGTAAGTCCTTATGAAGCTGTTTTGGGCGGTGAGATAGTCGTTCCCTATATGGATGTTCGCTTTAAATTACCCCCTAAGACTTCTTCAGGTCAAAAATTCCGGCTCGCCGGTCAGGGGTTGAAAAAAAACGGCAAATCCGGTGACATGATTATTACCGTGTCTATTGAAATTCCCAAAACTTTGTCGGATGATGAGGTTAAGCTGTACGAAAAACTCAAGAAACTTTCAGCGGATAATATCAGAGAGAATATTTTTAACGATGAATAACAGAACTGTCAGAATTAAAGAAATTTTTGAATCAATTCAAGGTGAAGGGCCGTATATTGGCTGTAAACAAATATTTGTCCGTTTTTGTAATTGTAATTTGAAATGTAATTACTGCGATACGGAATTCGCTCCGGATGAATATTTTGAGGAATTTTCCCCTGTAGAGTTAAGAGATATTTTAAAAAAATTTGATTTAAAAACAATTCATTCAGTATCTTTGACAGGCGGCGAGCCGCTTTTGGCAGCGGATTTTCTGCAAGAATTTTTGCCTTTGACAGGCGGAATGAAAATTTATCTTGAAACTAACGCAACGCTTGCGGATAAACTTGAACAAATTATTGATTTTGTCGATGTTATTGCAGCTGATATAAAGCTTGAAAGCGCTTCTGGCGTCAGAGATTCTTACAAATTCCATGATAAATTTTTTGAAATTGCAAAGCAAAAAGATTGTTTCGCCAAAATAGTTTTTAATTCCGCAATAACTGATGACGAGATAAAAAAATGCTGTGAACTCGGACAAAAACACAATATTGAGCTTATTTTACAACCAGTGATGAAGGAAAATAAGCTTTCCGTAACGTCAGATTTCGCAGCAGGAATTCTGGATAAATTCCTTGAACTTCACTCTAAAACACGTCTTATTCCTCAGGTACATAAATTTTTAGATGTACGCTGATTTGCAAAACCCTCAGTTTTATTATATAATTTTAAAAGAGGTAGTTATGGCGATTAAGAAAGTTTTAAAATACGGTGAAAAGTCTTTGCGTGAGCCGTCAAAGGAAGTTCATAAAGTATCAAGAAAAATTACGGATTTGGTAAACGATTTGCTGGATACAATGTATTCGCAAAACGGAGTTGGGCTTGCAGCACCACAAATCGGGGTAAATTACAGGGTTTTTGTGATTGATGTTTCAACCGGAAATGAGCCTTTAAACCCGATGGTTTTCATTAACCCGAAAATTATTAAAAAATCGGGCGCTGTTATCAGCAACGAGGGCTGTTTAAGCTTTCCTGAGGCTTATACAGATGTCAGACGCTATAAAAATGTCATGGTAAAAGCTCTTGACGCACATGGCCGTGCGTTTACGCTCGAAGCAAAAGACGGCTGCCTGCTTGCGCGTGCTATTCAGCATGAATTTGATCATCTTAACGGTGTTTTGTTTATTGATCACTGTATAAACAGGTTTGAAACGGAAGGTATTCTGGAAAAATTTAATCTGCCGCCGATTGAACCCGAAAAATTGCTTGAAGAACCGGAATTGGAAAAGGAGCTTAATGATTAAAATTGTCTTTTTCGGAACTCCGAAAATTGCCGTTAAATCGCTTGAATATCTGTATAATTCCGACAAAATTGAGGTTATGGCGGTTGTAACCCAGCCTGACAAACCCGCTGGCCGCGGACATAAAATTTCTGTGTCCCCTGTAAAAGAGTTTGCACTTGCGCATAATTTACCGGTTTTTCAGCCTAAATCTATCCGCAAAGAGCCAGAAATTCAAGAAACATTGAAAAAATTAGCGCCTGATTTTTTTGTAACTTTTGCCTTCGGTCAGATTTTATCACAGGAAGTTTTGGATATTCCGAAATATGAAACAATAAATCTGCATGCTTCTCTTTTGCCTAAATACAGAGGGGCAAACCCTATTCAGCGTGCCATCATAAATGGTGATAAAGAAACCGGTATCTGTACTATGATTACTGAATTGGGACTGGATTGCGGTGATGTGTGCTTAAGAGAAATAATTAAAATTCCTGACAACATGAATTGCGAGGATTTGTTTGAAAAAATCAGCGACCTGTCCCCTCAATTACTGGAAAAAACTATTGTTGAGCTTTATAACGGTAATTTAAAGCCTGTTCCGCAGTGTGAGGACGGGGTTTGTATGGCACATAAGCTTACCAAAGAAGAAACTCAAATTGATTGGTCAAAGCCGGCATGTGACATTCATAATCTTGTTCGCGGAATTTACAAAGCTCCGTCAGCGTATTTTATTTATGACGGTAAAATTATAAAAGTTCTGGAAAGCCGGGTTGTGGAAGATTGCGGACCTTGCGGTGAATTCTTAAGAGTTAGAAAAGAAGGTGTCTTGATTGGATGCGGCAAGGATTGTCTTTTACTTGTCCGAGTTAAACCGGAAGGTAAAGCCGAAATGTCCGCACGTGATTGGTATAACGGGTTAAGAAAATGATTACAAAAGGTATTAGAGGCGCAATTACAGTTGATGATAATTCAGATACAGCAATAAGGGCTGCTGTTTTGGAACTTTTAAACGAAATGTTTTTAAAAAACAACTTAAAAGAAGAAAATATTTCGCATATTATATTTACGATGACAAAGGATTTGAACGCGGCTTTTCCCGCAAAATTTGCAAGGCTTGATATGGGATTAAAAAATACTGCCATGATGTGTTTTAATGAGCTTGATGTGCCTGAGAGTTTAAGAATGTGCTTGAGAGTATTGATTGTTGTAAACTGCGCGGAAACTTTTACGCCTGAATTCGTCTACCTTAAAGGTGCTTTTGATCTACGCTCAAAGTAGTTTGTCAGATTTTTTGCAATTCTGAAATCGCCGGATCCAAAAGTCTTCTGCCGACATTTTCAAACGATATTGAACACAGGGTTTTATTTCCGTATTTGATTAATTTTTCAATAACACCCGTGCCGTATTTGGGGTGTGAAACAGTATCGCCCTGTTCAAACTGAGGCGCATCATCAGATAATACCGGTTCCTCAGACGGATAAACAGGTACAACCGGCGGCTGCTGTACATTCAAATCATCATTATTATTTTCGTCTATTTCAAATTCGGTCGGAATATCTACAGGCTCCGGAATTTCGGTTATAACTTCTTCTTCAACGGGTTCTTCAGGCTGTGGCTTATCTTCAAACGGCAAATCTTCAACAACTTCAAATTGATTGTCGGAACTATCCGGTGACAAATCATCTATAAAATCAAGATCTTCTTCGGTAAGTGAATCTTGTGAGGTTATGTCATCAATTGAAGGTTCAGGCTGCGGAGCTGTATAAAAAACTTCGTCTACATCTTTTGCAACCTGTTCAACAAGTTCCTCGTGAGATAATTCATTCACGGAAGGTTCTGCGGTAAACTCTTCAAATGTTATGTCGCTAGAAGTATCTTCCGGTATGGTAATTTCGTTTATATCTTCAGAGGATGTCTCCGGCATAGTAAGCTCTGACGGGTCTGCAGGTATTTCAAAATGTTCATCTGGCTGTATAAATTCAAACGAGTCTGAATTTGTACCAGATTCAGAAGATTCTTCCGCCGCTTGTTGCTCAGGTATCTGCATAGTGTTTTCTTTAGATGGCTGTGCAGGCTGTTCTTCTGTATATTGTGGTTCTTCTTCCGTATTTTGTGAAAAATCCGAAAGCTCTATTATAAACGGTACATCCTGTGTTAATTCACCATATATTATGAATTCGTTTGCGTTTAATTTGTTTAAAAGTGTGTTGTAGCTTGCAAAATCGTGCTGGAGTGTCTGCGGCGCAAAAAGAATTATGTTGGCTGCACGCTGTTTTAATTCTGAGACGTATTTGTAATTGTGGCTGCAAATTACGGAGGTGAAGATATGGTCACTTTCCAGAATTTGTACAAGTAATTTTTTGTCAGCATTGTTATTTGAAAGTTTTACAAATACGTTAATATATTCGTCCAGCTGGTTTAAAATGTTGAAAATATGCGAAATAACTTCTCTTTGTAATGTCCCTGAAATTTCTGCAGCATCTATGTATAAGGTTTCATTACTTTGTATCGCATGTTTAAGATTGTCAATTTCTTCTTTTGTCTGGGCAAAAACATTTTCTTCCTGATATTTTAAAAGTTTATGTTTTAAAAGTGCCAATTCCGGTATTTCAGTCTGTTTGTACTGCTCGGACACTACATTTACAAATGTGTCGAACGGTATAAAATTCCCGTCGACTGTTTTTGTGTATTCTCTTACTTCGTGAAATATATCCTGAATGACCGCTTTGCTTGTCGCATCAACTTCTGTCATATCGTTTTCGTAAATGTAGTCTATCATCTGGGCGTTTAAGGGCAGTTTGAAATCGCGTCTGAATCTTGTGGGCTTGACGTCCGAAAATGTGTGGTCTGTATCAATTATTACAACTTTTTCTTTGTATTTTTCAAGCTGGGGAATTGTGTTTTTGATAAGAGTATACACATGGTCAAATTTTTCGGCGCATATTAAAAGATTTTTTTCAAAAATGGTTGCGTCTGCCTTGAACATTATATTTTGCTGTGCTAAATACCCGAATGAGACGGGTTTTTCAATCGGCAAAAGCTTTATAATGTCTTCGGAATTTAAATACGAAAGCTGTGATTGTATTGAGGGAGTTGAACCGTCATAATTATCCAGTATACCTTCATTATTGAACGTAAAAATTAATCTTGCTATAGCATAACTTGATGCCGGTTCTGATTTTATGTTGACTATTTGCGCAACATATGATTTTTCAGCGTCGACAAGCGCAATGAATTTCGCAAGTGTTATTTTATCGTTTTCGTTAAATGATATTTTTACAAGATTATTCTTAATCTCCAATAATTTCATCAGTTTTCCCTCTCAATGGAAATATTTTACCACAAAAGTTAACTTTTTTTCTCCGACTGTTCACATTCTTTACTATTTGTTATATCAATTAATTTGTTATAAATATCAATGGTCGCTGGGCAGATTTTAAGACCGCGTTTTACAAGGCTTTTTACGGTTTCTTTGTAGCATCTTAAAAGTGCTTTATCAAGCCCGTTATTTTCGTTTAAAATATTGAGGATTTCTTCACGGTAATTTCTGTCGCGAGTGTTCGGTTCAATTTTGTCCGCGAGAAAAATTATTTTTTCAAAAGTGGTCATTTCTTTTTTGCCTAAAGTATGCCAGCGGATTGCAGATAAAATCTCATCATCGCACACACCGAAATCTTTATTCGCACAAAATGCACTGACGGGCGCATGAAGCGTTTTGTAATTCATTAGTTCGTTTTCGTCTATTTTCATATTTTTGTGAATTATATCCAGTAGTTTTTCGTTGTCAAAACATTTTGCGCAGTCGTGCAAAAGCCCTGCAACATAAGCTTTATTTTTATCTTCGTGAAATTGTTCTGCAAGCTCTTTTGCACATTCCGCTGTCCCCAGACAGTGCTCGTAGCGTTCTTTTGTGAGATTTTTTTTAAGCCAGTTTAAAATATCTTCCTTACTGTTTTTTGTATAATCCATTTTTTTCTATATACCCTTTTACTTTATCTGTAACAAATTTACTTATATCTTGCCCTTCGCTTATATTTTTGCGTATATTGCTTGATGATATATCTTGAAAATCCATTTTCGCAAATGTGAAATTGTATCCTTTTTCTTTTAATTCCTGATACTTTTCACTGTCAAGTTCGTTTTCACGCACAAATACTATAAAATTAACCAGTTCTTTTAATTTGTCCGCCTCGTACCAGGTGTCTATTTTTTTGAATGCATCCGTACCTATTATAAAATTAATTTTTCCTTCAATATCATATTTTTTGTAAAGTTCAAGAATTGTAAGATAAGTATAGGAATTTCTTTCACTTTTGTATTCAATATCGGAAACTTTAAAATGTGGGTTTGAAAGCGCTGCAAGCTCAACCATTTTGAGCCTGTGAGGGGTTAAATTTACGTCGTAATTTTTATGCGGGGGTCTATATGCCGGAATGAATATAATTTTATCAAACCCGTAATTTTTTACCGCATAATCCGCCATCTTTAGGTGTACTTTGTGTATCGGATTAAATGTTCCTTGAAAAACGCATAATTTCATATTCACATTTTAGCATGAAGAATTTTTTCGCCGGTATTTTTATAAAAAAAACCTGATTTTTTGCAAAATCAGGTAAAAATTTGTAGGGGAAAAATAAATTGGAGTTAGTTATTTAGATTAAATGTAAAGCTTGTTTGTTATATATCGCAATAAAATTCATCTGCTCAAACAATAGTTCGGATCTGTCAACAAAAGGCTGTGTGTTATTTGTCGTTGTCGTAACCTGTTCGCTGTACATATCTTTTAGTTTGTCATCTATTTTTTTTAAATTAGCTGTTGCCATTTTAAAATCTCTCTCAGTTCTTACATATATATAAAGTATATACTCATTTGTAAATTTCAAAAATTACTAAACTTGTTACATTTCGTAACATAGTTTTAGAAAAAGCAATTATCAAGAGGATTTTGTTTTTATATATAATATAGGCAGGTAGTATGGTTAGTAATAATATAAATCCTTATAATATACCAATGCAGGCGGCAGGGCAATCGCAAGCCGGCGGAATGAATCCTTCAATGCAGGCAGGGCTGGATGCTCAGGCTGTAAAACAGAGTGTTGATAATTCATATCTTGCAAATCGTGTAAAGGCATCTGAAGAAGCAAATCCGAATGCCACATTAGGTTTAACCCTTGCAACTTGGTATGGAATTTCTCAGGCTATGGATAAATTCGGGCCGAAATGTGCCGGAGATTATGATAAATCAGTGCTTGGCAGATTGGGAAATTGGGGTGATAAAGTTCAGACAAAATTTACAAATACCGCTGTGGGTAAAGGAGTTCAAAAGGCCTGGCATGGTGTTGAAAAAAGCTGGAATTGGCTTACCGGAAAAAGTAAACTCGCTTATGCGGTTACAAATACTCCTACTCAAGCCGAGTGGAAATTCGCAAAAAGTACCGGTGCCGGTTTAAAAGGATTTTTGGCAATGGATACCGATC
>CALUQQ010000115.1 GCA_944322955.1 Candidatus Gastranaerophilales bacterium
AAGTTCAGCATGACAAAAATTTTGGTAGGATTTGTAAAGTTCAGGATGCGAAATATGTGAGCGAAGCACACAGAAAACACTTATTCCCTTATTCCCCTATTACCTTATTCACTTCAAAAAAAGCCGCGTTTACATTGGCAGAAGTCTTGATAACACTCGGTATAATCGGTGTTGTGGCTGCGATGACAATACCTACTTTGATAAGCAACTATAAATCTAAGGAATATTCTACCAGATTAAAGAAATTTTACAGTACTATGTCGCAGGCTGTTCAGCTTTCAACCGTTGAGAACGGACCTGTTTCTTCTTGGCAAATGCCAATTAATCATATTGGAACCGCAGAAGAATTGGAAACTTTTTGGAATGTTTATTTTGTTCCTTATCTAAAGACATCTTCTGCAAAATCTACTTTATATACTCCTGATTATGATTCAGACACTTCGCAAGATGTTTATCGTGTTTATTTTAATGACGGAAGCAGTGTAGATTTAAAATCTTCAGGTGCTATAGATATGCGTTATGATGTAAACGGTGATTCCTCGCCAAACGAATACGGCAAAGATATATTCGCTTTCTTACTTTATTCGGACGGTCGATTTACACCTTATGTATATGAATCTATGTTGGAGGACGACAGTGAAGAATACACGAAAGATTTAAACGACAGGGATAATGTTTTAAAAATCTGTTCAATGGACGGAAATATAAACAAAATGTTTTGTTCGCAGTTGTTATTTTTGGATAACTGGGAATTCAAGGATGATTATCCTTATAAGCTTTAAATATCAACATTTTTCATCATATCAACCAGAGTGTTTATGGTATTTTCCATTGAAACACTGTCGGATGTCCTTTGCTGTAGAAAAGCATTAACTTGCGGCATCATTTCAATTGCGGTATCAAGTTTGGGATTAGAGCCCGGCTGGTACATTCCGACATCAATAAGGTCTTTATTTTCGCGATACATTGCAAGAATTTTTCTCATTTTGCCGGCAGCCTCTTTGTGTTCAGGCGTGGCAATAGAAGACATAAGCCTTGAAATGCTTCCCAAAACGTCAATTGCAGGGTAGTGGTTCATTTCAGCGACTTTTCTTGATAAGAAAATGTGGCCGTCAACAATACCACGAACAGTATCCACAATCGGGTCAGAGATATCATCTCCTTCCATAAGAACTGTGTATAAAGCTGTAATAGAACCTTTGGGGCTATTTCCGGCGCGTTCAAGAACTTTTTGAAGCCATGAAAAAATTGACGGCGGATATCCTTTCATTGTTGGTGGCTCCCCTGTCGCAAGTCCGACTTCACGGCCTGCCATTGCGCAACGGGTTACGGTATCTGTCATTAGGAAAACTTTTTTCCCCTGATCTCTGAAATATTCGCAAACGGCTGTTGCGGCAAGCAAAGCTTTTTGGCGGATAAGCGGTGGTTTATCACCGGTTGAACATACAAGGACTGATTTTTTCATACCTTCTTCACCGAGCGAATCCTCAATAAATTCTTTAACTTCACGCCCGCGTTCTCCGATTAGAGCCATAACGTTGACATCAGCGTCGGAGTTTCTTGCAATCATACCCAAAAGCGTACTTTTACCTACGCCGGATCCTGCGAACAATCCCAAACGTTGCCCGCAGCCCATTGTCATACAAGAATCAATTGCCCTGACGCCGGTCGAAAAAATTTCGGTAATAATCGGTCTTTCAAAAGGTCCAGGAGGTGGCCCTTCAATTGAACGCCATTGTGCAGCTGTCGTATCAAGCGGTCTGCCGTCTAAGGGTTGCCCCATCGGGTCAATAAGACGTCCCAGTAAAAAATCTCCGACAGGAATTATAATAGGCCGGCCTGATGAGGTCACAAGACTTCCCTGTCCTATTCCGACACCGTCTAAAAGTAAAAGCAACTGTGCCATTTCACCCTTGAATGCTACTACTTCCGCAGGTTTTTGCTGTCCGTCGTTGGTTTCTATATAACACAGATCACCGATTTTTAGACCCGGCAGCTTAACTTCAACCGTTAAACCTAAAAGTTTTGATACAGTGCCTTTGTAACGGAAAAGTTCAGTTTCATCAAGTTTTTGGTGAACTTTGGTTTTTATTTCTTCTAATCTTGATATATCAATTTCGTTCATTAATTTTTATTATAATGGAGATTTCCATATCGGACAAGTTTTTTACATAAAAGCTGCTGTAATAAACACAATGTAGTATAATTATTATAAACTTTGAAAATATTCATTCAATAATATAGGAATATATTTCGCATCTAACGCGCTGAAATCAAAGACAAATTCGTTTACACCGGCATCGGATAGTTCTTTTATGCAGGAAAAATCTTGCATTACGATATCTTCAAACATATGCATTCTGCAAAAACCGTCACAGGTAAAAGGAAAAATTTTCTTCAATGATGGATCTTTCAGTGCAAATCCGCCTTTATGACAGGGGGCTTTACACGACAAGCGCGAGATTATTGCACTGTCATTATTTAAAGGACACAGTCCCATACTTGGAACTTTTTTATTTCCTGCAATTGTGTATTTTTTATTTGTTATATCATTCCTGATTTTTTTAATAGTCTTTATGGCACTTTCCATATCTTTAAACGAAGTAAAATCTACTGTATCAATGGGGGCAAGATTGTTTAAGCATTTTATTGAAAGGCTGTTTAATAAATTTATTCCCTGTCCGATTTCAAGCGGAATATGGTTTATGTCAGGATCATTTATAAATGCCCAGAAATACCCGATATTATTAATTATTAAAGAATCAGGAGCAGGTTCTGCAAGCAATAACTGTTTTACATATTCGTAAACCCTGTCAAAATCTCTTTCTATAAGAATTTTCGGCGTCGAAAGTTGAAATTTAATCTCATTTTTATAACAAAATTTTCTTACCTTTGTAATAAGTTCACTAAAGCTGCTGTTTACAAGATCGCACGTCGAAAGTATCTCTCCGTATTCAATCGAATAAATCGGATTTGTACCGATTTTTTTAATGTATTTTTCAAGTTCCTTAACCTGTGAAAGTGCTGACAGGCGTAAATTTAAACGATAGGTATTGTCATATGTCAAATCTTTCGGTGTTTTGGTCCTTTTTACATCCCATTCAAAATTTTGGATATTCCTGCTGAATTTAAAATCTTTACCTTCAGCGCAAATCATCTCGCCTGAAAAATGGTTTGTCTGATAAATACTTTTTCTAACATGTTTAAACGGTAATTTTTGATTTTTAAAAAGTTTCGGCTTTTCAAGAATTTTTTCAACAAGCTGAATTCCTTCAAGTATTTCTTCGGAATTCGCGAATTTGCCTTTTATTACAACATTATCAATAGCCTTTGTCTTTTTGATGTCTTCCGCGCACCAGGGAAGATTATCCGAATCTATCGCAAGCGGAAGTTTTGTGTATTTTTTAATCTTTGCGATATTTTTCATGTAAATTTCTTCCGTAATAATTATGCCGTCAACTTTATGAAAACTGTTGATAAAGTCAATCCCAGCAAGGTTATGAATATCAAAATATGAGTCAGCAATAACCTTAAACGGCAGTTTGAAAACCTTTATCGCTTCCAATATCGCAAAACTGTTTATAAAAATTCCGTCTATTCCGGCTGTTTTTAAAAATTTTAGCATTTTTTTGATTTCCGGCAAATTCTCTTCCGTTATGTCATGCTTAAAATTTATGTATATGTTACATTTACACCTTTTTGCTGCGTCAACAAATTCTTTTACGTAATCAAAATTATTATCCAAAAATTTTTTATAATAAACATAATAATCCCGGCAATTGGTTTCCTTGCTGAAAACATCAATATCTTCAGGCTTCTTGACCGGCGCAGTTATAATAATCTCTTTCATAAAATTATTATAGCATGTTTTTTTGTTAACTAATGTAAAGATAAAACGAAAAAATAAGCAATTTTTTGGGAAGGATATCCTTAATATATATATAGGATATTAAGGATTATTTTTCTAGGACAATAGGGAGGACCTTATGGCAATAGGTGCTGAGGATTACATTGATCAATTATTGGTTAAAAAGTATGCTGATGAAAAAGTGGACAATCATGATAATATCGAATCAATGATTGATCCGCAAAAAATGTTAGGTGCAATGAACGATTACGCAAGCATGCACAAAAATATGATGCTGTTAAAACAGCGTCTGAATATTGCGTGTTATGCGATTAATGCGCGATCTGCGAGATATAATAAGACAAATACGCCGCAATATTAATGAAAAGTTTTTTGTTCATTTTGTGATAAAATGTTTTTTGAAATGACTGCAGACGTTTTACAAAAACATAACGGCAAAAAGGAACAAGGAATGGGAAAAATGATCCTGGCGTCTTCATCTCCCAGAAGGGCCGCAATTTTAAAGGATTACAAATTGGAAATTATTCCGTCTCCGTATGTGGAAAACCACACGAAGACGGCTTTTTCTTATGATTATGTAGAAAATTTAGCTTATAATAAGGCAAAAGCTGTTGCAGACAAGATAAAAGAGCCGGCGCTTGTAATCGGAGCGGATACGGTCGTTGTTCTTGGTGATGAAATTCTTGAAAAACCCAAAAGTGAAAAAGATGCCTTTTTAATGCTCAAAAAACTATCAGGAAAAACTCATAAAGTTGTCACATCCATTGTAATAATAAATACCAAAACCGGTATTTGCCGTAAAAATTCAACCACTAGCAGCGTAACTTTTGAAAATCTTACTGATGAAATGATAAAAAGTTACATAGAAAATTACAAACCTTTAGACAAAGCAGGATCTTACGGAATTCAGGAAATGCCAAAAGGCTACATCAAATCGGTAGATGGTGATTTTGAAAATATTATAGGGATTTCGTCAAAATCTTTTCAAAAACTGCTTGATAGTTTTGAATAATTATACGCACCCGCAGCATTTTTTGTATTTTTTACCGCTTCCGCAAGGGCATGGATCATTCCTGCCGATTTTGTGATCAATTTCAATTTTTGGTCTGTTTTCTTCTTCCTCAATAATTCCCAGAGTATTTGAAAACGCTTTTGAGCGATAAAGAACCGTTGTTGATGAAACGATTTTTTTATCCAGATAACGTGATTTGTATTTGTTAAGAATTTCGTCAAGCGTCAAATTACATCCTAGAACAGCATTGACAACTTTAATAAAATTTTCATGTTTTTCTGCAACTCTTTTAATCAAATTTGCGGAAAATTTGTCATTATTTAAAAAATACTCAATACATTTGTCAAAATTCACTATTTTTGTGTAATCTTTTACCTCAAAAATTTTGTTAAACGTTCCGTAAAACGGAATTGCATACATTCCGAGTTCTTCGTCAAAAATAACGCCTACGTCATATTCCTCACTGTGAGAAGAAAATCCGCCCAGAGAATTTTCCAAAAAGTTCTCATAAGAATTATGGAATTCGTTAACGTTAAAAAATTTGTATTCTTCCGGCAGCTTAACCTTATCATGCCAGTTGGTTTTTTCGCCGCCTTCAGCATAATCATTAAACATTCCGATTAAGTCATCGGCGTATTTGTTGGTCGTAACAACCTCATCCGTGCCGAAATATTCCAAAAAGCTCTTGTGAACCTTTTTTATATCCTTTTCAATTTCTTTTAATTTGCCGGGATTATCTTCATAAACAAGTTCGGGATTTTCTATAATTCTGGCAACCGCAAACCTCAGGGCATCGTCTTTTCTGCTGGCAGAAAGAACTCCCGAAATTTCCAGCAAATAATAAACTTTTTTATACTCGAAAATTCGCGCAATTACAAATTGACCGCCGCCAACACCCCTGAATGAAGTCATTTTTACAAGGGATGTAACATTATAAATCCGTTCGTTAATTACATTATAAAGTTCAAACCCGCTTTTCATAACTTTTTTGACTTCAAACACTGATGAAACTGATTTTTTTAGCGCTTCTGCAATTTTTTTATGCGATGCGGAAAGCTTTTTAGAATTTTCAATATACAATTCAGGAATACTTTTCAAATTTTCACCAAGATTACGTTCAAAAATATAATTAAAATAAGCTGCCTGAAGGTTCATAGACCCGCTGACTGTTTTTAAATACTCCTCAAAATCAGGCTTGACAATTTTATCTTCCTGAATAAACATTGCTATTTCTTTAACTACTTCATTTATTTCCTGAATTTCTTCTGACATTTGCTCTCCCCTTTTTATAATAAGAATACAATAAATTCCCCAAAAACTCAATACCGACATAAGGGTAAAATTAAAAATTAAACCATTTTTCAAAATTAATTCCAAGCGCCTCAAATATCTTACTGACGCTCTTTAACGTTATATTACATTTCCCGTTTTCGATTAAACTTATTCGGTGTTCGGAAATCTCCACCATTTCCCCTAGCTGTGCCTGAGTAAGTCCGCACTTCATCCTGCACATCTTCAATCTGAATCCAAATTCTTTTAGAAATTCCTCTTCTGTCATAAATAATATGTTAACAATATTATATTGACAATTAAATTATAATATATTAGTATAAAAATTATAATATATTATAATTTAAGGAGAATATATGAAAAAATATGCGTTCACATTAGCAGAAGTTTTAATTACACTTGGTATAATTGGCATTGTGGCGGCCATGACTATTCCGACATTGTTTCAAAGTTACAAGAAAAAAATGGTTGAAACAAAATTAGTTAAAGTTTCATCGCTTATAAATCAGGCAATAAAATTTTCAACTATTGAAAACGGTGATACGACCACCTGGAAATTTTTCGGAGGTTCTACCTCAAGTACTGCGACTTACGAGGATGCACTTGAGTGGTATAATACTTATCTGGCTGATTATTTAAAGACACAAAAGGTTGAAAAAAAGACATTTGGCACAGCAGATTATTTATTTATTTACTTGATGGACGGGTCTGTATTGGCTTTTGCTACCTACATATATGACATCAGGTTTTATTTAAATGCAAAAGATATAGGTACAGCAAAAATGGGTAAAAATGTATTTATGTTCAGATTTTTGCCGGTATTTCCTGATGATAAAAAAAATGAAATCTCAATGCAAAACTCTATTAATAAAGGTTTTACGCCATATACATACGATTGGGACGGTACATATGAAGGTACAAAACACTCCACAAATGGCTTCGGATGCTATGATTCAACCTCTATCAACGGAGGAGCTCTTTGTACTAAGTTAATAGAGCTGAACGGGTGGAAAATTCCTGATGATTATCCTTTTAAATTCTAAGCTTGAATGTTAGCTGTTGTGCTGAAAGGCCAACAATAGTTTTAACAAATAAAAAGCGGGGAAGAAATTCCCCGCTTTTTAAATGGTCGGAACGACAGGATTTGAACCTGCGACCTCTACCACCCCAAGGTAGCACGCTACCAAGCTGCGCCACGTCCCGAAAACTTTTTTTGTAAAAAAAGTTTTCCAAAAAAACTGTAACCTTCAGGTTTTGGTGAACCTATTCGGTTTTCAAACGGCACGATATCATTCTGAATATTCGTTACCTTTTACGATTTTTGTAAAAAAGTTTTACAAAAAACTGTATCTTTTGAATTTTAGTACACCTTCTCAGGTATCTACAGACACGAACTTTATACTGTTAATGTCCGTCATTCCGCATTTATTGCGGGATATGTTAATGACGATCTCGTCATTATTAAAAATGGTCGGGATGACAGGATTTGAACCTGCGGCCCCCACGTCCCGAACGTGGTGCGCTACCAAGCTGCGCTACATCCCGAAAACTTTTTTTGTAAAAAAAGTTTTACAAAAAAACTGTATCATTCAGGTTTTTGTGAACCTATTCGGTTTTCGAACGGCACGACATCATATTAGTTGTTGGTGTGCCTATCAGAGTTTTGCAAAAAAGTTTTCCAAAAAAACTGTAACCTTCAGATTTTGGTAAACCTATTCGGTTTTCTAACGGCACGACATCACATTGGTTGTTGGTGTGCCTATCAGAGTTTTGCAAAAAAAGTTTTACAAAAAAAACTGTATCATTTAAGTTTAATCAGACCGACTTTTTATTAAATTCCGACCTCAATAATTATTCAATTTTCAATTTACAAACATTCCGCAAAATCCATTCTATTACAAACCATTATTTATATCAAGTAAAAAAATGATATTTTTAATAATTCATTGAAATTTTTTCAAAAAG
The DNA here is from genome assembly GCA_944322955.1 of Candidatus Gastranaerophilales bacterium. Taxonomy (GTDB): domain Bacteria; phylum Cyanobacteriota; class Vampirovibrionia; order Gastranaerophilales; family Gastranaerophilaceae; genus SIG32. The sequence goes on from CALUQQ010000115.1 coordinate 8,136, forward strand.
ATTGTATAATAATCAAGTCAATCAGAATTAAGAGGTTAATGATTTTATGAA
>CALUQQ010000116.1 GCA_944322955.1 Candidatus Gastranaerophilales bacterium
ATAAAAATAACGAAACCGAAGATGACGTCAGAGAAATTAAAAAAGGCTGGGAACTTGCTAAAAAAGCCATCAAAAACGATGAATACCAGCTCATAATCCTTGATGAAGCCAATATCGCAATAGATATAGGAATTCTTGATGTGAATGAAGTGGTTGAAGTTTTGAAAAACAAACCCGAAGAAATGGAAATAGTTTTGACAGGACGAAATGCGCACCCGAAAATTATCGAAATTGCGCATCTGGTCTCTGAAATCAAGCCGGTTAAACATTACTGGGATACAGGTATTGCCGCAAGAAAAGGGATTGAATACTAAAATTTATAAGGATAATCATCCGGTATTTTCCAGCCATTTTCCATAATAACCTGCGTACAATTTGCTCCGTTGCCATTCTCAGTGCACCAATAAGCTGGGTTGACATTATTAACATATGGTTGTAATCCTTTATCTTTATAAAATTTAAAAGGGAAAATATCTGTACCGTAACGTTTTTCAGATTTGTTAATATTTACATCAAAATTCCAGCCTTCACCACTAATACTGACTCTCGTCCCATCCATAAAGTATACGTTAACAGATGTCATATCAAAATCATCTGTATCAGTCCTTATTTTTTGAGTTTTAACATATTTTGCAAGATATTTATTATACCAGATAAGCGAAGTTTCTGTTCCTTCCACACATTCTTTTTCTTCAGCTTCCGGATCAACGAACTCGCATCCTGTTCCTATATCATCCCAGGTTGATAAAGGTCCGTTTTCTATTTCCGACAACTTAATTGCCTGCTGCATTGTTGAATAAAACTTCACCAGACGACTCTCAACTACTTTTTTCTTGTAACTTTGAACAAGCGTCGGAATCGTCATGGCTGCAACAACACCGATTATTCCCAGCGTTATTAATACTTCTGCCAACGTAAATGCGGGCTTTGAAAACAAGTTTTTTCTTAATAGTTTCGTTCTGTCTTTTCGCGGACTACACCCCCAGAAACCCGCATCAAATCTACTTAGAAGAGTCGCCCCCCCCCGACATTTCTGTTTTTCACTTCTTCCATAAGCTTACCTCCTTTATTTACGCGCTTCTACGCATTAAATCCGAAATTTTTATATCTTTTGATGCCTTCAAAACTAATTTACGCGGCTTTTCAACCGGCGTTTCGGTTTTGAACTGACACAAACCTACTTTTCTATCATTGCATTCTTTTATCATAAATATATCTTTGAAAAAATTAATTAAATCGCTCATGGGTAAATCTCCTATTAACTATATAATACATTAAAACGCCCGAATATGCAAATTTCATTAAACTTTATGTTATATTATTTATGTATGACTCAAGATATGCAAAATTTGAATACTTCTTATTATCCAACTTTAGATGAAAATTTCAAGCAGGCGTTAAACCTTTTTGAAAAAAATTTAACGACTGGCGAGCTTTTTACGTTTCTGAATACCGGTAATATTGTCCAGAAACAAATCGCTGCGCTTAAGATTGACCATATTGAAAATACTGAACAGGCAAAAATTTTAGTCAATAATCTTACCGGCCAAGACGGCAAAATCCGCGAAGCCGTTGCGCTTAAAATTTATGAATTGATATCATCCGGCCGGGATAAATACTTTTTTGACCAATCAATCTATGATACTTTTTTGGCGGCAATCATTGACGTTAATTCCAATGTCTGCCGAAATATCATAGCTTCTCTTAAATTTCTGCAAAAAAATAATGCTTTTTGCTCTTATTTTACGCAAAAACTTATTGATTTAACACAAAATTTGATAAAAATTGTCCAAAAATTCGATTTTCAAGACGGGAAATATAAAATTAACAAAGAAGTTTTTAAACTATACTGGTGCCTTGAAACAATTTATGAATTTACAGACTGCATACCCGCAAATGTACTGAAAAATATTATCAAGCAGACAAAAGATATTAATGAATACACAATTCGCGAAAAAACGGCAAAAATTCTGACCAAACTCCATAGTGACCCGGAGTTATCCGTCATACGCAATGAACTTAAAAACGATAAAAACTACTATGTACGACGTTTTTAATTTTCATGAAGTTTTGTTAAGCAATTTTTCATAAATAACCATGACTCAGGCAATTTTTCCTGCAAAAAATTTTTTATATATATACAAGGGGAAAACAAAAATAGGAGTTACAATAATGGCAAGAGTACTTATTTCAATGCCTGAAAAATTCTTGGATGAAATTGATTCGGTCGCTACGAACGAAAACCGTACACGTTCAGAATTAATCAGAGAAGCATTACGCTCATATATGCACAGATCACAAATCAGAAACAGCGGTAAAGCCGCAACAAACGCAGAACTTTTGGAAGCACTCTTAGGATAAAAAAAAGGATTGGGGAAAATGAAGGACTACGCGACAACAACTTTAGAAGAATATTTAGCACTGCCTGAAGACAATTCAAATGTGGTTTTGGCATTACCTGCCAGAGCAATTGATGAATTAGGCGCAGTTAAATATTCCAAAAACCGCTCCGAGCTTGTTACTAAAACATTAAAAAAATACTTAATCAATGCAACGCAAGCCCGAACAAATGCTAAAATTGTTGAAGCGCTTTTGAGTTAGTAAAAAAGAACCTGAACAAAAGTTCAGGTTCTTTTTTATATGTGATGAAAAATTATTAAGCAATAATTTTGTCAACAACACCAGCACCAACAGTACGTCCGCCTTCACGAATAGCGAATCTCATACCTTCTTCAATAGCAACAGGTGCGATCAATTCAACTGTCATAACAACGTTGTCACCAGGCATAACCATTTGACCGTCAAATTGGATTGAACCTGTAACGTCAGTTGTTCTGATATAGAATTGAGGTCTGTAACCAGGGAAGAATGGAGTGTGACGTCCACCTTCTTCTTTTGTCAAAACGTAAACGTTAGCAGTGAATTTAGTGTGCGGGTGAATTGTACCAGGTTTTGCAAGAACTTGACCACGTTGGATTTCAGTCTTATCAATACCTCTTAACAATGCACCAATGTTGTCACCAGCTTGACCTTGGTCAAGAGATTTTCTGAAC
>CALUQQ010000117.1 GCA_944322955.1 Candidatus Gastranaerophilales bacterium
AATTACTCCCAGGGGAATTCGAATCCCCGTCTACACCGTGAAAGGGTGTTGTCCTAGGCCTCTAGACGATGGGAGCAAGTGTATTCACGTTTTTTATAATAACCTAAGCATAATTAATTGTCAACCACAACTTTTGAAATTGCGGACATTTGTTTTATTTTGTTTATTATTTCTGCAATTTCGGGTGAAATATCTTTTTCGGACTGTAGATTTTCTTTAACCATTTGTGCGAATTCGGATTTTTTAAATTCGTGCATGCCTTTATGGCGGAAAATTTCTTCCAAAATTTTTACCATGCTGGTTTTAGCGGTTACAAATTCCGGCATGGATATGTTTTTAAGGGTATTAGCAAGCGTCCTGTTCATTAATTCCAATGGCAGTGCGTCTTCAAATTCTCCACATTTTAAAATGTGGACGCTGTCAAATGGCCTTAATCTCGGAGTTATTTCTTTGAAATTTTCCTCAGCGTCATTGTCCATTAAAATAAAAATAGGGATTTTCAGCTCTTTGGATAATTTATAAAATAGTTTTACTACCTGATTTTTTCCGCCGGCAGAGATTATATAAACACCGTTTTTATCAAAATCATATCCTGCAATCCTGGCAAATTCCGGTAAAAGTGTTTCTTCCGTTATGCCTTCCGCAATGATAACTTTTTCAACAGGCCAGCGCAGAGAATAATTTTCACGGTCTGTTGTAATATCTTTTGATATTGAAAGATGCTGCAGCCATTTTAAATTTAAAACAGGGTTCTCTCCGATAAGTTCAAGACAGCCTTTATAATTAATATTATTTTTTAATAAAGTTTCCGTGTCATTATTTAAATTGAATGTATTTGTTTCATATTCATATAATCTTTGATTAATAAGTCCGTCATTTTCGGTTTTTATATTCAATTTGCAAAGTGAAAAATTTATAATCTCCTGAGCAAGGTTTCGAATTCTTTCGTACGGCATTTTATCAAGCTCGGTTTTTTTGAATTTTGGCATCATAAGATTCCCTGTGAGGATTTCTTTGAAAACACGCAGGTATTTGATCTCGGGATTTTTAAATCTGGTTAGCCTGTCCAGTGCAATCAGCAATTGTTCTTTTGTAAGTGGTTTTATTTTTGTCAAATTTTCCTCATTGTTACATTTTTTATAAATTTTGTAAATTGTTAGCAATTTTTATTGTGTTTAATTTTTAATATTAATGTGGAGTAGTAATGGTAGATTCTGTTAAAAATATTCAGCAATATAATTATATCGCAAACATCAGGAATAATAAAATCCAAAATACACCTGTTGTTTCGCAACCTAACGGATTAAATCCGTTAAATGAAATTGCGTTTTGCGCTGCTGACAAAGTTGTGAATAAGCGTACGGAGCTTTCATCATCAGATGAAAAACAAAAATATACAGAGCTTTTGCAGATGGTTGATAAAAATACCAAAAAGCAGATTGAATTGTTGTTAAAAAGCGGAATATTATTGAATAGTGAATCCAATGATCACTCCACTGTTTTGGATAACCTGTATAAAATGGCAAAAACGCCCAGAGCTGAAGGATTAAGTCAGGACGGCATATTGCGTGATACTATTGCAACAATTTCTTATCCGTTTGTTATTACGCAGCAATTCGGTGATATACCTGCTGAATACCGTCAAAAAGCACTTGCCGCAAATACGGCCGGAAACACAAATCTCATTAAGCGTTTTGTCAATAAACAAGATATCGACGTGGAACATTCCGGAACATGTGTTGCAGCAAGTATAGAATTTAATCTCGCCCAGAAAATGCCTGCGGAATTCGCGCGTTTCGCCGAAGGTTTATCATCTCCTTCAATGTCCGTACAAAAAGAAATTAAATTACGTAATCTTGCAGATAATACTCTTGATGCAATTTGGCTTTTAAATGCCTTTGAACTTCCGTTTAAAGCTGATAATTTTGATAGTGCCGTGTTAACATTTTCACCAGATAAAAATGCCATAGTTCGTGCGCAAATACAGACTACAAATAAAGACCCGCTTGAAAGATCTCCTTTGGATGTATTGATGCAGTCAACATTTATGCAGGTAGGCTCCCAGCAGTCTTATAATTCGTTGACTGATAAGAGACTCGGAAAGTTTAATCAGAATGACAAAGGCTTGATTGAATTTGAAAAAACATTTACGGAATCCGTAGTGGAAGATAAAAGTAAATTGTCGGTGACTTATCAAACAGTTGATGAAAACGCAAGGCTCGTGGGTTATGAAACTGATTTTAATACTATGAAAAAACATCTGACAACAGCGCTGGATATGGGTGAAAATGTTATTATAGGCTATACTCAGGTGGATCAAAATAATGTTATTATCAACGGGCATGAAATTACTATAATCGGTTATAAGAAAAATCCGGACGGCAAATTGATATTTATTTGTAATGATACGGATGATAATTTGACTAAGCCTGTCGAGTATACGGAAGGTTATTTGCTTCCTAAAATTCATCATGCCGCGCTTCCTGAAAAAATTGTCGCGGATGACCTCACAGTTACACCAAATTGGGTGGAAGGGTTGAATATATATAAAGAAATGAAAAGTAAGGCGGCCTGATATGATACAACCTGTACAAGTTAATCAAGAACAAAATAAACCGGTAAAGACAAGTATATTGTACATGAATGACTTTCACGCAAAACTTCCAAATCTGGAACGTGTTTATACCGCCTCTCGAATGTTTGATACCTTTGAAACATCGGCAGATAAGCTTAAATTGTCTTCAGGTGACGACGGATTGGGCGAGGATCCGGTTTTAAGTAAAGCTGTAAGTAAAATGCTCGATATGATAGGGATTACTAAAAAGCAGACCGGTAATCATGAATTTGATGTAAGACCTTCAGTGCATGCAGAAAATGCTAAAAACGCAAAGTATCAGGAATTAGGCGCTGTTAATATTCATACAAAAGATACAAGCCCTCTTAAAGATACGTTAGTCAGGTCGGCAATTGAAGTTCATAACGGCAATAAATACGGCATTGTCGGTATAGGGCCTTCTGATATGTTTAAAAGATTAAAAGATGGTACGTCTAAAGAACACTTGACTGTCGATGATTTGCCGACTACAATTGTTAATCTTCAAAATGAAGTTGATAAATTGAAATCTCAAGGTGTAAATAAGATTTTTCTTTTGTCTCACAGCGGCTATACAAACGACATTCAAATAGCTAAACAAACACGTGGTATTGATGTAATTCTGGGCGGGCACTCTCATGATTTGCTTCAAGATGTAAAAGAGGGGAAAAACCTTTTCTATAATCTTGATAATGAACCTGTTGTTATAACTCAAGCAGGAAAAGACGGCGAGTATTTCGGAATTTTAAATGTGGATTTTGATGCGAACGGAATTATTAAATCCGTTCAGAATAATGTTATTCCGACATCGCTGTTTAATCGTACCCTTCCGGTAAAATTCGCCGTTGAACAGATTATAGGTAAACCTGAGCATGTCGGTGAAATTAATTCTGCTCCTCCTGTTCCTGGTAATCGGTTAATTGAAAATAATCCGCACGGGAATTTTCTGGTTGATGCGATGAGAAAAGAGTTAGGTGTTGATATAGCCTTATTGAATGCTGCAAATGTTCGCGGCAGTTTTGAAAAAGGAAAAATCGATACCCGTAAGATTTCTGAAATAACCCCGTTCAAAAACAATCTTGTAGTAGCAAAAATCAGCGAAAAAGAACTTGTTGATGCTGTTAAACTCGGAGGCAGATCTTTTGTTCATCCTGATAATAAGCCCGGTATTGTTATAGTTTCCGGTTTAAAATATACTATGAATGACAAAGGTAAGTTATTGAATATGTCTTATGTTGATGATAACGGTAATGAAACTTTGATTGATATCAATAATCCAAATCCGAATAAACTTTTAAGAGTTGCAATGGATGATTTTTATGCAACAGGCGGAGATGGATTTTTTATGCTGAATAAAAAATCCGAAGCTGAAGCCGTTTATAAGTTTGACAAAGATAAACTCGCCTGTGATTATATTAAAAAACAAAACGGTCCTATTGATATCATTGACGATAAAAGAGTTCAAATAGTCAAAGCTTAATAGCCGTATTGTCCTTTGGAATTAAGATATTCACGAACAATATTCAATGATGATTGAACAATACGGGTTACGCGGGATGAAGATAATCCGACCTGCTGAGCTATGTCTTTTACCTGCATATTTCTGTAAAATCTGTATTCGACAACGGTTCTTTCTTTAGGCGGAAGTTTTGAAATGGCTTCTCTTATCATTCTGCCCATTTCTGTAATTTCAGCATTTTCGTCCGGAAGCGCGTGGGGATCTTTTAGAAAATCAAACGGTGAATCGTTGTCGCTTGCGGCAGCTGCAAGGCCGTCAATTGAAAGAATGGTTTCGTATACAGCTTCACGGACTTTTGCCTGCTGCATATCCATGCCTTCTACGACTTCTTCTTCATCATATTCGCCTTCGGCTTTATGTTTCATTGCATACCATTTGTAACGTATTCTGAGTTCGTTTCGGATAGCCCAGCGCACAGCTGTTGCAATGTATGCCGCGTTATATTTTTCCAGTTGTTCGGGTGTTTTATTCTTGATTAAAACCTGAACGGCAATTATCCCTATAGAAAGCAGTTCTTCATATTCAACCATGTGCGACGGAATTCTTCGGTGTTCTACCCTCGCAACTTTTTGCACAATGTCTATATATTCTTGTAATTTATTTTTATCTTGCATAACCATGATTACAGAATTATATTATTACAGTTTAAAATCTTTTAACCCATTTATTTGGTGGATTTTTTCATATTATAAACAAAAAGCAGGATTTCGGCAATGGCTTTGTACAATTCCGGCGGTATCATATGATTAAGCTCCACCATTTTGAATAATGCACGGGCAACCGGTGCGTTTTCAATAACCGGCACGTTATGTTCTTTTGCAATATCAATAATTTTTTTTGCAATGAGCTGTGTTCCTTTCGCAATAAGCATAGGAGATTCCATTTCTTCTGCTTTGTATTTAAGTGCGCAGGCAATATGGGTGGGGTTTGTTACGACAAAATCCGCTTCCGGTACGGCATCCATCATGCCTTGCTGAAGCATTTGCATCCGGCGTTGTCGGAGTGCTGCTTTAACATTTGGATCGCCTTCTGTGTTTTTGTATTCGTCTTTTATTTCTTTAAATGACATTTTCTGGTCTTTTAAAAATTTCCATTTCGTAACCCCGTAATCCGCTGCGGATATGATTAAAAAGGCTATGCATGCTTTAAATACAAATTCAGTTATTAGTTTTCCGAATTCTACCATGACCGCAAAATTGTTGTCGATTGCCGCAAGCATTAAAATGTTTTCAATATGCGACATATATACACTCCACCCGATGTAGCCTAAAATTACAACTTTCAAAATGTTTTTGAAAAGTTCAAACAGGGTTTTAATTGACATAAGGTTTTTAAAATATTTTGTCGGATTTAATTTATCAAGTTTCGGAACAAGCGGTGCGGTTGCAACAAGCGGGCCCACTTGTATAAAATCCGCCATAATAGCAACAAACCAGGCAAGAAATAAAATCGGTCCTATGATAAGGACAGTTGTTTTGAGGGTAATCGTAAGAATATACATCATGCCTATATCTGACAAGTGCCCGTTCGGGATTTGTTCATACAAAAGGGTATAAAGCTGTACGATTTGATTCCAGATAAAAGGTGCCAGTCCGACTATTGCGGAGAAAAGAATTAATAAGGATATTGCGGTCGAAAAGTCTTTTGATTTAACGACCTGGCCTTCTTTTCTTGCCTGCTCCAGTTTTCGCGGAGTGGCATCAAATTGTTTATCTTCATCTGCCATAGTTATCCGTTAATTATTTTTACACCTGAACTTGTGCCGAGTCTTGTTGCGCCTGCTTTGATTAATTTCTCTGCCGTTTCTTTGTCGCGTATTCCTCCGGAGGCTTTTACCTTTAATCCGTAGGGTGAAACTGTGTCATACATGAGTTTAACGTCTTCTTCTTTTGCGCCGGCGCCGTTTTTTACAAAACCCGTTGAGGTTTTTACAATATCGGCTTTGGCTTCTATACATAGTTCACAGGCTTTTTTGATTTCTTCTTTTGTTAATAAATCCGTTTCCAGAATTACTTTCAAAATATGCGAGCCTGCGGCTTCTTTTATCTTTTTAATTTCATTTAAGATAAAGTCATATTTTTTATCTTTAAGCCATGTGACATTTAGAACCATGTCAATTTCGTCTGCGCCGTCTTCTACAGCGCATTTTGTTTCATAAACTTTTACATCGGTTTTATTCGCTCCGAGCGGAAATCCCACAACCGTCACGATTTTTACGTCAGAATTTTTTAAACATTCTTTTGCAAGTTTTACGTAACACGGGTTTATGCAGACGCCTAAAAAATTGTATTTTTTAGCTTCTTCAAATAAATTGGTAAGATCTTTTTCCGTTGCATCCTGCTTTAAAAGTGTATGCTCTATATATTTTTCCATAATCTCTCCTTAAAAATTCCTAATCCGTAATATAATTATAACATGGAATTTTTATGATAAAATTTTTGATATGAAAATCAAAGAAAGAGCTGAAATTTTTGCTGGCGATGTTTTAGGCGGAATTAATTCCGCGATTATTGCTTTGCCTCAAGCGCTTGCATTTGGTGTTGCAACAGGGTTTGGTGCTGGCGCAGGGTTATGGGGTGCAATAATTTTGTGTCTTGTCGCGGGATTTCTTGGCACAAAAACGCCTATGATATCGGGAATTACCGGCCCTGTTGCAATTGTTACGGCATCTATTATGCATTCAATGGGGCAGGATATAAATTCGGTTATCCTGATTATTGCTATGGCGGGTATTTTGCAGATTATTCTTTCGATGACGCAATTGCTGAATATAGTAAAATATGTTCCATATCCCGTGATATCAGGCTTTATGAACGGGGTCGGGGTAATTATTATAATCTTGCAGATAAATCCTATTCTCGGGCATCCTACGCTTTCCAGCACTATTGAAAGCATACAAAAATTGTTTGTGAATTTGCAGTCCGTAAATTTTGATGCTTTATTTTTGGGAATATTGACCCTTTTAATCGTATTTTTAATGCCGAAACGTGTCAATAAATTTATCCCTTCAACCGTTGTCGCGCTTATAATCTGTACGTTTGTTTCAATAAAATTCGGCCTAAATTTAGAAAAAATAAATACGATTTCCGTTGAATTTCCGAAATTCGTTCTGCTGCATGCTAATTTTATTGAGCTTGTGAATAATCTTCAGTATGCGGTTATTCTCGCGATTGTATTGTCTGCTGAAAGTCTTTTGACCGGGCTTGTGTGTGATTCTTTGACTAAAGAAAAAAATAACCCTAAACATCTTATTGCGGCACAAGGTATCGGTAATATTTGCTGTGCCATGACGGGATGTGTTCCGGGATCTGCGGCCACCATGCGCACGGTTGCAGCTTTAAAAGCCGGTGCGACTACAAAAATTGCCGCTGTTATAAGCCCTGTTGTGCTTTTATTATTGTTGTTTAAATTTTCGGGTTTTGTCGCTGAAATCCCGCTGGCAGTTCTTGCAGGAATTTTGATTAAAATAGGTTATGACATAATCGACGTAAAACTTTTAAAAGTGCTTAAATATGCCTCAAAGGAGGATTTGTATGTTTTATGGACTGTGTTTTTCCTGACTGTATTTTATAACCTTATAGTCGCAGTCGGCGCAGGGATTGTTCTTGCGGCGCTTTTATATGCCAAAAAGACTGCTGACAGCACTAAATTAATTCAGAAAACTGTTTCCGGCAATGATATTTCTGAATTGGAAAAAAATCTTGAACATGATTATCATCATAAAATTCGTGTCGTGCATATCGAAGGTCAGTTTTTCTTCGGGTCTGCTACTCATTTGATTGCTCAGTTTGATGAACTTTTGGGTACAAAATACCTTATACTTAATTATGATGTAAATGATTTGTTGGATATATCAGCAATATTTGCTTTTGAAGATATTGTTATGCGTCTGAAAAGCCAGCATATTAAGATTTTACTTGTAATTCATGATGAAAAATTGTATGACCAGCTTGAAAAACATTTAATTATCAAGCAAATCGGCAAAAAACATATTTTTTATTCGGAAATGGATGCGATTAATTTCGCTAAAAATTCTTTGAAAAAAATGTAAAATCTTGCATAATTTGTTAAAATATATTATAATTAATATCATGTAGGATGTGAAAATATGAAAAAAATTGTAAAATTTAGGAATCTCGGGGGGGGGCGACCCTTTTAACCGCTCGTAGTGCGTATTTTGGTGGTGCTGTTTGGGAAAAGTTACTAAGATACTACGGCACTAAGGCATTAAGAAGTAAGTATTGTGTTAGAAAACCCGAGAATGTCATCCTGAACTGCCTGAGGCAGGACAACACCTTTGGCTTTGGTC
>CALUQQ010000118.1 GCA_944322955.1 Candidatus Gastranaerophilales bacterium
ACTCAACCGCATCATCAAAAGACAAATCTTTCATTGCACGCGGGATTTTACCTGTAATTTTATCAACCTTTTTAATCCTGCTTCCGAATTCACCCAAATCATCGCATAAAGGTCTTAAAATTTCATCTGCTTTTTCTTGTATATTTTGAGAAGTTTGATTAATCCGTTTGGCCAAATTCCTCGCCATATGCGATTTTGAATTAAATTCTATGAATGCATCAAAAAATGTTCCTCTGTTACCGCCGGTGGAGTAAACGAATTTTCTGATATTCGGTGCTTTTACGACAGTTGATATGATACTGCCGATTTTAGTGATAGGTGTCAAGATTTTCCCCTTTTATTAATCCCCTATAATAATATAAAGAATTTTTGAGAGGAAAAATTGCCTAATTTAACGAAATGTAAATTTCACCCTGTCTGAAAATTTTTACATCATCACCAAAAACACCGCAGACAGTGGATTCAAGACCTTTACATTTGCAGCCATAATCTTCTATAACAATGTCACTGAGTCCGTTCATATTTTCAAAAGCTTGCTCATAGCTTTTTGCAGAAGGCTGGTGAGAAAGGTTTGCGCTTGTTGTGGCAAGAACATGCCCGGGTATAATTTCACAAATTCTTTTGAAAACTTCATTATCAGGCACTCTTATACCAACTGTATTCATGCCGGAGGTTATAAAATCGGGAGTATTTTTACTTTTTTTAACCACAAGAGTCAAGGCACCTGGAAAATATTTTTTTATAAGTTTACACGCAAGCTTTGGCAGCGGCTCAACATAGTCTAAAAGATGATAAACATCATTTGACATAAGTATTAAAGGTTTTTGAGGCTCGCGTTTTTTAATTTCATAAATTTTTTTAACTGCTTTTTCATTATCCGGCAGACAGCCAAGTCCCCAGACGGTATCCGTTACATAGGTTATTACCCCGCCGTTTTTAAGTGTTTCTATGATTTCTTTTTCGTTTTTTAATTCCATTATCTCTTTAACTTTCCATATACTCTATCAAACAATTCTTTTGCATAATCCATTTTGAATAACAAATTCAACCACGTGTATAATCCAAGACATGTAACACCGACAATTGTTATTTTCACTATTTCAAAAATATATTTAGGCAGTTCAATAAATTTATCAAACGCAAAAGATGCCGCAAGACACAAAATAAACGTAATCAAACCCGCAATACACATTTTCAAAAGATTTTTAAACAAAATTCCATAATCCATTTTGATTTTTTTAGACATTAAAATTCCGAGCAACAAAGCGTTGAATAAAGTTACAAGCGACGTTGAAAGAGTAATCCCGCCGATACCGAAATGCAAAATATTTATCAAAAGGATATTCAAAAACACCTTCAAAACAATTGAAGAAAACGCAATCATAAAAGGGGTTGCGGAATCATTAAACGAATAATAAACACGGGTTATGCTGTCGCGGAACACATACGGAATAATAGAAAATGATAAAAACCATAAAGCTTCGGTCACCATAAAGGTTGCCCTCTCATCAAACGCGCCGCGCTCAAATATAAGCCTTACACCGTCAATCCCGAGAACAAGAATTCCTATAATTATCGGTATAGCCCCGAAAAATAAAACACCGACGCCTTTATTAAAATATGTTTTTATTCCCTGCATGTCACTATCCGCTACAAGTCTTGAAAGAATCGGGAATAGCGGCACCAGAAAAGCAGTTACCAGAATCCCTACAGGAAATTGAAATACTCTGTTGGCATATCCTATTGCCGTCCAAACACCCTCATTCAATGATGATGCAAAAAACATATCCACATAAATATGCACCTGTCCGACGGTCGAGCTTAATACAGCCGGAAACAATAATTCACAAATATTTTTAAACTGAACGTTATTCAAAACATCCAAATTAGGTTTAAATTTGAACCCCAGCTGTCTGATTTTCGGATATTGTAAAATCAGCTGTAAAACCGCACCGATTGTGGTTGCCCATGCTAAGATTACGCCCGCATTGTCGTTGTTTGTTGTCATTACCATAACAATAATAACCAGACTCATAACAATAGGCGACAAATTCGGCAGCATAAAATACCGGTAAGTTACAAGAATTCCGTAATAAATACCGACAATTCCGCCGATAATCAATACAGGCGACATAATTCTTAAATGTTCCGCCGCAAGCTGAACAAGTTCGGGGCTTCCGCCAGACACTATCAAATTCATAATCGGTGTTGCAAAGAAATAACATAATAAAGCCAGAATCGCGAAGAAAATTATCGTTGTTGTCATAAAAGTTGAAAACAACTTTTTGACTTCTTCCTGAGGTTTTTCGCGCAAATTCGGTATAAGTTTTGAAAATATTGCGACTGTTGCGCTGTGGAAAGGTCCTCCTACCCCGCCCAATAAAATTATTGCCAGAGCGGGAATTTGATATGCGTAAAAATAAGCATCAGATACCATGGAAGTGCCGTAATAATTCGCGATTACACCATCTCTGATAAAGCCTATAAGTTTGCTGAAAACAGTAACCACAGCAATAAGCCATGCCGCTTTCAATACACTTGTTGTTTTATCATCAGAATAATTCGTCATCTTTTGCCGTTAACTCCGCGTATATTCTTAACCCTTTACTTTTATCTTCATCCTGCGGATAATAAAATACTATCGTATTTTTGCCTCTTTGAAGATATTTTGAGATATCAATTTTTTCCACTCTGTTAAAAAAGTTTT
>CALUQQ010000119.1 GCA_944322955.1 Candidatus Gastranaerophilales bacterium
TATCTATTGCGATATTGGCTTCATCAAGGATTATGAGCTGGTATTCATCGTTTTTGATGGCTTTTTTAGCAAGTTCCCAGCCTTTTTTAATTTCTCTGACGTCATCTTCGGTTTCGTTATTTTTATAAACAATTCTGTCCAAGCCGGCCTGAATAATTTTTAAATTATCTTTAATCGCCGGCGACAAATTCATAAACGAATTAAGTTCACCGTAATCATCGCCGCCTTTTGTAAACATAATTATTAAAACTTTCCAGCATCTGCCGAGAGCTCTCATTGCAAGCCCCAGTGATGCTGTGGTTTTGCCTTTGCCGTCACCTGTGTACACCTGTATATAACCGTGCTGCGCCCAGTTTGGATTTATTAATTTGTTTTCGCAATTTTCCATTGAGCCCTCCTCTAAATCAAAAATTTCGGTACTCCCTCAAGGGGGAAGACAATACTTTTTATTTATTATATATTAAAAAAATGAAGAACAAAACCGACTACAGATTATATGCAAAAGAATTAAGAAAAACGCTGGATATATCGTCTTTAAGTCAAAGTCTTTGTGAGAAAATCCGTGAAGATGAATACTATATCCGTGCAAAGCATGTCATGCTTTTTTACCCGGCGGAATGCGAAATTGATCTAAGGGATTTGTTTCATGATAATAAGAATTTTTATCTGCCTAAAGTTCATAACGACAAAATTTTTGTTTGTCCTTTGTCTGAAAAGCTTGAAAAATCAAAATTTAACATTATGGAACCGTGTTCCGAGCCTATAGAACCCGAATTGTTGGATATTATTATTGTGCCGGCGCTTATGGCTGACAAAAACGGTTATCGCTTAGGTTATGGCGGAGGATTTTATGACAGATTTTTACCTTTATGCAAGAATGCATTTAAAATTGTTGTTGTCCCTAAAGAATTATTTATCGCTAAACTTCCTCATGATGAATTTGATGTGAAAGTCGATAAAGTATTGTTCATGTAAAAAGGACCCGCTGTCGGGTCCCAAAAAGGTTAGTTTTAAGGATAAATTTAGCTATTGGCTGTATATCTTGGCTTGAGAGCTTGTATGCCGGAATCCTCTGCCTGTTTTACACTTTCAAGTTCCTGTTCAATCATTTTTAACTGAGCTTCAATTTTTACTTTTTCCTGCATCATTTCTTTTTCTTGTTGATTTAACACTTTTGCTTCAATTTTTGCCATACGATCACGCTCTTGTTTATACAAGCTCTGTTGAACCCATTGATTATACATCATCTGTGAATTAGGATCCATTTGCGCCATTTGTTGTGCAATCATCGGCTGCATTCCCATAAATTTCATCTGTGCGTTTTGAACTGCCATGTTATGTGAATAACTCATGTACATCATTGCACGACCAAACATTGAACCAGGAGTATTCATCATATCAAACATTGATACTGAACCATCCGCAATATTTGCCGCATATTGCTGCATATCACTTAACCTTCTTGTGATGTCCTGCAGTTTATTTTGCCATTCATACTGCTGATGGATCAAATCATGTTTTCTGGCGATAAACATTAAAACCATCGTCGTAACTCCTACCTAACCTTTTTTAACCTTTACAAATATATAAAAACATGCAATATCAAGTTATTGCATGTTTTTAAGAGTTTTGTTAAGTTATGTTACAAATTTATTTTTCTGTTTTTGTAATAATTTTATCAATAAGTCCGTATTCAAGAGCTTCTTGTGCTGTTAAGAAGTGATCGCGTTCACAGTCCTCCTTAACTTTTTCATAAGGCTGTCCGGAATTTTCTGCCATAATGCTTATAAGCATATCTTTCATTCTCAAAATTTCTTTGGCTTCAATTTCAATGTCGGTTGCCTGACCTTTTGCACCGCCTAAAGGCTGGTGAATCATAACTCTTGAATTTGGCAGGGCCATTCTCTTTCCTTTGGCTCCGGAACATAATAAAAATGCACCCATTGACGCTGCGTCACCTAAGCAAATTGTTGATACATCCGCTTTTATTAACTGCATTGTGTCATAAATTGCCATACCTGCTGTTATCACGCCTCCCGGACTATTTATATACAGCATTATGTCTTTTTCAGGGTTCTCGCTGTCAAGCAATAATAGTTGCGCAACAATTGAATTCGCTACTTCATCGTCAATTTCTGTACCCAGAAAAATAATACGTTCTCTTAACAGTCTTGAAAAAATATCAAATGATCTTTCTCCTCTGGAGGATGCTTCTATTACTGTCGGAACATAGCCCATAATTTTAAAATAAGTTTCCTGATCCATAATTTTCTCCTGATATATTTTTATTATATCATAAATCTTTAAATTTTATCATGCCGGTGGTGGATTTTGAAATATTAACAAATGTAACAAAATAAATAGTTGCTGAAATATGGTGTTTTGGAATGTTTTTATATATGTAAGAAGAGATATAAAAAAGAGGACAGAGCGATGGCAATTTCAAATATTCATGAAACATTGTTGATGTACACAAAACAGAAAACAACAATTAATGAGCAATTATCAAATGTAATGTTTGATATGGTTTCCGCATCCAGAAAAAATGCTGATATTCAGCAGCAATATAACGAAAAACTTCAGGATTTGTATTACGATCCCGATTACGGTTACGGTACGGATGAATATCAAGTGATTGTCGCGGAATATGAAAATGATCATGAATTTGAGTTATCAAGTCTGGAAGCTTGGGAATCTGAGCTTGAATTAGAAAAGAATAATCTTGAAACTCAATTGAACGAGATTACATCGTTTGAAAATACCTGGACAAAACTATTACAGTCAAATATCAAAAACGATTTTTCATATGGCGGCGCAGGTCAATAATAAAAAATAATAAAAGAGTATATAAAAAAAAACGGATTTTATGTCCGTTTTTTTTTTCTTGCAAAAAATGCTAAAAAATGCTAAAATTTAATAAAAAATGAATAAAAAAGGAGAAAAAATATGGAAAACAACAAGTCTGTAAATCTCGGGGGGGGGCGACCCTATTAAGCGCTTGTAGTGCGGGTTTCGGGGGTTCGTCTGATAAAATTAATCAGTTTGACAAACAAATAAAATTAAACTATAATTCTAGTATGAGGAATTATAGTTTAAATAAAGAGATGATTAATAATAAAAACTTGAGAGAAGTTCACAGAAATTGCGAGCCTCATTTTACTCACCTCACTCATTTGACTCACGCAAAACGTGCTGCGTTTACTTTAGCTGAGGTTTTGATAACACTCGGCATAATCGGCATTGTGGCAGCCCTGACTATTCCGACTTTGATAGCTTCGTATAAAAAGAAAACCGTTGAATCAAGATTAAGCAAGTTTTATAGCACAATGAATCAGGCAATAAAATTATCCGAGATTGAAAACGGGCCTGTATCAACTTGGGATTCTATTTATTTAATGTGGGAACATGACGGTGAAGAACAGGTTGCTCCTGATGAAAATGTCACCGGTGTAAAAAGTACTTCCTATGAATGGTTTAATAAATATTTGTCACCATATATTAAAAACGTAAGAGTTGAAAAAGATGACCATGATCGTGACGGTACAACCCGTGTGTATTTCGCAGACGGCAGTATGGTGCTTGTAGGTCGCATGAGCTGGACTTTTTATCCTGAAGCAAAAGATTTTCAAACAATTGAATACAATGATAACAGTATTACTGACCGCGACAGAACCGGCGGCGGAGTTACAAATTTTTCTTTTAGATTTACTCCCGGAAAAACTACAAGTATGCAGGCTTATGACGATCTTTGGGATGGTACCATTGATTCTTTGAAATATCATCAGAATTATGGCTGTTATAATGAAGATACTACTTATGACAGAGCATATTGTGCAAAGCTTATCCAATCAAATAACTGGAAAATTCCGGACGATTATCCTTGGTTTTAGTTTGTAGTAAAATAAAAACATGCTGAAAACAGGTGAAAAATTAGGAGCCTTTATCGTGCCTACTGGTGTAGGAGCGTCAATAGGCGGTTATGCCGGAGATGCAAGCGTTTGGGCAAGAAGGTTCACTGATGTTTCAAAACTAATTGTTAATCCGAATGTCGTGAATGCAGGCGTTTTTTCCGGGATTACTGAGAATATGTTTTATGTCGAAGGATATACCTTAAACAGCTTTTTTAAAGATGAAATTAATTTAATGCCTTCAAAAAACAATAAAATCGGTATTGTTTTTGATAAAAGTATCCCTGAAGATGTTTTGAATATACATATAAATACAATGAATGCCGTAAAAACCGTTTACGGGGTTGACATAATAGGTTATGAAATTACAGGTAAAGATGTTGGTGTGGAATTTTTCATGACAGATTTCGGCACATCTGTCGGAAAAGTTAAAAATATTGAAACACTTAAATTTGCTTCACAAAAACTTTTAGCTCAAGGCGCAGCAGCTATTGCGCTTGTTTGTATGTTCGCAGATCCGGAAGAAGATAACCCGGATTATGTAAACGGTTCAGGAGCAGATCCTGTGGGCGGTGTTGAGGCTATTTTATCGCATTATATATCTAAAGAATTAAAAGTTCCCTGTGCGCATTCGCCTGCGTTCCAAGATTATGCTGTATCTTCTGAAATTGTTAATCCGAAAGCTGCCTCAGAATACATTACGCCGACTTTTTTGCCGTGTATTTTGCTTGGACTCTCAAATGCTCCCTTAATCGGAGGGGATATTAAAATTTCTCAACTGGATTATCTTGTAATGCCTTATAATTGTCTGGGGGCTGTCCCTGTTTTTGAGGCTATAAAACGTGGTATACAGGTATTTGCCATTAAAGAAAATGCAACTGTGTTAAATGTTGTAAATGATAACTTGCATAAATCTGATAAAATTACGGTGGTTGAAACCTATGCCGAGTGTCTTGAATTAGTCAAAAGTCTTTAAAAGGGGAGTGTTTTTTATTTTGTAAAAAATACCGGCTGCATTTTTGAAAGCTTCCGGATTTGAGCTTACATAAATTTCTTCTGACCCGGCAGATTTTTCGGTTAAGTTATTTTCTTTTAAATCATTTTTAATAAATTCCGCAAAATAAATTGACGGGTCAATAAACATATCTTTAGGGGCAAATTTTGTCAGAATATTCATCAAATAAGGGTAGTGCGTACAGCCTAATATTATTTTTTCAGGATTAAATTCAAACATTTCGTCAAGTTTTTCTTTTACCTGAATGGTACTTTGCGGCCGGTTAATTCTGTTTTCTTCCACTATTTTGACCCATTCTGGACAAGATATTTGAATAACTTCAATATTAGGTGTGTGTTTTTGAATTTCGCGCTTATATGCATTTGAATTCACGGTTGCATGGGTCGCGAATACACCTGCTTTTTTTATGGGCAGTTGAGCTATTATCCCGCAGACAGACTGTATTACGGGATAAATTTTTAAATTATATTTGTCTTTTAATGTGTCATAAATAACGGAGGATGTGGTGTTGCATGCCATAACAACGGCTTTTGCACGCTTTTGAATGAAAAAATCAAAAATTTTGTCCGCATATTCAAGCAATTCTTCCTTTGTTTTTTCACCGTATGGCATGTGTTTCGTGTCACCGAAATAAATATAATTTTCCTCCGGCAATAGCGCTTTTAATTTGGCGTAAACCGTCAATCCGCCGACTCCGGAATCAAAAAAAGCTATTGGATTGTTATTTGTTTTCTTTGAAATAGTTCTCAACTCCTTCAGCTATTGCTTTTGCCGTAGCCTGTCTGCGTTTGTCGCTCATAAGCTCTTTCCTCTCATCTGCATTGGACATAAATCCTATTTCGACTAATATTGCAGGTGATGTTGTATGATTTATAACATAAAATTTTGATTTAAACAATCCGCGATTTTTGCTTTTTATGTTGCTTGCAAGTGCTGCGTGGACAGTTTGAGCTAAAGACATGCTTTCTTGCCGGTAGTAATGGGTTTCTATACCGGTAATTTCAGGCTTTTCACTGGAATTAACATGAATACTTATAAATATATCAGGATGTTTGTCTTCGCTGAATGCAACTCTATCCTGCAGTGATACGGTTTGGTCTGTATCACGTGTCATTTCAACTATGTAGCCTTTTTTCTCTAATATATTGCTAACTCGTTTGGATACATCAAGAGTTATTTCTTTTTCGGTCACATCTCCGCGTATTGCACCGACATCAGAGCCGCCGTGTCCGGGATCTATTACTATTTTTTTGCTGCCCGGATTTTGCGAGATAAACGGAGGTTTTGTCTTTTTGGGAGTGATAATTTCGATTTTTAAAGTTTTGCTGTCAGCACCAAGATATGTGTTTACAAAAGTATCCGGTTCGGTCGGAATAGTTAGTTTCATACCCACACCCGGCAAAAGCTGTATGCTGCTGTTTGCAAAAAATGTGTTTTTGAAGGTTTCATTGAATGTATCTTCATTGTATCTGGCGACATTATATAAGTATAAGATAAGCCTTTGATTTGTCCTGTCAATCCCGTGAACTGCAGGATGATTAAAAGACAAAATCATTGAGCTTGTTTGGAAATTTGTTTTTTCAGTGTTGTAAGATATTATATCGCATGTGTTCCCGAATAAAGATTTGTGGTCAAGTTTATCCAGATTGGCGATTAAAAGCGATTGATTATCCGTTGAATAAACAGGAATATATTTTGTTACATCGGGTGTGGTAATAACAATACGTGCCTTATTTACTTCAAACTGGCCGATTTTAACAGAATCCGTTTCATTAATTTGGTATTCGGAATTTCTTATATCGCGGTTAACAAGGGTATTTGGAATATCGTATACAATTCGGAGTGGATTTTGTAAAACCATCGGTTTTTCAATGGTTACTGAACCAAAACCGCTTAAAAGTACACCGTTAGGGCGCGGAGTTATCTGGCTTATGTAATATTTAGTATTTAATTTTAAATCTTTTTTAACCATATTCGGACTGTCCATTTTCGGGATTTGTTGGACGGTCGTATTGAATGCTTGTTGGATTTGGGTTGCTATCGAATCTTTGGGAACGTCTTGCGGCACTTCTACGGTTAGATATTCATAAAAATCGCTTGAGGAAGAATGTTCATCCCTGTATGTCCTGTGAAAATAATCATCCTGCCAGTTTGTATCTTTTAATTTTATTATTATATTGTTTTTAATCCTTAAAAATTTTAGATTGGCAGGGTTAAAATCATCATCGTAATATATAACTACTCGTACAACATTAGGGTTTGTTGAAAACTGGTTTATTTTAACTTCGGTTATTCCTTTGGTGTTAAATTTCCAATTTTGTTTGGGAATTGTCAATATTGATTCCGGTATATCAAAATAGGCTCTTGACGGGTTTTCCATCCGGATTACTTTTAATTCATCAACAACAGGATTTGTTGAATCATCCGGAATGTTCAATACTATCATTGAATTGGATGTGTCAAAATTCGCCGCTGTTATTTTGAATACTTCTTCGGCAAATGCATTCCGGCCAAATAATGTTATAAAAAGTGATATTACAAGTATAAAAAATTTTTTCATATTAAATCAAATATTATTATAGCCGTATTTTTCGTTACAATCAAATTGTAACAATATTTTAGAATAAATTGTATTTGCCTGCCCAGTATGAAGCCTGACTGCGGCTCGTTGATTTGAGTTTTTTGATGATTGCACAAACATGTGATTTTGCAGTGTGCTTGCTGATATTTAAAGATTTTCCGATTTCGGTATTGTTAAGCCCTTTTGTCATTAATTCCAAAATTTCCATTTCTCGTTCTGTTAATTTAAACATAATTTTTACTCCTTTTCTATCAAGCATAACATACCGAATTTGTAATATATTCATAATATTTCCCGTTTTTATTTTTTGTAAGAAAACTTGAAAAAAAATTTTTTTTGGGATAAAATTTTATTGACCCAAAAGCGTGCGTAGCTCAGTTGGATAGAGCGTTTGGCTACGAACCAAAGGTCGGGGGTTCGAATCCCTCCGCGCGTAAATTTTTGTAAAATTTTGTTAAGAACCGTAAGGTTCTTTTATTTTTGTTAATTTTTATGTAGTTTTGTGTAGTTTTTGTCCAGTTTATATGAAAGTCAAATCTTAAAATGGTCTCGGAAACTTGTTTTAGGCTCTTGTTACTGTCTGGTCTTGCTGTGTTTTTATGTCCGAATTGTTTGTATTTTAATGTCCATTTTGCTCGGATGGTTTTAATTGTAGGTTGGGCATACTTGCCCAATAAACAGGATTGCTCTAATTAATAATATATTATATCACCTTGCGGCGGCCTTTTATTACAACTTCTTTAAACATGTTGTTATGGGGTGCGTTATTGCCGAGTTTGATTATTTTTTCCAATCCGAATTTCAGTGGATTGGATGTTTTTGTTGTTTCGTAAGTTTTAATTTTTGTTATTATGTAATCGTCCATAAATTCAGGGACAATTATATTGTCTTTGGGCGTATACCTTGTAAATGTTACGCCGCATTTATTTTCCTCTTTGAAAATATCAACTCTTAATAATGTCGAAAAACGTGACTTGTCGATGTTTTTTCTGGCTGTATTAAGTTTCTGAAATTTACCTTTTTCAACAGCGTAGTCGGCTATCATTTTTAGTGATTGGCTGTTGAGAAATTTTGCCTCAAATGTGGGTTGATTGTAGCCGTAATTTCGTATTTTCATAATTATACCTGTAATTATTTAATCTTGTGATGTCGTTTGACTACAACTTCTTTAAAAAGTTTGTAGTTAGGAACATCATAACCAAGTCGAATGATTTTATGCAGAGCAAATTTTAAAGGATTACAATTTTTTTTACTTTGGTATTCTTGAATGTGTGTTAAAATCAAATCATCTGTAGATTTAACTTTTTTGACATTCTTTTTGGGAAGAAACCGTGAAAAACTTATGCAGGGCTTGCCGTCTTTTTCATACAAATCTACTCTTAAATATGTCTTGCGATATTCAGAGTCTATATTCCCGGCTGCGTTTGCAAGTTTTTCAAGTTTTCCTTTTTCTGCTGCATATTTTGTAATCAGTTTAAGAGATTCACTTTTTAGAAATCTTGCCTGAAACGACGGTTGATTAAAATTGTTATTCTGGATTTGCATATTTGTTTTAAACCTGAACAAAAATTTTTTTGCTATATAAATTATAATTTTATTTTAGGTTGTAAAGTGGTATTGTACAAATTCTCTATCAAGTTTTTGTCATAGATATTTTTCTTTTCTTCCGGAATATTTTTCATTATTTCATTTACGGTATTCGGCTGTATAAATTTTTTGTCTGCAAGATAGCGTGCATAATACGGGTGACAGAAGTTTTTTGCGGAATAATAATTTTCAACTGAATACCCCCAGAAATTTTTGCTCCGGACAGGGGTTATAATTGTGTCTGCAATCTGTTGTATTTTTTTAATATCATAATCATTAATGATGTATGGGATAATTTCTTGTGTCGTGAGGTTGCCGGAGCCACGTCCTATACCTGAAATACTGCAATCCAGGACAATTTCTCTTTCAGTATCAAGAGTTATTAAGTTTTTTGCATTTTCTAATGATAAATTTAAATTGTTATGTGTATGAAAACCGATACAAATATCTTTGTCTAAAAATTTGTCTGTGATTTTGAAAATGTCTGTTGTATTTTTTTCATTAAGCCCTCCTGTGGAGTCCACTATCGTAAATCCTGCGGGATGTATTTGATTGATTTGGCGGATTAATTTAATGAGTTCTTCTTTTTTGTATTGATTAATAAATGTTGGATTGATAAAAAGTTTGTAACCTTTGTTTTTTATCAGCCGGCATAATTTTAAGGCATCCTTCAGGTCTTGTTTTTTGAATATAAATCTGATACCTGAAATTAAATTATCAGAATATTTCGGCAGGCTGTTTACGTCGAATTTTCCGTATGAGATCATTACAAAAAATTGATTTTTATCGCAATTTTTAGGCAAAATAGCGTTAATTTCATCAATATTGTTGAATAATGATTGATTTTTGGTGTTTTTTTTATCGATCAGAAATCCTGTTTCAATGTAATCAATGCAGGCATTTTGAAGTCCTGTGACAATTTTTTTTATATTATCAAAGCCGAAATTCCAATTATTTACATACCCGCCGTCGCGCAAAGTACAGTCTAAAATTTTTATACGCCTGTTTTTCATCACTTAAATAATACGAAAAATATATTAAGGACACAAGTCTAAACAAGTCCTTCTTTAAGCGCTTTTACTGCTGCCTGTGTCCGGTCATCGACAACAAGTTTTTGAATAATATTACACACATGAGCTTTTGCGGTGTGTTCGGATATAGTTAATTCTTGTGCTATTTCGTTATTTGATTTGCCGTCGACAACGAGCTTTAAGACCTCGTATTCACGCTGGGTAAGATTTGCGTGTTGTTCTTTAAACATTGCGCGTGACATTTGTCTTGGGGGTACTACTCCGCAGTTTTTGTCCCGTAAAATCGGAACTACCTGCGGATCAAGCCACATCGCACCTTCTTTGACTGTCTTTATTATCATTTTTAAAATTTCTATGTTTATATCTTTCATTACATAGGCGCATGCACCGGCATGCAGTGAATCTAAAACTTCTTGTTCACTTATGTGGGATGTGAGCATAATTACTTTTGCAAGACTGTTGTGTTCAATTATTCTTTTGGCTGCTTCTATTCCTGAAATATCCGGAAGGCCTATGTCCATTAAAGTTATATCGGGATGAGTAATTTTATATTTTTCAACGGCTTCTTTGCCGGATTGGGCCTCGGATATTATCTCAATGTCGTCTAATTCTTCAAAAAGCGACTTTAATCCTACACGCATTAATTTATGATCCTCTACTAATAATATTTTTATCGGCGCGTTATTCATAATTTTCCTCCTCTTTATATATATTTATATGACGCGGTATCTGGACATTTAACCCCTGATTTCCAAAGCTTTAGACTATATTTCGGAGTTTATATTTATGAAACATTATTTGGATTAAAATGGGACATAGTTTATTGCACAAAATCATAAAATGTATCATAATATAGTTTACAGATAAATAAAAAGGCGGAAATAACAATTTTTCAGGTTAAAGCTTCACTACATTTATAATTTCATTTGAGAATAAAAAAAAGAGTCTTAAATTTAAGACCCTTTGGAATAACTTTCATCATTCCTCGTAAATAGTGTGAAGTGTAGTGTGTGTGCTTAAAATTTCTTGTGATTCCTCAATTTTAAGCGTACCTCGTGTTTACATATATATAAAAAAAATTTAGTATATATTATTGCTATATTTTTGTCATATAATCTATTCTTTGTTACAAAAATTAATAAATCAGCTGAAATATATTTGTTTTTGGGCAAAAAACTGATAGTATAAAAATTAAAGAGGAGAATTATATGAACATATTAATTTCAAATGATGACGGAATAGCAGCTAATGGAATCAGAGCATTAACGGAAGAGCTTGCTAAATACCATAATGTATATGTCGTGGCGCCGGACAGAGAAAGAAGTGCAGCAGGTCATTCTTTGACTTTGCATACTCCTTTAAGGGTAGAAGAACTTGAAGAAACCAAATCTGGTGCAAAACGTACATGGGTTACGAACGGCACACCGGGCGATTGTGTAAAACTCGGTATTAATGCCATTTTGGCGCCCGAAGAACAGCCGGATTTTGTAATTTCTGGTATAAATCATGGGCCGAATTTAGGCTCGGATATTTTATATTCCGGTACGGTAAGCTGTGCAATGGAAGGTGCAATGCTTGGTGTTCCGAGTATTGCCGTGTCTTTGGCAAGTATGCATGCTGATTATGAAGATTTTAAATATACTGCCAAATTCGTAGTTTCACTTTTGAAAAAATTAAAAGATTTTAAGTTCCCGCCTAAAATGCTTTTGAATGTAAATGTTCCGTCTATTGACGATGATGACATTTTGGGCGTTGCAATAACCGAACTCGGGCGGAAAATGTTTACCGATAATTACGAAAAAAGAATTGACCCCAGAGGGAAAGTATATTATTGGATGGCAGGTGAGCTTATAAGTGAGCCTTCAACCGCAAATACAGATATTGCAGCTGTTAGAAATAATAAGATTTCAATTACTCCTGTTACCTTTGAGATGACAAGAAAAGAAACTATGTCTGATCTTGAAGGTATTTTGTGTAAAGGCGACAGCTGTGATTGGATTTAATCATTAGCTTAAAAAATCCGGCTTCCATAACTATAAGCTAATAATACGCAGTCAAAAATTTTTTCAGACAATATGCGGGTGTGTTGTCGAATATATTCTGCTATATCAAATTTGGCGAAGATATTTTTTGGGCTATTACCGCAAACTATTCAACAATAACCCTTGCTGGAAAGTTGTTTTTTAAAAGGTCATTTGCAACACTCTGTGCTTTTTCGCGGGAAGAAAACGAGCCTACTTGAAGCGTGTAGGCAGAGCCAATATTTTTAATGAACGGCTGAATGTTAAGTCCTGCTTCCTGAATAATACCCTTTGCAACTTCTGCCTGTTCTGCTGTAGCATAATATCCTACAATAACTTTTGCATTAACAACTGCCGGCTGCGGCGTAACTGCAGGACTTGCGGGTTGTTCTGTTACGGATGAGGCATTTTCGGCTTTATGTTCTGAATTTGTGGGTTGTTCTAAAACAATCGGTTCTTCCACTGTGTTTTTTTCTTCAAAAGTTTTATGTGTATGTTCCGGAAGAATTACTTTTTCTTCCAGTTCATCATTAAAAGTGTCATCATATGAATTGTCTTCCATCTGAATAAGACGCAGCCTGTCATCAACATTGCCCCTCGCGATTTCTTCGTATTCTGTATCGGAATTGTCACCGATTGAAACATCTACATCCGGTGACAATTGTTTTGCAGTTCCTAAAAATATCAAAAGCATTACAAAAAATGCTGAAACAAATATTATTAGGCTTTCATTAGGTTTTGATTCTAATTTTTGTTTATATTCTTTGTAACTTACATGAGAAGGTTTTTCAAATTTTTCTTCATCTTCGTAAATCATAATTACACTCCTCTAACTTTGGTTGATGCCAATATTATATCATCAATTTCCTCAGAATATCTTTGCATGATTTCTTTTGCAAACTCGTTTGTATCAGTAATGCCTAAATCGGTTTCAAGGCCTGCAGCCTTAACTGGGGCGCCTTGAGGATTAATATTTATTCCTGTATGAATAAGTATTGAGGTTAAAGATTTTGTCGCTATTGAAACGGTAAGTTTTTTGCAGTTTACGTACAAATCGTCCCCGAAGCGGTCAACTTTAACACCGCGTCTTTCAAGCGCTTCTTTTATAATACAAATCAAAAGTCTTTGTCTGAAAACACCTTCAATAAGATTTACATTAAACTGTTCCGTAATAAAACTGAGCATATTTTGGCTGTAAATTGGTTCATTGTTTATAACATCCTCAATATCAACCATTTCATCAATTTTTACTTCACATTCGCCAGTAAATGCGACAATGGCGTCACCCTGAATTTTAAAATTTTTATAAATCCAGTGAGGAGAAAGCTGCCGGCCTTCGTATTTAATTTCTTTATCAATAAGTAATGTTTTCATAACTTTCAAAAAGTATTTTTAAATATTTTGTGTCGTTATTAGCAATAAGTGCATTTTTTAATCTTGTACAAGATTCGCATTTGCCGCAGTGATTATTTTTCCCGTCATAGCAGCTCCATATTAACTCTAACGGCACAGAATGTTCAATTGCTTGTTTAACTATATCATTTTTATCAAAATTTATCAAGGGAGGAATGATTTTAGGCTGTTTTTTTGTCGAATATTCAAATTCTGCGTTAATTTTGTCAATAAACTTTTGTGTATTATCAGGGAAGGTTTTACTTTCTTCTTTGTTTGCTCCGATTAGAATATAGTCAAAATCTTCACTGTCAGCAAAACATCCGGCAATATTTAAAAATAAACCGTTACGATTCGGCACCCATACGGAATTCGAAGTTTTTTGAATTCCAGAGGGAATGTCCTCACCATCTACCAAAGCATTATGAGTAATAGCCTTTAACCAATCAAGCTTTATGATTTTATGCTGTATTTTATAATATTCGCAAATTTTTTTACAGCTTTGGATTTCCTGTTCAGCTGATTTTTGTCCGTAATCAAAAGTCAAAGCAAAAGTTACATTGTATTTTTCTTTACATAACGCAAGACTCACAACGGAATCCAGACCACCGGACAAGAGTATAATTGCTTTAGTCATTTTCGTATTCCTCGATCATGTATTTTGCCTCTTGTTTAAGGCTTTCAATATATGAGGGAAGACTTATAATTTCATCCAGAATTTCGCGTCCTTGAAGGTTATACAGGGCAATTAAGGCATTTTTTCGGACTTCTTCATTCTTATCCTCAAGGCAGGTTTTGATTGTCTCAACAGCTTTTGGATGAGCGCTTTCCATTAAAGCTTCAATTGCATTAATTCTAACCTGAGCAGATTCATCATCTAATGATGCTTTTAGCGCATGAAAAACTCTTTCATTACCGTCCAAACGGAGTTTTGTCAGAGCCTCAATTGCTCTTTCTTTTAAAAATGTGAATTTATTCATCAAACCCTGTTTGGCTTCTAAAATGCTCACAAGAGGATCTATTGCCCGCATATCACCCAGCAGTCCGAGCGCTGAGGCTGCAGATTCTCTTAAATATACTGATTTTTCGTCTTCATCTTTTACTACGTCAATCAATGGTGCGACAGCATATTTGTCTCCGATTTTGCCTAAAGCATCAGCGCATGCCAGCCTTATTCTGTAATGTTCATCTTTATTGTTCAAGCAATACAAAAGCGGAGTCACGGCGGATGTATCTTTGTAATTGGATATTGCTTTTGCGCATAATGCGCGCAAATTAACGTATTTTTCGTCTAATGAGGTGTTTCCTGTCTTTGTTTTCATTAATAACAAATCAATCAACACATTAAGTGTTGATTTAAATTTGAATCTGTCGGACAATTTTATAACATTAGACAAAATATCCGGATTTTTGGAAACTGATAATATGTAGTTATAAATTTCTACCAAATCTTCTTTTGAATATTCTTCATCCAGCGCGGCAATGTTGTTATTGACTGCCTCAGAGTCAGTTTCAGCAAACAAATTACATTTTTTTGCAATTGTGTCGAAATCTAACATACTCTTCCTATCCAAAATAAATATACTATAAAAATGTATTTGTGGCAATTATAATTGTTGATTTTCGTGCTAAAATTTATTTATGAATGAATTTGAAGCTGTTGTAAATGTAAAACTTAAAGACACGATAAAAGATATAAAAGCTCAAACGCTTGAGCAAGCTGTTCATAATCTTATCTCTGTAAAAAATCTTAAATGCAGGGTAGGAAGCCGCTACTCAATCAAATTTGAAGCGAAAGATAAAAAAGAAGCCGAACACATTATAAAAACAATTGCCGATGAAATTCTTTCAAACAGCGTAATAGAAGAATACGAAATACTATGGTAAAAGCCGGAATAATAACATTTTTAGGAACAAATTGTGAACGGGATACAAAACAGGCGTTAGATTTTTTAGGCTGGAATACGGAATTTATCTGGCAAAACGACAAAATCGAAAAGCATTATGATGTAATATTTTTGCCCGGAGGATTTTCATTCGGTGATCATATATCATCGGGGAGAATTGCTAAACTTACACCTGCCGTAAAATCTCTTCCTGTCGGTAAAACATTAATTGTAGGAATTTGTAACGGATTTCAAATATTGACAGAAGCGGGGCTGTTGTCAGGAGCTTTAACTTATAATGAAAATCTTCATTTTATCTCTAAAGTTACGGATTTAGTATTTCAAAATAGAATTATACGGCTTCCAATAGCTCATCATCAAGGAAATTATACCGGCAAAAACGGTGAAGATGTGATTATGCGTTACAAAATAAATGTAAACGGTTCTGATGATAATATAGCCGGAATTTATGATAGAAAAAATAAAATAATAGGCATGATGCCTCACCCTGAGCGGGCAGTGTTTAAAGAATTGGGGCTGACTGACGGCAGAAAGGTTTTTGAATTTATTAAAAATGAAATATAAACAATATATTACCGAAAAATTAAACAGAGTTCCAAATGAATTTGAATTGCATCTTTTCAGTGCAACATATTCAGAGCATTGCGGATATTTGCATTCCAGAAGGTTTTTAAAAGAACTCCCACGTAAAAAGGCAATTTATTATAATGAAAATGCGGGCGGTGTAAAAATCGGTAGCCATGCAATACTTTTTAAAATGGAATCGCATAACCATCCTTGTGCTGTTGAACCTTTTAACGGTGCTGCAACTGGAATCGGCGGAATTGTAAGAGATGTGCTTGCAATGAATGCACGGCCTATTGCGCTTTGTAATTCTTTAAAATTCGGCGATGATAAAAGAATTATGGAAGGCGTTATTAATGGGATTTCAAATTACGGGAATTCAATCGGCGTTCCGACAGTTTCAACGGAAGTATTGTATAACAAAGCATTTACCGAAAACCCTTTGGTAAATGTCACCTGTATCGGGATGGCAAAATATGACGATATTTTAACATCAAATAAAGCCCGTGCCGGTTTAAAACTTATGCTTGTTGGTTCCGCAACTATGAAAGACGGTATGGGGGGTGCAAGTTTTGCCTCCAAAAAGTTAAGTGATGAAAAAAAAGAAGATAAATTATCAATTCAAATTGCAAACCCTTTTATGAAAAAAAAGCTTATTGAAGCATGTCTTGAAATATTTAGCCTAAAGCTCGTTGCCTCATGTCAGGATTGCGGAGCAGCCGGAATTTTATCATCTACATCAGAGGTTGCTTTCAAAAGCAATACCGGCGTTGATATTGATCTTGATAAAATTCATACGGGCGATAATTCAATTAAGGATTTTGAAATAATGCTTTCCGAAACGCAAGAAAGAATGCTTTTTGCTGTTCAAGAAAATTCAATTCCCGTGATTTCTGAAATCCTTAAAAAATATGAGCTTGAATATTCAGTCATAGGAACGGTAATTGATAAAAAAAATTATATCGTAAGACGCGGTAATAAAATTCTTGCTGATATTCCTGTTGATATCCTCGTAACTCCACCCGATGTGCCTTTGGATTTCACTACTTGCAATTTACCTGTATCTGATATTATTTCAATCAATAACAAAGCAATTTTTGAACGATATGATCATACGGTCGGCAACAGAACTGAGTTGCAGCCTGATGAAAATCCCCAATTTAATATCTTAAGAATTTGGGAAGAAAATTGTGAGCTTGGAATTTATACGTTTTCTGCAACAGTTAAAAATACCTATTCAGCAATTGTTAATGCCGCAAAATTTTTTAAATCAAACAGCATAAGGCCGCTTGGAATTACAAATTGTCTGAATTTTACAAATCCTGAAATTCCGCCCGCAATGTATGAATTCAGAAAAACAATTTCTTCAATAAAAAATGCTTGTGAAGAAGTTCAAATTCCAGTTTGCTCCGGCAATGTTTCTTTTTATAACGAAAGTTCAAATTCCAAAATTATTAATATGCCGACATTTACCATGCTTGGCGTCAGGTAAAAGAACCCCAAAATTGGAGTTCTTTTTTATATTAAGATGCAGAAAATTTATGCTGCTTTATTTGTTTCTTGGGCTTGTTCTTTTTCGGCGTTTTTCTTATGAATATAAGCACCGATTT
>CALUQQ010000120.1 GCA_944322955.1 Candidatus Gastranaerophilales bacterium
CATTTTGCGAAGAATAACAATGCCCACCCCATAAACCAATATTTCTATTTTGACTTGTTTCCTGATACTCTGCTCTCGGAATTAATACAGTATTGCCTTTTGAACGTTCAACAAACATATGTAGACCATTTTTACCCAAATCACTATAGCATCCCTGCTTCGCTCCAGTTTTATATAAAACATCCATAATAATTTGAGGTTGTCCCCCTCGGTTAAAGTCTTGTACTGTTCTTGATAAGCCATTATAGTTTTGCATACAAATTTTTTCTATAAGTTTATAACCTAATGCACCATGTACGTATTCATCATTGAACTCAGATATGTCAGATAAGTTAAATTCTACCGGTTTTATATTTTTTTTAGGTAATTTCACCCGTACTTTATGTTTGCCTATTTGTTCAAACATTTTATACATATCTATTCTGGTTTCAGGATTTTTAAACCAATCATTCAGTATATAAATATATTCAACTTCAAAATTCAAAGAGGCTAATAATCTCTTATATTGTTTCTTTTTGAAATCGCAGGTTTGTAGTTTTTCATCAACAGAACCACCTACTTGTTGGTATTTGCATTCAATAACAAAAAATGTATTATTTAAAATCACATAAATTGAATCATCAGGAAGTAATTTTTTTGACAGATAATCCTGCCATTTTACCCCATTTTTCTCCAAAAATCTGTATAAATCATGTTTTACAAAGATCAAGCCTACAAGCTTATCTTTAAAAAATACATTGTTTTCTTCATCAACTCTATAATTAGTTACGCCGTTTAATAAAGTTTTTAAATCTGCTTTTGTTTCAAATACTAACACACTTTTTTAATTAATTTCTTTTCCTTATAGTATCGGTTGTTTATTAATCATTTCTATCCACTGCTCAAGAGAAGTTGAAGTCAGATACATATTTGGTGAAAAATCCGTTAAGGGTTTACCGCCATTTTTGTAGTAGTCATTTAAAAAGTTTTCTAATGTGGCTGACCAGTTAATAACAGGTTTGTTATCTTTTAGTTCAACGGTTAAATATTTAGAATTTTTTTTAGGAGGTTTTTTATTAAATTTGGACAATTCCTGCATAATTTTTCCGGCATCTTTAATGGGTCTTACGCCTGGTACTAATCTGTATCCCATTGAATAATGGAATGGAAAAGAATTACCTTCAGCAACAATACATACATTTCCTAAACCATTTTGCAGCATTCTTTCCACTCTCAGTTGATGAAGCCTTAAGCCTATTCCTGCGTATTTTTCATTGCCGGAGGCTTGCATATGGGATAATACTTTTTCATAAAGTTCACCGTTAACGGAAATTAGTTCAAATTTCGGGCTTATAATTTTGTTTTCTTTATCAATATAAAAATATGTATCTCCTACTACATTATAATTTTTGCCGCAGATATTTATTTCTCCGTTTGAGTCTTTGACCATTATATAATATTTTTCCATATTTGAATTTTCTGCTTCAACTCTTGCAACAAATGCCTCTACAGGTTTATTTGTTTTTTTGTCTATCAGGGTGGTTATACTTAATCCGCTTTTATCTTTATTAACTTTTGGAGTAAATTCAGGTGAGAGAAGTCTTTGGAAAGTTTTTGATTTTATACCGGGTGTATTTTTAAATAAATTCACCTCAAGGGTATCTGCTGCAGGCTGTCTTTCAAGATTAATATATTTAAGTAATTTATTTTTAGCTGCAGGCAGGATATTTTTAAAAGGATTTATTTTAATTCCGTTTATTTTCATTTTAGTACCAGATGTTTGATATAAAACCCGTAAATAAAAATTTTGCCAGTAAATAAAATTAAATCGTCATTGCGTTATAGTTGTTAATAAAGAAGGTAACTCTTTTTTAAAATAGGTTATGTATTCTTTGATGGAACCGAATTTTTTCATTATTCCTTTGAATGCATAAAGCCAGGTACCTGTATATTTTTCATTATTGTAATGATTTTGAATAACAATTCCGTTTTCGTATTTGTGCATTATGTTGATGAGTTTACGATTTCTGTCAAAATTGTAAACTCTTATATGTCCGGAGGTATTTCTTACAATATCGGTTGAGCCACTGTTTTTACGTAATATTTTATATGTTTTTGGATTTCTTTTTGCAATATTCACGGCTGTTTTAAAGTCTAACGGCATTTTTTTACTCCATTTATAAACACTTATATTTTTATAATAAGCCGTGAAAATTTTTTTTGAATAATTTTGTTACGTGTGTAACGGATTATTACATTATGGAGCTGTGAATTTGGTATAATTTCTTTTGATTTCTTGCTATCGCAAAATTTTTATGCTAAGTTTTCTGGTAGTTATATATTTAGAGGAAAAATTTATGCTAACCGGAAACCAAATCAGACAGTTATATTTAGATTATTTTAAGGATAAACACCAGCACACAGTAGTTGAAAGTTCAAGTCTTGTGCCGGATAATCCGACTGTACTGTTGACAACGGCGGGCATGCTGCAATTTTTGCCGATATTTTTGGGGATTGTTAAATCACCTTATGATCCTCCGCGTGCAGTGTCTTGTCAAAAATGCGCAAGAGCCGGCGGAAAAGATTCAGATATTGAAAATGTTGGCCGAACCCCGCGTCATCATACTTTTTTTGAGATGCTAGGTAATTTTTCTTTTGGTGATTATTATAAAAAAGAAATTATCCCATGGGCTTGGGAATTCGTAACAGAGGTTTTGAAACTTGATAAAAACAGACTATGGATTACTATTTTTGAAACTGATGATGAAGCTTTTGAAATTTGGCGCAGTGTAGGAGTTCCGGCGGAGAGAATTAAAAGAAAAGGTAAAAAAGATAATTTTTGGGGACCTCCGGGTGCGTCCGGCTCTTGCGGTCCATGCTCTGAAATTCACTATGATTTAGGCGAGCAATATAAATGTGATGACCCCAGAGGCTGCGGCATTGATACATGTGAGTGCGACAGATGGGTTGAAATTTGGAACCTTGTATTTACTGAATTATATCAGGATGAAGAAGGTAATCAGTCACCTTTGGACAGCAAAAACGTTGATACCGGCATGGGGCTTGAGCGCATTACAATGGTTTGTCAGGGTGTTGCTTCAACTTTTGAAACCGATCTTTTGAAACCGATTATGGACGAAGTTTCAAAAATGTCCGGCGTTCCTTACAAAAAATCTGAAAAAACAGATATTTCTTTGCGTATTATTACAGACCACGCCAGATGTGTAACTTTTTTGATTTCTGACGGCGTAATTCCGGGAAACGAAGGCAGAAGTTATGTTTTGAGAATGATTTTGCGTCGCGCTTTGCGTCATGGCAAAATGCTCGGGCTGGATTTGCCTTTCTTATATAAACTTGTTGATGTTGTTGTAGAATACTACGGCGAAGCTTATCCCGAACTGGTTAAAAATAAGGCAAAAGTTATTGATATAATTAAAAAAGAAGAAGAAAGATTTGCTAAAACACTTGACAGAGGTTACAAACTTCTCAATGAATTTATATCGGCAAAAAATGATATTGACGGTGAAAATGCCTTCAAACTTTATGATACTTTCGGTTTTCCGTTCGAATTAACAAAGGAGATTGCAGAAGAAAATGGTCTAAAGGTTGATGAGAAAGGCTTTAAGGTTGCAATGCAAGAGCAAAAAGATCGTGCAAAAGCCGCAACTCAAAAAATCAGCGTAACCGGCGATATCAAATACGCAAAAATCGAAGAAAAAGTCGGCTCAACAAAATTTGTCGGCTATGAACAAAATGAGTGCGATGCCAAAATTCTTGATATGGTTGAAGGTGACGGGTATGTGGATATAATTCTTGATAAAACACCTTTTTATGCAGAATGCGGCGGTCAGGTCGGCGACAGCGGTATTATAGAAAACGAAAATATGAAAGCCGAAGTTCTGACAACATTTAAGGTTAATCAACTTTTTGTACATCGTTCAAAATTAATAAACGGTGAAATCACAATCGGCGAAAAAGTTTTTGCTAAAATTGATGTCCCGCGTCGTGAAGAAATCAGACTTCATCATACATCAGCGCACTTGCTTCAGGCGGCATTGATTAAGGTATTGGGTGAGGAAGTTCATCAGGCAGGTTCTCAGGTAGAAGAAAATCGTATGAGGTTTGACTTTACATTTTCCCGTGCAATGACACCGGTAGAATTGTTTAAGGTTGAAGAAATTTTAAATAATTGGGTTGCAAAAGGTTTGAAGGTAACAACCGAGGTTATGGATATTGAAAAGGCTAAGTTAACCGGTGCAACGGCTTTGTTTGGAGAAAAATACGATGATGAGGTGAGAGTTGTTTCTATTGGCAATGAAACATGTATTTCAAAAGAATTTTGCGCAGGAACCCATGCAAGAAATACACGCGATCTCCGGCTGGTGAAAATTGTTTCAGAAGGCGCAATTTCAGCCGGAATAAGACGTATTGAGCTTGTTGTTGCTAGTTCAGCATTTGAGTTTATGAATGCAAAGGTCAAAGAAATGGATAAATTGTCTTTGATGTTTAAAACTCATTATGATGAAATTTTTGACCGCGTTGGAAAACTTCTTGATGAGAATAAGGAACTTCAAAAAGAGCTTACGAGAGCAAAAGAGGAAAACGCTAGAAATAAATTTTCGTCATTTATTTCGCGGGCTCAGGATATTGCAGGCGGCAAATTGTTTATATCGAAAGTCGAGGATTTTGATTCCGATGCAATCAAGGCAGGAATTGATGTTCTCGCAAACAGGCTCGGTGAAAGTATTATAATCCTTGCGAATTCTAAAATGGTTGTTGCAAAAATTTCTGACGGTTTTGTTAAAAACGGTGTAAATGCAGGCAAAATTGTGGGTGAAATTGCAAGAGCCACTGGAGCAAATGGAGGAGGCCGGCCGAATTTTGCTCAAGGCGGTGTAAAAGATGCGTCTAAACTTGATGAGATTCTTAATCAAATTGAAAATGAGATTAAAACAGTAAAAGTTTAGTTGAATTTAGCATAAGATGTTTTGGTGAGGCGCCGATCTCACATTCAAAGATACAGCAGAGGCGACTTTCTGTATGTCAAAACATCTTATTAAATATTATAATAAATTTTTAAAAAGGAAACGGTTTATTCCATCCGAATTGCATTCATAGCTTTGCAGTAACGGATAATGTTATAAGTGTTTACAATAAAGAATATCCCATAATTGAACATTTCAGCAAAGCCAATATTTTTGCAAGAGAGGCACAACAGGCAGTATATCAAAAAGGTATAAAAAAAGGGGAACTACAAGAAAGAGCGGTTGCGTATTTATACAATAATGTTCCGGCAATACGAAAAAAAGGAGATTTTATTATTGGGCAATTGCCAAAGACAGCTAAAAATATGTTGGATACATCAATAGATGATGCTCGGTTATCGTTAGAAAGTTTAGCTAAAAATGTTATAAAACATTATGATATGGCATTGACAGATTATATCAAGATAACTGAAATTTTAAATAATCCGGACAATATAATACCTCAAAGAGAAAATCATATCAAATTTGCAAAAAATATTGATAATCAAACCTATAGTTTCATCCTGAAAACAACAAAGGATAAAAAGAAAAATTTTATTATTTCATTTAGAAAAGATGACCATTAAAAAAGATAATCCGATTATGAGGACTCCCGCACCCCTCTGTCAGCTTACTGCTCCGGAAGGGAGATTTACCGTATCAGATTATCCATTATCAGTATAACGTATTTTTGAAAGTATTTCAAGACACATATTAAGAAACATGAAAGGGAACTTATGTCAGGAACAGAAGTTATCGAAACACAGCCGGGTGCTATTTACAATAGTAGAAATTTAATATAGGTATTAAACTTATAAACGTTTAGGTGAAGAAACCCTATCTACAATAGTAGAAATTTAATATAGGTATTAAACTTTGAAAAGATTTGGATAATCATACAAATCTACAATAGTAGAAATTTAATATAGGTATTAAACCCTTAGAATAGAATTTTTACCTATTTTTTGATATTTTATTGTCAAAGTACGACATATTTGGCCATGTTTCATTTCATTTAATACCTATATTTTTTATTTTTCTATATTAAGACTCAGGTTTGTAAAAAATTAATCTAATAAATTAATCTACTATTATTATATCACTTTCTTCATTTTTTAAATAGCCATATTTAGAAATTTTACAATTCTCACTTGTTTCTATTATCAAAACGCTATCTGTTTGGCTAAATAAATTTTTGAAAATAGTATCTATTTCATTTTTTATAATATCTAATAATCGTTTACTATTTTGTATTTTATATACTGAAAACTGCATTCGATTCCCGTATTTTTGTAAAAATTTTGAAAATTGTGTTCTTAATTTATCATCCGCTATATCATAACTTACTAGTATCATAAGACCGCCTTTGGAAATTTATTTATATCATCATCCTTCATAAACCACCTGTAATATTGTTGTATAAAATCAAAAATATTCTCCTTATAATTCAATATCTCTTCTAAAATTTGACTAACAAAATTGTTACTATCCTTCCAATCTAATTGGTATTGGCCTTTATGTTGTGTAAATTTATAATTTTCTGTTTGTTTTAAATTTATCATTTTCCTTATTTTATAATCCACAATAGGTCGAAATGGTTCTATAATATCACATACTAAAGATTTCCTTTTATAAAATTCTTTATGTAAATTACCTTTATAAATGTCAAAACCATATATGTTTAATATGGCCTCTATATAATTAAATAATACAGTATACCCAATATCTAAAAGTAAATTTATTTTATCTCTTTTCACTCTTGGCTGGCGTCCCTGCCAATCAAAAGGTTTAAACATTCTATTAAAATAAATTTTTGCACTTCTCTATATTTTGTGCTTTAAATGTATGAATATCAAAATCGTGAATATCTTTGATTAACTTTCGGAATTTGTTATCCATTTCTTTGTCTTCTTTCGGAAGCTTTATCTCATAATTTTTATTATCTTTAATACTGTGAAATCTTATTCTTTTAACTTCATAACCCATCTCAATCAATGCGTAATATTGAGCATATAATTGAAATACATAGCCGTCATAAATTTTGGCTATTTTATTTTTTCGTTCGGTTAAAATACCTGTTTCCGTATCAAAAGTATCAATTTTACCGACGATATTAAATTCTGAACAAAAAACATCTATTCCCTGTAAAATCGTTTTTTTATCAGAGTATAATTTTTGGTCAATTGTCTTATGTGCATTAGTGCCGGAGCTTTGTTTTGTTGTTTGATATACAGATTTTTCTACTGTCCCGTATAATTTATGAAAATAAATTGATACGGGACAAAATATAAAATCATTCAGGTATGAGATTAATATAGTTTCTTCCATTAATTATCATGTTCTTGTAGATAAATTAACCAGTCAGCATTTTTTAGTGCATAATCTATCTTTTTCTCTGTTTGTTTGATACGATTAAGGATAATTAGTCCTTTTCTCGCTATATTATAAGCCCCGTTTGCGTCAGCATTTTGTGGCAGAGAATTATCACAACATCTTGAATCAAAGAAAAATCCTTTTTTATTTTTCACCGGTGATAATATATAATCTTCTTCACTACCTGTAATACTATTTCTTAGTTGAATTAAAAGCTTAAATAAAATTCCAAAACCGTTAAATCCGTCTTTTTCGGCAACCGCATTAAAGAATTTTGAATCCGCCTTGTCCAGTATTTCATTTTTTATATTGTGATAATCTATATTATATTTATCAAATAAAATTTGGAATTCCTTGGTTAAATTTACGGTAATATTATCCCAAGTATTATTTTTCTTAGAATTTCTGAATGTTCGTATTCTGTCACCGTATGTACAAAGAGTCCATTCAGTTCTGTTTCCGGAAGATTTATCACTGAAATTTTTATAATCAAAATTAAATTCAAAATAATTTTCTTGATTATTAAATTTTATA
>CALUQQ010000121.1 GCA_944322955.1 Candidatus Gastranaerophilales bacterium
AAAGATTTTATAACTCAGTTTTAAATAGTGTTTATTTAAAATATTTAAGTGTAAATCTTTACCATAATGTGAAAATATTGAAACTTAGTTTTAAAAGTTTCAAAAAGTACACGTATAAGGATTTATAGTTATGAAAACACATGAAGTACAACAAAACAGCTCATTAGGACATGGCGTCAAATCTGCAATTATCGGCGGAGCAGTGGGCTATGCTGCAAAATATGCATTGCCTTTAACAAGTCAGGAAATGGATTCCGACTACAAACATATTATTAATTTAATTAAAAAAAACGCCGTGAAAGCAAAAGGTGATTTTTTTAATGAAATAAAAGATATACCGACAAGATCATTGGCGCATGACACTTATATTAATTCTGCAAAAAAATTTGCAAAACACAATATTTGCGCATATAATCATGCATTGAAAAAAATCAGGCCTGCATCACCGTTTGTTATAGCAGGTGCCATAACAGGTTTGGTAGGCTCATTCGTTTATAACGTTTTTAAAACTGATGTTTAAATAAACATTTTTTCGCGCTGAGATTTAATCTTTTGGATAATCTCAGCATAATTTTTGTTTGTAAGTTCTCCCAAAGATTTATACAGCTTTAAAATAGCATTTTGGATGTTTTCAGCATTCATATTAACCATATCGCAGGCCATTTCCTCATTAGACATTGCAAGCCGTGTCATATCGCGGAAACCGCTGGAGGCAATATCAAGAGCAAGTTTATTATCACTTGCGGTCAAAAACATGGCTTGTGCAACGACCATTGGCATGTGAGAAATTAATGCAACCGCTTCGTCATGCTCTTTTGGCGTTGTAATAACCGGTTCTGCCCCAAATTCTCTAATCAAATTTTCTAAATTTATTCTTGCTTCTTTCGGAACAGCAAAACACGGTGTTATAACCCATTTGGCGCCTTTAAAAAGTCCGTCAAAAGAGTTTTCAAATCCTTTATGTTCTGTTCCCGCCATAGGATGCGACGGAATAAAAATATAGGGCCTTTCTTTTTGGCAGACAAAGGCTTTAAGACTACATACATCAGTTACGATTGTGTCAGACGGCAAGATGTGTTCAAGTGTATCCAGAACAGCAAGCGTTTTATTCATTGCCGTACAAACAAAAACAATTTCGCAATCTTTTAGGATTGCATAATCTGCCGTGATATTGGGCAAAATCCCCTGCATGGAATTTGAAACCGCACAGACGTCAAATCCAAGCGCGGTGAGTGATTTAAAAATCGACCCGCCGATTAGCCCTAAACCTATTACTCCGATTTTTTTCATAAAATTATTGTAGCATATTTTTTTGTTTATTTCAAAGTTTTGTCAGAAAAGATAAAAAAATATAGAAAAAGTTCTAATAAATCTATTAGCTTAATTTGTGATGAGATTGATTTATCCAAATCAATATGGTCTGATTTAGAAAAAGGAATAAAAGATCCTCAATTTTCAACCTTATGGCGGATAGCAGAAGGTTTAAATATCCCCTTATCGGAGATTATAATTGAAATTGAACATGAATTAAAGGGTAAAATAAACTTTATTGAGAACTAATTGATAATTTCCTTATGGTGGAATTGTTTTGTGCCGTCAACATAATCTTTTACGATGTGTCCTTGACCGATTAACTTGTATTTATATATAGTTAAGCCTTCAAGACCTACCGGACCTCTTGCATGGGTTTTGTTGGTGGAAATACCGACCTCTGCTCCGAAACCGTATCTGAAACCGTCTGCAAACCGCGTTGAGGCATTAAAATAAACCCCTGCAGAATCAACTTTGTTCATAAATTTTTCAGCATTTTCAATGTTTTTTGTAATAATGCTGTCTGTGTGGCCTGAACCGTAGGTGTTTATGTGTTCGATTGCTTCGTCAAGATTTTTGATTTTTTTAAACGCGAGTGTTGTATCGCCATGTTCAAATGCCCATGTGTCGGGATTCTCAACCATTTTTATTTCCGCTAATTGAAGTGAAGCAAGAAGTTTTTCCGTATCCTGAAATTTCTCGTGGATTAAAAGAGTTTCAACTGAATTGCAGGCACTCGGATACTGGGTTTTTGCATCAACAATAACTTTTATTGCCGTATCCAAATCAGCCGTTTCATCAACAAAAATGTGGCAAATCCCGTCGGCATGTCCAAGAACCGGAATTTTAGTGTTTTCTTTTATAAATTTTACGAGCTTATTGCCGCCGCGCGGGATAATAAGGTTTATGTATTTGTCGCATTTCAACATTTGGGCAACATCATCACGCGTGAATACCTGCTGCAAAACGTTTTTCGGGAAACCGTCGATTTCGTCAAGAGTTTTGTTAATAATCCCGAGCACGGATTTATTTGTGTTAATTGATTCTTTGCCGCCTTTCAGTATAACTGAGTTTGCGGATTTTATTGCAAGGGAGGAAATTTGGGCGAACACATAAGGTCTTGCCTCAAAAATTATCCCCAGAACACCTATAGGGCAGCTCACTTTATATAGCGTAAGCCCTTCATCAAGTTCGCGGACAAAAAGTTTTTTATTAACAGGATCTTCAAGCTTTGCAACATCAC
>CALUQQ010000122.1 GCA_944322955.1 Candidatus Gastranaerophilales bacterium
TGGACTGAATAACTTTTTAATCATAATATCCTCCACTAAAAGTTACAATTTCCAGCCTAATTATAATCCAAATATTTTATTTGACAAGTTTGTTACAAAATTTTTAAAACCACGGATAATCGTCAGGAATTTGCCAATCATTAAGCATTATCAGTACCCCGCAATACTTGTTATTTATACTCCCGCCGCTGTAACATATCTGTGCAGCCAGTTCTTTTGATAACTGTCTGCCATGCCTTTGGCCCAGCATACCCAATGTATTTGTATCATAATAATACGTCATAAAAAATAAATCTTTCCCGATTACATTCGGGCCGGATATTCCGTTTATATCAATACCTATTATTATTCCATAGATTCCTGTTGAGTCACCAACAGCACCGAAATGAATCTGCAGAACAGAACCGTCTGACAATTCAACAAGATACATACTATTAACATTTGAATAAGTAACAGAATCAGTATCAATTTCACCTTTCAAATCCTTATAATAGGGAAAACCGTGCGAACTCAAACTTGTAATACCGTAATCACGATTGATTTTCAGATTCGGCAATATATAATTTTCAGCAAAAAATTTAACGCATACTGTTTTTAAATTTTCGTTTGAAGAAGCAGCTAGACAATTTTTCAAACCAAACCCCTGATAATCTGCGCCGTCAATGTTCTGTGCATAATTCAAAACCTGCATAATTTTGAATAAGAAGTTTTTAATCGGGTTGCCGTAACTTTCTTTTGATAATCCGCAATGAGCGTCGGGATTGTCATAGCTGCTACAATGCCGATTATGCCGAGTGTTATCAAGACTTCGGCGAGGGTAAAGGCGGCTTTTTTGGAAGATACTAAGTTACTAAGGCAGTAAGGCACTATGTTTTTACTTTGTGCTTCGCTCACGCTTTGGCAGTACGGGATGACGAATTGTTGGTCGGGTTTTCTAACCCAACTATTACTTCTTAGTGCCTTAATATCATAGTATCTTAGTAACTTTTTCCAAACAATACCCTCAAAACCCACGCCACGAGCGGTTAAAAGGGTCGCCCTCCCCCGACGCTCTTGAATTTGTTATTTTTTGTCATTTTTTCTCCTTTTTTATTCATTTTTTATTATTTTTTATCATTTTTTTATGTTTTTTGCAATGTTTTTGAAATTTTGTAAAATGCTATTTTTATAGTATAATAAAAAAATGAATTTAGATAGTGCAATTGATAGTCTGCTATCCCCTATAGCCGATAAGATTTCAGGAATTATATTTTACTCCGTAACCATCAAAGGTGTCAAGGTAGAATTACTTGTAGCATTATTGATGGCTGCGGCACTGTATTTCACGTTTAGAACACGATTTATCGGCGTATGGGGTTTCAGACACGGACTTAATCTTATCATGAACAAATATAAACATGATGATTTAATAAAACGCAAAAAAAAGGGTGAAGTATCTTCATTTCAGGCACTAACTGCAACAATTTCCGCATCAGCAGGAATCGGGAATGTCGCAGGTTCAGCTGCAGCAGTTTCTATTGGCGGTCCCGGTGTAATTTTCTGGATGGTTGTTGCAGGATTCTTCTCTATGGCTCTTAAATTTGCAGAAGTGGTCTTAGGTATTAAATTTCGAAAAGTAAACAAAGACGGAACAGTGTCCGGCGGCCCGATGTATTATATTCTGGGGGGCTTAAAAGCAGAATGGATAAGGCCTTTTGCGCCGTATCTTGCTAAAATTTATG
This sequence comes from Candidatus Gastranaerophilales bacterium, assembly GCA_944322955.1. Classification (GTDB taxonomy): domain Bacteria; phylum Cyanobacteriota; class Vampirovibrionia; order Gastranaerophilales; family Gastranaerophilaceae; genus SIG32. The sequence continues at coordinate 1,722 of CALUQQ010000122.1, forward strand.
CTGTTTGCTGCATTTTTGCGATGATTGGCGGCTGGAATCTGTTTCAAATAAATGCAATGACAACCCAAATTACTGAAGTTACAGGCGGAGAAAACAGTTTTTTTGCCGGTCAAAGCTGGCTTTTGGGGCTTATTGTTGCGATAATTACTTATGTGACAATTATCGGAGGGATTAAAGCTATCGGTAAATTTACCTCCAAAGTAACGCCGGTAATGTGTACACTATATGTATTTTCAGCCTTTATAATCTGTATAATGCATATAGGACATATTCCACATACAATTTATTTAATTATAAAAGAAGCTTTCAAGCCTCAAGCTTTGACAGGCGGAATGTTTGCGTGTATGCTCTGGGGCTTCCGGCGGGCAATGTTCGCTAATGAAGCCGGTCTCGGCACCGCGCCTATTGCATTTTCAGCCGTCAAAACAAGCAAACCCGTTGCACAGGGATTTATTGCAATGCTCCAGCCGTTTGTTGATACGGTTATTGTAGGTTCTGCAACGGCTTTTGTAATTGTTGTATCGGGTGTATACCAAAATTCTACCGGGCTTGCTGGTATTGAACTGACATCAAAAGCTTTTGAAAGCGTTTGTCCGTTTTTCCCAATACTTTTAACGGTTATGGCCAGCTGCTTTGTTTTATCAACAATGCTTTGCGGGTCATACTACGGAATTAAAAGCTGGAACTTTCTTTTCGGAAGTTCAAAGTTGACAACAAGGACTTTTCAGGTTATATATTGTTTATTCATAATTGTTGGTTCAGCTATGAACTTTAAAAGTATAATCAACCTTTCGGATGCATTTACTCTGTTTTTGGCCGTACCAAACCTTATTGCAGTATTTTTACTGTCAAATGTAATTATTAAGGAATTGAAACGATATTGCCAAAAATATAATGTTGGATTAGTATTTAATAACAAGGAGAGAGATGAAAATGATGATGAAAAAAGAATGTCTGAACATTGTGGAATCTAAATGCAGAGCATGCAAAGCCTGCGCATTAGCTAAAACACGCCATAATGTTGTATTTGCAGACGGAAATCCAGAAACTGCAAGTATAGTTTTAATCGGCGAGGCTCCGGGCGAGCTGGAAGATATGGAAGGAAAACCGTTTGTAGGCCGTGCCGGACAATTATTAGATGAATTTTTAACAGAAGCCGGTATTTCCAGAGAAGATGATTTATATATTATTAACACTGTCAAATGCAGACCTCCTGAAAACAGAATTCCGACAGACGAAGAAAAAGCCTCTTGTGAAAAATTCCTGTATGCCCAAATTGATATTATGAACCCGAAAGCAATAGTATTCTGCGGGGCAACCGCTCTTAAATCTTTCTGGACAGATCCGAAAGTACAGATTTCTAAAATAAGAGGCAGCTGGTTCACCGTAAATATTAACAATAAAGAATACAAGGCAATGGCAATATTCCACCCGTCGTATTTGTTAAGAAACCATTCTATGCAGGAAGGGTCACCAAGAAGATTAATGCAGCAGGATTTAATTGAAATCAGAAACACAATTTTGTCCGACAGAATTGCTGATGAAAATCTTGCACTGGTTTAATATCAACACATTAACGGGCAAGGCTTATGCTTTGCCCGTTTTTATGTGCAAATTCTCTCTTAGCTCATCCTCAAATTCTTCTGTAAAGCCCAATTTTGCCTTATCTTCCACAGTTAAATTATTATACATATTTTTTATACAATTTTTAACAAACCCTCTTGTAGGTTGAATTTTATCGCCATGCCAATTCGGATTAAAATATGTATTCAAAGCCAGAATATTCGGTGTTCTGTTCTCACCTAATTCACAGCTGATATAAAAATTTCCCTGACTCATTACAGACAGAAGCTCCTCAAAATTTTTCATAAAATCTGCACGTTCTTTCATAATTTTTGTTTTAAATTTATCAAGTTCAGACGAAAATTCTTCTTTTGTCAAAGCTTTTTCCTGCAATTCGCATATTTTTTCACATAAAAGCGACTGATTATCCGCGAAAATCGGATTTGCCCAAAAATCAGGAGTAACTGTATATCTATAATAACCGATATTTCGCTGCTTGCATTCGGCACGCAGATTGTTAAAAGCCGCAAGATCGATCACTGTGGACACATTTGAATGCTTTAACAAATCTAGATAATCAATATTATTGGCAAGTGTTGCACCTTTATAGGAATTTGCACCGATATTTTGCAAATTCAAAATATAAACATCGTCAAGAGTTTTGGCATAATCCGGGACTTTTTTGTCGTAATTATCATACGTCAAAAATTGGCTGTACATACGTTCTCTTAAAGCATCACGAAGTTTTGCGCTGTCGATATCGTCTGCGGTACCCCAATCATCATCACAGCACGTATACTTATTAGTCGCATAGGAGGTGAAACTAAAAGAAAATTTTAAGGGCAGAATTTTCATATAATTACAAAACCCTGTCAAAATAAATTTTGACAGGGTTTTGTAATTTCCCCCCGAATATCGAAACAAAAATTAATATCATACTTCAGACACTTCTTCATCCGCAATATTTTGAGGGTTATCAATCAGACCGGGTTCCAACTTGGAGCCTGTAAACCATTCTCTGAAAAGAAACTGCGCTTTTGGCAGACAATATGCCAATAAAAAACTGCTTAAGCCGATATTTGCAAGAATAGTAAATGAACGTAATTTCAAAGATTTTTGTGCAAATTTTTTCACGTCTTTGCCTGATTGTTTAACGAATTTTTCAATATTTTCTTTAAATTTTACAAGCTCAGCGACATCGACATATGCGCGAGGATCTCTTATACCGTTTTCAAGCAATTTTATTTTACCTGATTTTGCCGCAAGCTGAGTGAACAAAGCCTTTGGCTTTTCGTCAATAAAATCAATAATATCTTTAGCGGAATTTGATTTTGGCAAAGCAAGATGTTTGTACTTTACGGAGGCTAAAAAGCGTTTGTTTACAAACATTTTCGGATCCAGATTTACATCCGTAATCTTGTTAAAAGCTTTTTCTATCCAATGCGGAGCAACAAAGTTTAAAAACATCATGCCGGACATTTTAAACGCAAGGTCCGCTGCTTCATTTTTATTACGTGCAGTAACAATTCTGCCTACGGCATAGCCTCCGTCTGTAACCGCCATTTTTTGAACTGTTGTAAAATTAGTCAAAACTGAGGTTAAAGCGCCTTGAAAATTCGTCATTTTTTCACGGCCGCGTATAAATTGGTCAAAATCTTTTCCGCCGAATGTTAAATTAGCAAAATTAGCCTCAGGATGTTCCTGCAGATATTTCTGCTTTTTTCTCGCAGACGATGCGAAAACGAATTTCGGAATTACAAACCCCATAAGCGCAATCGGAATTGCAATTGAAGCTAAAAATTTAGTATTCATAAGCCCTTCAAAAAGCTTTTTGTTATTTTTGACCTTGATCATATCTTCAACAGCCTGTTGAGCTTCAGGAATATTTCGGAATTTTTTAATATTATATTCAAATCCCTGATAAATTTCGCCGATTTTTTTACCTGATTTAAGCTTTTTATAATATTTTTCCTCATCGCTTATAAGTTTTAAATTCACATCTGAGTTCAGACCTATATTTTTAACTTTTTTTATAAGTCTGCCGCTAAGCTTATCAATAAGCGGAATTCCGCCGAGCCATACTGCAGAAACTGCATATTCATCAATAAAACGCTCTCTTGCACCGAGCCAGGCAATTTTTTTGTCTTCTTTATTCTGATTGTAAGTCATGGCAATTTTTGTAGGGACTTCTATGCCGCAGTCCCTGACTATTAAAGGATAAATGCTGCTGTTATTGCCTATGGCTGAAATAATATTTACTAAAGACATAATTTTTAACCTCCGATTCCATAAAAAAATAACTTCTCGCTTTATCCCCGGGAAGCTATGTACAGAATCGAGTAAGCGTCACATCAATTCCACAGCCGCCCGAGGGTGCTATGTGAATGATGATGCAATTTTATTAACGCTTTTTTCATATATTTTCCTTTGTTGACTAATAATATCACAAACTTTTTACTTTTTCAAGCTTTTAAATATTTATTTGCTAAGCGAATTTTGAGCACGAACAATATTTTCTTCTTTCAACGAAAGAAACTGTTTCAATACACTGTCTTTTGCATGAACGCCCAGACTTGCGTGCTTATCGTTTGACAGGTGAAAATTATCCAGCACAAGAAGATCTTTTTTATGATCCGGAGTAATTATATTGTTAATAAAAGATTTTTGACTGCCCCAATTTTTAATATTGTCAAACTGTTTTATAAGTTCCGGAAGTTGGTCAGAATTTTTGGCTTCACGAATTAAAATTTCTCTTGTATGAGACATTATATTTGCCTTAAAACAAGGCTTGCAGTTTGTACCATAATTTGACATAATTTTCATATTTAACATTCTCCTTTTCAGTTACTTTAACAGTTCTCAAAATATTTTTTGCTAATTTGAAAATTTTTCTTTAAGAAACTTAACCTTTTCTTCGTCAAAAACTCGAAACAAAATAATTTTTTCCTTGTTTGTATGTCCTTTTACTACCTCAATTGAAGTTTTCGGAATCTTTAACTCTTTTGACAAAAATCCAATTAAAGCTTTATTCGCCTTACCGTCAACAGGCTGAGCCGTAATTTTCACCTTTATACCATCTTGTGACACCGTAATTTCATTTTTTGATGCATTCGGTAAAATTTTTAAATTCAATAAAATTCCGTCTTTTGTTTGTTTCATATTAATCTTTCTGAATGATATTATTTAATTTTACTTGAAAAAAACACAAAAAATTTGTATCATTATTATACCATGTCCGACGTAGAACTTTTCAAAGAAATTAAAGAAAAACTTATTGAACAAAACAGAAGTGAAGAAGATATTGCACTGATTGAAAAAGCATATCATTATGCAAAAAGACTTCACGAAGGACAATACAGAATTTCCGAAGAGCCTTATATAATCCACCCGGTTGAAGTTGCTAAAATTCTTGTAGATTTAAAAGTGGATACTCACACGCTGATTGCAGCGTTTTTGCATGATATTTTAGAAGATACCGACACCAAACCAGAAGAAATAAAACAGCTTTTCGGTGATGATGTTTTAACACTTGTTCAGGGAGTGACAAAACTCGGCAAATTAAAATTTAAATCAAAAGAAGAACGTCAGGCAGAAAATTTCCGGCGTCTTTTTATTGCAATGGCAAACGATGTAAGAATAATCTTCTTAAAGCTTGCCGACCGACTTCATAATATGCGGACTCTTAACTTTATGGCCGTAAACAAACAAAAACGCATTGCGCAGGAAACACTTGATATATTTGCACCGCTTGCGAACCGTTTAGGTATGGGAAAAATTAAAGCGGAACTGGAAGATTTGTCATTAAGATACCTTGAACCCGACAAATATTTTGAAATTGCGCAGCTTGTTTCTCAAAAAAAAGCAGAACGAGAACAGACTGTTCAGCTTTTAATAGATAAAATTTCCAAAGATGTAAAAGCCGCCGGAATTAACGCACAAATTACAGGCCGTGCCAAACATTATTACAGCATTTACTGCAAAATGAAACGCCAGAATATTGCATTCCACGACCTTTACGATATAACGGCAGTCCGTGTAATCGTTGATACCGAAAAAGAATGCTATGAAGTTCTGGGGCTTATTCATTCGCAATTTAAACCGATTCCCGGAAGATTTAAAGATTATATTGCAATGCCAAAAGGCAATCTTTACCAATCCCTGCACACATCGGTGATCGGCCCCAGATCAAAACCTTTGGAAGTCCAAATAAGAACTTGGGAAATGCACGAGGTCGCAGAATACGGTGTTGCCGCACACTGGAGATATAAAGAAAAAGGCTCAGAAAAAGCAAACCACACGTCCGATTTACAATTTTCATGGATGAGAAAACTCGTTGAATACGACAAGGAAATGAAAAACGCAAAAGATTACGTAAATTCCGTTAAACTTGACCTGTTTTCTGATCAAGTATTTGCTTTTACACCTGGCGGAGATGTACTTGATTTACCCAAAGATGCTACACCTGTAGACTTTGCTTATCGTATCCACAGTGATGTCGGACACAGAACAATAGGCGCTAAAATTAACGGACGAATTACACCATTAGATACGAAAATTGTAAACGGCGACATCGTTGAAATTTTGACTTCCAAAACTCCCGCACCACGACTTGACTGGCTTAATTTTGTCGTGACAAAACAAGCATCATCCAAGATTAAACAGTGGTTTAAAAAGAATAACCGTGAAGAACACATTGAACTCGGCAAATCTCATCTTGAGCATGAACTGACCAAAGCCGGTTTTGACGAATACATGAAACAAGGCGAGTTTGATAAAATTGCAAAACAAATGAATTATCTTTCTGCGGAAGATCTTTTTGCAGCTCTCGGTTATGGCGAAACCACATTAAACAAAATCGTAAATAAAATTCAAAAACCAAAAGAAAAAAACATCGAGGACAAATTCCATTCCTCCAGCAGAAAAAAATCAGAAAAGGATATCATAGGTCTGGAAGGTTTGATGTACTCATTTGCCCGCTGCTGTTCACCAATACCAGGTGAGCCGATAGTAGGTGTTGTAACACGCTCAAAAGGAGTTACAGTTCACAGAATAGACTGCAAAACTCTTGAATTTATCGAGCCTGAAAGAATTATGGACATTCAATGGGCAGGTATAAATACAAACAAAACTTATACAACAACTATCCGAATTGAAACTGCCGATAAATTAGGAATGTTAAAAGATATTATAGCAGCGGTTTCCGACAACAACACAAACATCATCAATGCAAACGTCAAGTCACGCAACAATATCGGGATAATAGAAATCGGACTTGAACTTGATAATATTGAAACGCTTAAAAAAGTAATTAATTGCCTGCAGGCTCTGCCGGATGTTTTCAGTGTAAAACGCATACAAACCTCCGCCAAAACCGCCGCCCCCAAACGCGCTAACAACGGCAAACAAAACCTCAAAAATAAAAAGCCGCGTAAACACGGCTAACCACTACAACTTATACGGATAATCTTTTACCCGCTTGTCTAATACTACAAAGGATTAAAAAAGCCGCCTTTTCCATATGTATCTAAATGTTTTTATCTTGTTTCGCACAATTTTTTTTATTACAGCGTATTAATGTTCAATTCTGCAAACTGTATTACATTTATTTACATGTAATGGAAATTTTTCTTGGTTTTAACTAAAATGTTGAACAGAAAGGAATAGGCATGGAATACATCTTAGATTTATTATATATTTACATTGCGATTTATTCAATATATTTTCTTGTATTAGCTTTGCGTAACCTCAAAGATAAACCTTTCAAAATAGAAAAAAGATACGCGCAATACGAAGAAAAGGATCATCTTGCTATTATTATTTATTCACATAACAACAAAAAAATGCTTGAAAATCTTATCAATCAATTAAAATTACAAGATTATCCAATTGATTGTTTTAAGATTTTTGCGATTTTGGATAACTGTAATGACGGCTCTGAAAGTATTTTTACAACAAACCGATTTGTAAATGTGGTTAACTTTAAAGATAACGGCACTTTGGGCAAAGATCAGGCCGTTTCGTTGCTAATAGAACAGTTGTTTCAGGATCAATGGATTGATTCATATGTTTTTATTGACGGAAACAGAGGCATTTCAACCGATTTTTTGTCTTCAATTAATTCCGCGCTTGTAAAACATTCCGTATTAAGCGGCGAAACACTTATGATGACTGATAATCTTGATATTATAGATTCTATCAAAGCCGTTTATCTAAAATATCATATGAATTTTATAAGAAAGGCAAGAACTCTTCTTGGTCTTGCTGTTGAGGCTGATTCCGGCCTGTTCGTAATTAAAAAAGAAATTGTTGACAGAATAGGCGAAGTTGATTTTAAAAATATTGACAGCGAATTAAAATACAGCATTCTGCTTTCAAAAATAGGTTATAAATGTGCCTATAATCCTAATATACAGACATTTGTGAATTCCGAAGGCTACATTTTCAGACGCCCCAGACTTTCTGAAAGACTTAAATTATTCAAAAACTGTTTTAAAGGGATTTTTACAAAGAATTTTGTATTCACGGAGCACGTATTATCGCTGATTGCACCTAATTTCTGGCTGCTTGTAATAGCATATTTAGGGTTAATGAAACATTCTTACAAATACTACTTCTTTGTTGATTTCAAAATTGTTCTGTTTACATTTATGCTTTTAATTGCAGGTTTTGCAATAAGCCTTATAAACGCCAAACTGAACGCAAAAGAACTCATATTATTATGCTTTTATCCAATATACTCAATAGGCCACATTATAAAAAACTTTCCGCCCATACGCGGAATTTTTGCCAAGCTGGCAAACGGCAGAGTTACAAACGAAAAAGACAAACTTTCAATTGATGTTGTTGTATCAACCGGCAAAAGCGACCTGCCTTGCAAATTAGAATTTATTTCTGACAAAGGAATTTCAAAGGTAAGATTTATATTCAAAAATAAAAAATACACAACAAGCGGACATTTAAGAATGATAGATGCGCTGCAGGAATTGAAATCAAAACTGGACGATTACGGATTTATTTTAAAAATCTGCAGCTGCTGTTCACATTTCACATCAAGCGTTGACGGGTCAACGAATATGCTAAAAGGCACCTGCAAATGCGATTATCCGAGTCCGTCATTAAAAGAGCCAAAACCGACATTGATTTGGAACTCCTGTACAAAATTTTCACCGGCAAGATTAAACAGTCTTATAGAAGAAATGGTATCAAAAGGACAAGAGAAATAATTAAAGTTTTTGCATAAGTTCTTTTATCATATAAAAAGAGCCGCAAATAACTGTTAATTTACCGTCCGAATAATCAAACTTTTGAGTAGTAAATTCTTTTGAAGGATAAGGACAAGCCGCCTGAAGTTCATAAAATTTTACCGAATTAGGATAATTAAAATGATAAAAATAAATTTCGTCCTCCGGATTAAATAATTCAGATAGCATAGATTTATAGTCTTTATTTTTAAGGCAGCCAAAAATATACCGTTTTTTATCAGCCGGATAATAAAAGTCCAGACTTTGGCGGAGAGCTTTAATACCATTCGGATTATGTGCCGCATCAATTATCATATTTTTTTCAGCGATATATTGAAATCTTGAAGGGTGCTGCACTTTTTTCAAGGCATTTTGAATAGTATCTTCGGAAATTTCTCTAAAAAGATATCTGACTGCTGTCAAAGCAAGTGCCAAATTTTCCTGCTGATAAAGCCCTTTCAATGTAAGATTTGAAATATCTTCAAACGGCGATACCATAATCATCATTGATTTTTTTTTATCTGCGGTATCTTTTATTATTTCAAAGCCTTCGCCTGTAATAACAGGACAGTTTTCCTTAATAATTCCTGCTTTTTCGAAAGCGATTTGTTCCAAAGTATTGCCAAGCCTTTCCGTATGATCAAAATCAATATGTGTAATAATTGAGCACAAATTTGATTTTATAACGTTTGTAGCGTCAAATCTCCCGCCGAGCCCTGTTTCCAAAACAACAACCTCAACCTCATTATCTGCAAAGTATTTAAACATAACAGCAGTCAAAATTTCAAATTCAGTAAGGTGAATATTATTTTTATCTGCAATATTGCATATTTTTTCGACATAATGCGCAAAATCAATTTTAGAAATATCATTTTTGGAGATTTTAATTCTTTCGGTATATTCAAAAATATGCGGACTTGTGTATAAACCGGTACGAATGCCGGCTTCATTAAGCACCGATTCGATAATGGCACAAACAGAACCTTTTCCGTTAGTCCCGGCGACATGAATACATTTTAATTTATCTTGAGGATTACCCAAAATATCAAGAATTTTGGAAATTCTCTCCAAACCAAGTTCAATATAAAATTTGCCCTGACATGTTAGAAGTTTTACCGCATCTTCGTAATTCATAATCAATAAAACCTTTGCATAATCGGTAAACTGACCCCGTTTAAAAAAGATCTTTCGGTAAGTCTTATACCAAGACAACACTGTTTACGTTTAAATTGCGCTCTGTGAATTTTCTTAACAGTGTCAAGAACGAGTTCCGTACCGTATTTAGCACTAATTTCTTCAACAAGTTTGTTTTGTTCAATATACATTTCAATAATATCATCCAGAATTGCATATTCAGGAAGCCTATCCTGATCTTTTTGGCCCGGATGCAGCTCTGCTGACGGAGCTTTCTCAATAATAGCCTGCGGAATTCTTTCTTCGTTACGGTTAATATACGCACAAAGTTTGTAAACATTTGTTTTGGTCAAATCACAGATTAAATTCAGACCGCCTGCAAGATCACCGTATAATGTTCCAAATCCCATTGCAGCTTCAGACTTATTACTGGTGGAGAGCAAAAGTCTGTTGTCACGGTTTGAAAAAAACATCAGGATAAGCGCTCGCAAACGCGCCTGCAAATTTTCTTCCGCCAAATCATGTCTTGCTTCATGTGCAATTTTTTCCATAAAATTATCAAATAAAGGTGTAATTGAGTGTTTTTCCGTACGTATTCCCAAGTTTTGCGCCAAATCAATTGAATCCGTCACACTGCCTTCAGAAGAATACATACTCGGCATCAAAACCCCCAATACATTTTCAGCGCCTATAGCATCAGCTGCAAGAACGGCTGTCAAGGCACTGTCAATACCGCCGGAAAGCCCCAAAATAACCTTTTTAAATCCGGTATTTTCGCAGTATTCCTTTAAAGCGAATGTCAAAACTTTATAAACTATTTCTTCAATTTGAGATTCTTCATATTGAATTGCTTTTTTGAAATCCACAATTTCGCAGGCCGTTTTGCAAACAGGTAAATGTATTACAAGTTCGTTTTCTCTGTTCTTCGCAAAACTTCCGCCGGCAAAAATATTTTCATCAGCCATTCCGACTGCATTAACATAAATAAAATCGTTTCTTGTATTAATACTTTCAACAAATTCTGTGTAATCGTTCATTACAAAATATTTATTTTTTGCGAGAATATAAAGGTCACATATCACGTCGTCGCGATAGATTTCATCAATATAAACATTTTGTCCTTGTATAATATAAAATCCGTCTTCCGATACCCCTATTTCGCCGTTTTGGATTAAGACATCGCCGACTAAAACAGCTTTATCATAATTTTTGAGCGCAAGATTTTGGTAAAAATACATCTCGGCATCCTGCAATCTTCCATCCAGCACAAGATCTTTTGCCCCCGTATCTTCCAAATCATACTGGGGAAAAATAATTAAATCACAATCTGTTTTTTCAATTTGTTCTGTTATTTGTTTAAAATTAAAATCAAAATCCGCTGTTTTAAACCTTGTCTGCGCCAGTGCAACTCTCATTTTTACTCCTTTATTCCAATTTCAGATAATTAACTTTTTCCCAGCTCAAATCAATGTATTTGACTTTACCCTTAACTTTTTCAACCTGAGGCAAAATTGACGGGATACGTTTGATTCTTTCATAAATATTTGAATCCGGCTGGCCGAGACGCACCGGTACCGTTTGTATTTTCACATATATATCATCGGGATTGCGCATATCAATATATTCAATCTTTTCGCGTGAAAATGTTTCAACATACTTAGAAATTCTTAAAATTTCTCTAATCTTATTTACGTCCCATTTTCTGTAATCATCACCTTTATTGCCGTAAGATAAAACTTTAACTGTCTTATATTCATCCGGCAAAGGCAAATAATCAGGTCCTGTTATCAATCTGCCTTCTCGTGTAAATGCTGCAACAGGTTTAACTTTATCATCAGGTGCAATGGTTATAACAGGAGTTGCTTCGCGAATAATTATTAAAATTCTTGCAGGAAAAGCATATCGTCTTATATAAACCTCTTCAACAGGCGCAAGTGACATTAATTTATATTTTAATTCGTTCAAATTCGCCATATAAAGCGGAAGTTTAGGAACAGGTATATCTTTTATAACACTTTTTACTTTTGACGTTTTAACAATTTTATTATTCACTATTTGAACACAAACATTATCATTCAAAATAAACGCATTTTCCGGCAAATACCAGCCGCTGAAACAGGAAAAATAATAAATTCCGAAAACAATTCCACATCCGGTTAAAAATCGCAGCAAACCTTTGAAAAAACTTCGTTTTTTCTTACCCTTCCTTATTTTTCTTTCACGTTGTTTACTCTTTAAAAGTTCTTCCGGACTTTCAAATTCTTCGTAATCTGTCATTATTTATTTAATCCTGCACTGTTTAATATCAGTAACACTAAATTGTCATAATCAATACCCATTGCAAGCGCCTGAGCCGGCAAATCACTTGTTGCAGTCATTCCCGGACTTGTATTAATTTCCAACAAATACGGAATATCATCTTTCATCATGAAATCAATTCTTGAAACACCGCTGCATCCTGCCGTTTCAAAAGCTTTTACGGCAAGTTCTTTTACATATTCCGTAACCTCAGGTGATAAATTCGCCGGACATATAAAATCAGACATTCCTTGAGTATATTTTGCCTCAAAATCATACCATTCATTTTTCGGTCTAATTTCAAGAATCTCCGTTGCAAAAGGCTTGCCGTCGACTTCAAGCACACCAACTGTTACAAAAAATCCGTCTATAAATTCTTCGACAAGTACATCGTCATTGTATTTTACGGCAGTTTCATAAGCATCTTTCAAATCTTCTCGTTTATCAACTTTTGTCATACCGAAACTTGAACCTTCACACACCGGTTTGACAAACAAAGGATATTCCAAATCAGCAGTTTTTTCAAAAACATCTTCGCCTTTTTTAACAAAAGCAGATCTTGCCATAATTATATCGGGATTTGTGGAAAGAATTCTTTTGGTAAATTCTTTATTCATACAAAGAGAACTTGCCATAACACCGCAGCCGGCATACGGTATCCTTAAAATTTCTAAAATCCCCTGAATACACCCGTCCTCACCGTATTTGCCGTGCAAAGCATTGAATGCATAATCGTAATTGCCTTGTTTGAGCTTTAGGGCAATATCTTTATCAACAACAACAAGCTCGGTATTATCAAATCCCTGTCTTTTAAGCGCTTCATAACAGCCCTTGCCTGAACGCATTGAAACTTCGGCTTCTGATGAAAGTCCGCCGCATAATACTGCTATTTTTGAATTTTTATCAATTCTATTTGTAATTTCCTGCATAATTCAACCTCTCTTTCATCGTTTCCGCCCAAATATCTAACTTCAGGCACTAATTTTATACCATATTTATCTTCAACTGCTGATGACATTTTATTCATTAAAGCCAAGACATCCGAAGATGTTGCAGAATCTTCATTTATAATAAAATTTGCATGTTTTTCAAACACTCTTGCTCCGCCCGCTCTAAATTCTTTTGCGCCAATAGATTCCAACAAACGCCCCGCAGATTCATTTTCAGGATTTTTAAATACGCTCCCGCAGTTCGGCAATGTTAATGACGGTTGTTTGTCTTGCCGAAAGCTCAAATTTTTATTCATTTTTTCCTGAATTTTTTCGGCACTATCGGGCGTTAATTCAAATGTCGCATCTAAAACAATATAAGGCTTTTTCTGACATATTGATGTCCTGTAACCAAATTCCATTTCCTCATTTGAAAGTTTAATTATTCCGGTGCCTGGTGAATAAATTCTTGCACATTTCAAAACATCAGCAATCATTTGGCCGTGAGCACCGGCATTCATATAAACCTCACCGCCAACAGAGCCGGGAAACGCTATCATAAATTCCAATCCGCTTAAACCTTCCGCTGCTGCAAGTTTGGATAATTTTGTTCCTCTAACGCCTGCGCTTGCTGTCACAATATTTCCATCAAATTTAATTTCATCCATACGTTTTGTACAGATTAAAACACCGTCGTAACCTTTTGATGAAACCAGAATATTTGATAAATTACCGACAACTACAGCATCCTGTTCTGTTTTTAATATTGCTGTAAATTCATCGAAAGTTTCCGGGAAATAAACTTTTTTAACATTCCCGCCGATTTTAAATGATGTTAATTTTGAAATATCATAATCAGTTTCAAGAAGCATTAACCATCTCCTTGCTTAAAAGTTCTTTCCCAAGATTTGTAATTGTACCTGCGCCAAGTCCGATTACAATATCGCCTGATTTTAATTTCGGCAGCAATTTTTTAGCGACTTCTTTAATATTTCCGGATATATATTCTGCCGAATGTCTTTTGGCTAATTCTTCTGTAAATTTTTCAGAATTAATCCCTTCAACAGGTGCTTCTGATGCTGCATAAACATCAGTCACAACAACATGGTTTACATCATCAAAAGCGTTTAAAAAATCGTTCCAAAGGTTAGCGAGCCGTGTATATCTATGCGGCTGAAAAACAGCTATAACATTTCTTCCCTTAAAAGATTTGACAGAAGAAAGCGTTGCTTTAATTTCAGTCGGATGATGTGCGTAATCGTCATAAACAGATATTCCGCCCGCTAATTCACAAACCTTTTGGAAACGTCGTCCCATACCTTCAAATATTGCAAAATGAGGTTTTACAAGATCAGTGTCAACACAGGATTCTTTTAACGCCGCAAAAACAGCCAGTGAATTATACACATTATGCTGACCTTTAAGACAAATCTTCATATCCGATAAAAATTCACCCTTATAATAGATATCAAAAGTTGTAAAATCTTCATTATATTCAATATTTTTTGCAACGTAATCCGCATCATTTAAGCCATACGTAATAAAATTTCTGCCCGTCAATTGCACGGCACCTTTGCAGTCGTTATTTATCAAAACTTTTGCATCGGGCTTAAGATTTGAAATAAATTCGTCAAAGGTTTCAATAATAGATTGTAAACCATTTTTGTAAAAATCCAGATGATCAGCCTCTAAATTATTCACAACAACGACATCCGGCGAATATTTAACGATTGTACCATCGCTTTCATCCAACTCAGCACAGAAAAATTTTCCGTTTTGAGAGTGTGCGTTTGTCCCTATATCAGGCAGCATGCCGCCGACAACATAAGAAGGTTCTAATCCTGCTTTTTCCAAAACATACGCACAAAGCCCGCTGGTTGTGGTTTTGCCGTGTGTGCCGGAAAATCCTATGAAAAATTTACCCATTTTGGATAATTTTGCAAGCACATCCGATCTATGGAGCACTGTAAGCCCAAGTCTGCGTGCTTTTTGCATCTCCGGATTATTTTCTTTGATAGCAGTACTTGCGACGACAACACAGTCTTCCGGTAAATTTTTTTCGTCGTGTCCTATATAAACTTTTGCACCCAAATCGCGTAATTTATCAATATATTTGCTGTCATTAATGTCCGAACCTGATACCTCATAACCATTTTCCAAAAGGTATTTTGCCAGTCCGCTCATTCCTATTCCGCCTATTGCAATAAAATAATATTTCTCTCTCAATTTTTATATCCCTTATGCTATTTACTTTTCCTATTATAATACTAAAAAACTCTCGTGGGCTGAATGTTATGATTTTTTAATAATTACATTTTTGTAACGAATTGTAAAGTTTTTTAGACATTTGGGCAATTTGTTAGTAAAGAAATACTTTATATATATAAGATATATTAACGAGGAGTATAAATTATGGCATTAACTAATAATCCTATCGGCAGAATTTTAGGCGTAACAACAGGTGAAAGTACACAAACAGCAATTCAGGCAAAAAACGATGATGATCCATTCAAGAAACATCTTCCAATGGTTGCGTATAATACCTCTTTTGTCGGCGGGCTGGATAAGGTCAGCGTATTCAATGCGCAACCGTCCAATAACGAAGTCACTTAATTTTACAAAAAAATTTGTTTGATATAAAATAATCCCTGCAAAGGGATTATTTTAATATGTTATTGACATCAGACATAGGGAATACAAATATTACACTCGGACTTTTTGATGACGAAGCGCTTGTCGAAGAATTCAGACTCGCGTCAGACAAGGATTTGTCTTTAGAAGAGTATGAAGTGCTTTTGAAGTCTTTATTTAAAGATTTTAAAATTGACGGATGTATTGTAGGGTCAGTTGTTGAGGAGTTAAACAACAAATTTATGAATGCTGTCAAAAATGTTTTTGGAATTGAACCTGTATTTTTGACCAATAAAATTAATACCGGTGTAAAAATAAAAACGGATTTTCCGGATGAAGTGGGTGCTGACAGAATTGCAAATGCTATAGGAGCCTATGTTTTATATAACAAACCCACGATTGTAGTGGATTTCGGAACAGCGACGACATTTGATATTATAAACGCTGAGGGTGAATTTATAGGAGGTATAATAGCTCCGGGTATAAATTTGCAGATGAAAGTTTTGAATAAATTCACCTCAAAACTTCCGAGAATTGATGTTGCGATTTCTACAAAAGCAATCGGGCATAATACAACAGACGCCATTTTATCCGGCGTAATCAGAGGGACTGCCTGCATGATTGACGGACTTGTCAAACAGTGCGAAAAAGAATTGGGCCAAAAAGCAGTTCTTGTCGCAACCGGAGGTTATTCAGGCTTAATTGCAAATTATCTCGAACGTCCGTTTGATTATATTAATCCAACACTTACGCTTGAAGGTTTAAGGCATCTTTATAACCTAAATATTGTAAGTGAACTGCAGGAAATTGCCCATTAAATTTTCATTCCACACCTGAACGTTTTTAGGCACGCTTAATACGGTCGGAGTAAAATTCCAGATGTACTTTATATTTGCAGAAACCAAAAAATCAGCTGTTTTTTGTGCAAATTTACCGGGAACAGTCAAAATTGCTATATCTACATTATTTTTGCGCGCCAAATTAGGCAATTTTTCCACATCCAGGATTAAAAGTTTGCCGTTAACAGTTGTGCCGATTTTTTTGCGGTCATTGTCAAAAAGAGCAATAATATTCAGCCCGTAATTCGTAAAATTATCATATTTGGCAAGTGCCATGCCTAAATTCCCCGCACCTACAATAAATGCTTTTTTTGTTTTTGAGAATCCGAGAGTTTTTTCAATTGAAGTTTTTAATTCTTCTACAATATAACCTATTCTTGATTTGCCGGAATTATTCAGAATACTGATGTCTTTTCTGACCTGAGAGTCATCAATGTTTAAAAGCGCTGCAATTTGACCGCTTGAAATATATTTTTCGCCACTGTTTAAAAAATCCTGCAAGATACAGTGATAAAGCGTTAATCTATTTATAACTTTATCAGAAATTTTCTTTTCCATAATTGAATTATAACACGTAAAAAAAGCACAAGATATAATCTTGTGCTTTTTGGGGGTCTGCTAAAAATTTATTATTTCCCGAACAATACCGCCCTTGCCGAATCCGTTGCGGGTTCAACTGTCTGTCCGTGTAAGTATACCGGATAAATATCTGTAATTTCTGATGACTCACAAGAACCGTTTTCGGCATTTGCGCAATCAATTACTGTATTCGGGCCTGTTGAGCCGTTTACATCAATAAAGCCGACACAAGCATCTGCTGTACCTTTTGTTGAATCAGTACAAGCTTCATTGTCTATTGCAAACGCAAATGCTGTGCCATCCGCAAATGAAAATACTTTAACTGTGTCTGCAGATGGTGTCAATGTTGTTGCGGATGTCGTCACCTTATCACCTGCATTTGCATCTGCACAAGGCCCACTATCTTCATCACCGGCACAAGTTATTTCCTCGCCTTCATAATTTATCGCAGCAAGTGAAGTTGCACCTATGCCGTTTGTTGAAAAATAGTTTGCAGTTATATTCGTCGCAGATTGCATTCTATCATCTAACATTGCGGACATTGTGTTTTTTTCGTAGTCAGTACCGGCTTCTTCTGCTTCCAATGTAGAAAAATCAGTGTCTTCAAGTGCTATGTTCATTAATACCGCCTGATTTAGTGTTGATAATGCTTTTTTATATGCTGTCTTAAACTGTGCTCCGTTTGTGTTGGAAATCAATGTCGGGATTGTCATAGCTGCAACCACACCGATAATACCTAAAGTAATTAAAACTTCAGCCAGTGTAAAACCTTGTCTTTCGGCTGATGTAAATTCTTTTTTTCTCAACATATATTCACCTCTCATTTCTGCCCAAAGTCTACAAAAAATTTAGGGTATAAAATTTTTATACCCATTAACTAATTCTTTATAACTATATGTAAAGAAAAATTAATACTTTAGAATTAGAAGCAATAGTTCAAATTAATTATTTGAACGATTTTCTTCCTGTTTAATAAAATCGCAGAGTTCCTGTAATTTTTTATCTTCCATAGCATCAATCACTTCCTGGATATCATGGATTTTATTCAAGGCAAAACCTGTTTCGACGATTAATACACAATCATTACAAAGTCTGTAGCCGCTGTATTCGATTGATCCGGCAAGCGGTTTTAATTGTCCGCAGCAATCGCATTCGAACATTTCATTAGCGAGGGAAGGGTCCTCTTCCAAGTCGTCAAGTACCATTTGTTGAACTACTTCCTGCATTTCTTTTACAATTTCTTCTTCTGATTTCATTATTTCACCAAATCTTTCATTTCTTGTACCGCTTTAGGGAGGCCTACAAATACAGCACGGGAAATTATGCTGTGCCCTATATTAAGTTCATATAAATCCGGAATTTCGTGCATTCTGTACACATTTTGGTAATTAAGGCCATGACCTGCATTAACTTTCAAACCTAAAGATTGAGCAAGGAGCGCAGAATTTTTAAGTTTTAGGAATTCCGCTTCCTCATCGGGGGTTCCGAATTTTTCGGAATATTGTCCAGTGTGCATTTCAATGAACTGCGCGCCTGTCACGGCAGATGCTTTAACCTGAACATCTGTCGGGTCTATAAATAAGCTTACCAAGATACCCGCATCTTTCAAAGGTTTAACAAAGTTTGTTATTTTATCAAGCTGTCCTGCGACATCAAGCCCGCCTTCAGTTGTGATTTCCTGTCTTTTTTCGGGGACAAGGCATACAGAATGCGGTTTTATTTCAAGCGCAATCTTCTGCATTTCGTCGGTTACTGCCATTTCAAGGTTTAAGTTGGTTTTTAAAGTATGAATAAGTGTCCTGACATCGCTGTCTTTTATGTGGCGCCTGTCTTCTCTTAAATGTGTTGTTATTGAGGTTGCACCGTTAAGCTCGCAAACCTCTGCCGCCCTGATTGTATCAGGCTCAACACCGCCTCTGGCGTTTCTGAGAGTTGCAACGTGAT
>CALUQQ010000123.1 GCA_944322955.1 Candidatus Gastranaerophilales bacterium
AGATTTGATTTAATAAGTTTGCTGTTCGGGGCTTCTTTTGTAACCTGTTTTTCTATCAGCGCAAGATATCCGCTGACTTCTTCTTTCAAATCATCGGGCGTTCCGATTGCTATTGCCGTATTTTTAAAATCTTTAAGAATTTGAGCAATGTTTATATTAGGATTACGCTGTGCAAGAGCTGTTGCAACTTCGTTGGGGTATTGAACGGGGTGTTCTGCATAAACCGGTTGATATGCAGCGTAATTGTTATGCTCAACGTATTGAAGTCCTTTGCTTCTGGAATTTTGATTTGTTTGTTCTTCTCTTTGAGCATTAGAAGTTGAGCGCTCCTCGTCTTGTTTTTTTCTGACCTGGCTGCGCCTGTCTTGTACAAAATATGGACGTTGATATACGCTGTTTAAATTCAACCCCATTTATATACCTCTGGTTTTACATACCTATCATACATGATGTGAGTCCTTTTTAACTCATACTTTTGTATTATATTTAAGGTTTTTTAAGGATATGTCAACCGATTATTACCATTTCGCAATTTTTACAGTCGAATTTAAGCGGATATTTTTTGCCTTTTTCATCAATCAAAAATAAATTTACAGGTGATTTACACATATCAAAGGCAAATTTAAGACAATGTTTTGTACGCATAAGTTCAACATTTTTCGGCTTTGTGCTTTCATAAGACATTTGACAAATTTCACAGCCGCAATTTTCATAAAAACTTTTTGCTTCGTGATTATGGATATTTGCTCTATAGGCAAGGTTTTTTACGGGGAATTCAACATAATGCAGAGGCAGCTGAACATCACGTTCATAGTTGTTAATTCTTTCTTCCATAAGTTTATCAAGAATATCACGGCGCAGATTATTTATTTCAGACACCGGAAGAAAAGGCAGGTTACCGTTAATTTTAATATCTGTTATATAAAAATCGCTTTCACCTGATTTTTTTAACTGGGTTTTAAAATTTTCAAGCATTTTGTCGGGGTTTTTAGGAGTTTCAAGGGTGTCAACAGCCATAGCCGCTTCATTTCCGTCTTCATCTATGACATGCAAAATCCCTTCATTATACAAAAATTTTGCCCCGATTCTGCGGCGGGTTTTTGAATGAGTAAGCTGTTTTTCAAATTTTGAATCAAAATTTCTGTAAATTATCATTCCTTTTTTTAAATTATCCATCTTATTCGGATAAACCCTGTTCCCTTCGACTTTATTCACAAGACAACCGCACAACTCACCGCTGACAAAATAACACAGACCGTCCTGAGGGTTCAATGATGCATTTATTTCAAAATAATCTTTGCCCACGGCGGTAATTTTGCCGAGCTTTTCTCCGGTAGATTTCGGCGTTCTGAAATTAAAACATTCTTTTCTTTTTTCAAGAAAATAATCCGTAAAACCTCTGTTAAAGCTCTTATTCACATCGGGTTCAAAATCAAGAAAAACCTTGCCGGATGAAGTTCTTTCAGATATTTTATCAAGTTCGGTTCTATAATATGCCGTGACATTTTTTACATAATTTACATCCTTCAATCTGCCTTCTATTTTAAGAGATTTGACACCTGCATTAACCAACTTTTGTAAGTATTGAGAGGCATTAAAATCTTTCAAACTTAAAAGGTACATATCTTTTGCTAAAATATTTCCGTTTTCGTCAACAAGAGTATACTTTTTCCGGCAGCTTTGAGCACATTCTCCTCTATTGGCTGAACGCCCGCCATTAGAACAGCTCATATAACATTGTCCGCTGTATGATACACATAAAGCACCGTGTACAAAAGTTTCAATCTCTGTTTTTGTGTTTTTGCAAATTTCTTTTATTTGTTCAATAGAAAGTTCTCTGGCAAGAATGATTCTTGAGACGCCGGCTTCATCAAAAAATTTAACTTTTTCAAGAGTTCTGTTATCACATTGTGTGCTTATATGTATGGGTATCGGCGGAAACTCACCTTTTATAGCTAACTCCAAAATCCCCATATCCTGGACAATTATAGCGTCCACACCTGTAGCATAAAGATTTTGTATCAAATTTTTTGCCGAAATTAATTCATTATCGTCAAGAATAGTGTTAATGGTCACATGAACTTTTACATAAAATTTGTGTGCATATTCAACAACTTCTCTAATATCTTCAATCAAATTACCCGCATTTTGCCTTGCCCCGAAATTTTGTGCGCCGATATATAAGGCATCACATCCACATTTTATTGCGGCAATTGCGGTTTCTTTATCTTTTGCTGGTGCTAAAAGTTCAATTTTCTTCATAAATTCATTTTATAACAATGCACGGTACTTGACAACAATCTTCTTTTATGTTATAAAAAGTGTGGGGTAAATGTATATTTATAAGTCTTGTCTTTCGACGAGACTTTCTTTTTCGGTAAACGTAATAAAAAGCTCCTGTTTGTAACAAGAGCCAGAGTTTTCGTTATGTTAAATTTTTATTTTTTCTTAGATTTATCTGCAAATTCACTGTCAACACGTAAAAATACGGGTTTTATCTCATCTTTTGAAATAAATTTGCCTATTTTAATATTATCACAGGTTAAATCATCAAGTTTTATGCTCAAGTCAAAAGACAATTGTTTTGCCATTTCACGCGCAATATTCGGACAATAAGGATAAATAAGTGCAGTTACTATGCACATAATCTCTAATACTGTTGTCAAAACCTGTCCGCACTCCGTCCATTTTTCCTCTTTTGCAAGAGTCCACGGGGCATTATCGGTTACAAATTTATTTGTCATATCGACAAGTCCGATAATCTCCTGCGCTGCTTCCGCAATTTCAAAATTATTAAAGTAATTTTCAACTATTTTAATTGTTCCTAACGCCTTTTTAAACAAATCGGATTGAACTTTAAATTCAGGCTTAACCTCACCATCAAAGTATTTTACAAGCATTGAAAGGGTTCTATTCAAAAGATTGCCCATGCTGTTTGCAAGATGAGCATTAACCTTTTCTTTAAAATCTTCGTCGGAATAATTCCCGTCACGACCGCATGGCGCTGATGTTGCCATATAGTATCTGAATGCATCCGGATATTCAAGATTAAAACTTTCCAAAACAGCCGTCGGAGAAATTACATTACCGAGTGATTTTGACATTTTGGATTCATCTATCGTAATCCAGCCATGCGCAAAAATATGTTTGGGAAGCGGCAAATCCAGAGCAAGTAAAAATGCCGGCCAATAAATACTATGGAATTTCAAAATATCTTTCCCTATTACATGAACATCAACCGGCCAGAGCTTTTTGTATAATTCTGACGGATTTTCGGTATCATAGCCGATTGCCGTAATATAATTTGAAAGTGCATCTATCCAGACATATATTACCTGATCAGGATCATCCAAAACATCAATACCCCACTGAACATTGGTTTTTGCACGGGATACAGATATGTCCTGAATATCTTCAAGCTGGTTTAAAACCTCATTTGCCCTGAATGACGGCACTATAAAATCAGGATTTTCTTTTATATGTTTGATAATTGCATCTTTATATTTTGAAAGTTTAAAGAAATAATTTTCTTCTTTGACTAATT
>CALUQQ010000124.1 GCA_944322955.1 Candidatus Gastranaerophilales bacterium
ACCGCCAAAACACGCACTACGAGCGGTTAAAAGGGTCGCCCCCCCCCGAGATTTTTGAACTCTTTTTTATTCATTGTCATTCTCCTTCTTTTGGTTTTATTATAGCAAATTATTTTTATTTTGGCAACAAAAATAAAAGGCGGTGGAGGGCACCGCCTATAACCAGATATACACTTTCGTGTTCAGAAAGGAGTCTTTTTTAATTGCTCTATTCCCCTAAATTAATATGAGAGAACTGAACAATTTTATTTTTACCGCGTTTTTTAGCGTTGTACAGAGCGTGTTCAGCATAGCGGATAATTGTATTTGAATCTTCCTCAGCACCTTCAATACAAGGATAAGTTGCTATACCGCCAGAAATTGTAATTGGATGTCTTTCTTCTTCACCTGCCGGGATAAATTCCATTTTTTCAATTTCACGTCTGAATCTTTCGGCAAATATAAACGCATTGTCCTCAGAAGTGTTTGGCAAAATAACCACAAATTCTTCATCACCGTATCTTGTTAAAACATCTTCTTTTCTGATTAACTGTTTTAACTTATCCGCAATAGAGCGTAAAAGCACATCGCCCCATTCATAACCGTAAATATCATTGACAACTTTGAAAAAGTCTAAATCAAACAACAAACAAGAAAGGCTGTTACCGTAACGTCTTGCACGCGAGATTTCCTGTTCCAGGCGTTCATTTAAATATTTTCTGTTATGAAGTCCGGTAAGTTCATCCGTCGTAGATACGACTTTTAACTTTTCACGCAAATCTCTGATTTTCAAAAGACAATTCGCACGAATTAAAAGTTCATCACTGTCCACAGGAGTTTTAATAAAATCAAACGCAACAGAACGGACAGTTGTGCCCTTAAAAACTTCTCCTACAAACAACACAGGCACTTTGAATTTAAGCGTCATTAAGACCTCTTTAATATCCGGTACACTTTCAATAACAAGCATTGCCGGATTTAATGTTTCATAATCTCTTAACTTGTCAGCGCTTTCAATTCTTACGTTTGTTTCATCAATTTTAGCAAGTACATCTGCGAGTGTCGATGAATTTTTATCAGTATATACAATAATATTCCTCATACATAATCCCTTAATAATTACTCTTTATAAAAAGTGTATCATAGCGTTTGAGTCAAATCAAAATTGTAACATTTATTTAACAAATTTTATGCTAAAATCAAGTTATGAAAATAAAAATTCAGCGTATGCAAAAGTCCGATGTGGACAATGTTATAAAAATAGAAGAAAAAGCTTACGGCGAACATCACTGGTCAAAAGAGTCTTTTTTAAACGAACTTTCCAATGATCTTGCGCGATATTATTCCGCATTTGACGTAAAGGGAAACCTCATAGGATATGCCGGCTGCTGGCAGATTTTGGAAGAAGTACATATAACCAATATTGCGGTTTCATCTGATTTCAGACGAAAAAAAATCGGCGAAAGACTTCTTAGAAAAATTATTGACGATTGCTACAAACACAAAGCAAAATATATTACACTGGAAGTACGTGTGTCCAACAATCCCGCAATAAAAATGTATGAAAAATACGGATTTAAATCTCTTGGCGTCAGAAAAGGATACTACCAAAATAATAATGAAGATGCCTTAATAATGTGGACAGAAAACATATTTTACGATAAATTTAAATTGAATTACGAAAAAATATTATCCGGAGAAAAAAATGACCGATGATGAAGAAATGATACCCCGAATAAAAAGGGTCAGTAAAGAAAAAAAGAAGCTCAAAATTCCTGTATTAAATATACTTCTGGTACTTTTCTGTTCTTTTTTATTAATGGTGGCCACATTTGTGCAATTCAACATAACACATTTTATACTTCCGTTTGATATTTTTTCAACCAAAGCGTTGACAAAAGCGGACTTTTTATATACTTATTCAATAATTCCTCAGGTACCTGCCGTAATGTTTGTAGTCGGTCTTTTGGGAAGAAGACTTGGAATTACAAGTATTGTAATTTATATTCTGACAGGATTATTCCTGCTGCCCGTATTCGCGCTCGGAGGAGGGATAAGATACATTTTAGAACCTGGTTTTGGTTATATTATGGCGTACATTCCCGCAGTATTTTTTGCAGGAAGCATATTAAAAAGCGGATTTTCTTTTAAAAACATTTTAAAAGCATCCCTGATTGGAGTTGTCACAATACATTTTATCGGAATAATTTATATGCTGTTCATCTGTGCCGTAAAACACGAGGGGTGGGCTTTCATAAAAGGCTGGATCTTATCTCAAAGCATACTGAAAATTGCTTATGATTATGTTTTAAGTTTAATAGCTCTTTTTGTCGCAAAATATGCTAATAAATATGTTAACTATTTGATAAGCTGAGATTTTTGAGATATCTGACGAGTTTTGCAACATCTTTATTCCATAGCCCGTTCCAGTTTCTCAAAATTATATCCGCAGGGCATAACCCATTCAAAGTCAAATCTTTTATTGGTTCTAGAAATTTTTCTTCGCCTGTATTCATCTCTATTAAAGATTTTTCCGCGATATAGAGAATCTCTTTTGCTAAGTCAAGAACGGTATGATTTTTTATACCGGATTGGAGAGCATTTTTCGGAATATTATACCTGAGTTCAGTAAAATCTCTGTTGCTAAATTCCTTGAACAAATCTTCAATCTCACTCAAAGCGTATTTACCGTACAAAATTCCCTTATATATCGCCAAAACAGCATAAGGCATGTGCGTACAATCATGATTTCGAATTTCAATAAAATTCCTTAATCTTACATCGGGGAAATAAAGATTTGCATGCAATTTATAATCATCTAAAGTCGGCTCAAAACCTTCAAAGCCTTTATCCATATAAACGGCAAAATTTATCCTGCCATTGACTTCAACTGGATGACCGCCTTTATTCAAAAATATAACCGGAGAATTCATAACTTTATTTATATATTCATCAAAAGAAAATTCCCCGTCCAAATTACAAGCAAACCCGCAGCGGTCGTTATCTGTATTAAGCCAGCTTAGTGCTCTAAAGCTTTTATAACCGGTTTCCACACCGCCTCTTATAGGAGAATTAGCGAACATTGCTGTTATAAAAGGAGATAATTTGTTTGCAATTTTAAATTTTCTCATTGCATCTTCTTCATCCGTAAAATCAAAACACCCTTGTATTCCGGCAGTTTCTCTCATCATAACATCTGACAAAATCCCCCAAAGATACCTTGCCATGATTTTGTAGCGCTTTTTTGGGATAATATTAATATTTTTGTGCGTTGTTAAAGGCGACACTCCGTATTCAAGAAGTGTAATATTAAGTTTATCCAAAATAGGAAGAATAACTTTGTTTAATGATTTAATTTTTTTTTCTATGTCAAAAATTGTCTTTTCTGGTTTTATGCTTAATTCAATCTGGCATCCCGGCTCAAGCGTAATAGTATCATGATTTTGCTTCAAACCTATTATATTAAAGTCATCCGTTATATAATCCCAATTTTCTTCTCTGGCAAATTGACGCAAAAAATTACAAATCCCGTTTTCGTAATCAACTGCATTATAAGATGATGCTGAAATCGGCAGACGTTCATATTCTACACCTACAGTATAATCTTCAGGCTTTTTGTAACCTTTTTGATAAAGTCTTAAAATGTCTTCTTTTTCTAATTTCTGTTTAATTTGCGTATTTAACATATTACCTCATTAATTATAACACCATCAAAACTAGCAGAGAAATTTTTTAAAAACATTTACCTGTGTGTGGTATTATTAAATTAGTAAGATGAACTACTACGACAGAGCAAAATTTTTCAGAACAAAAAAACGACTCGGACAAAATTTCCTGATATCCGGCGAAATTATTCGGGAAATAATTGACCATGCGCAAATCTCTCCTGATGATACAATTGTTGAAATAGGGCCGGGCGTCGGATTTGTAACCGAACAGCTTGTAAAATACGCCAAACAGGTTATTGCAATTGAGCTGGATGAAGAAGCAATAAAAGAGCTTGAAAAATTAAATGCACCTAATCTTAAGATTATCCACGCTGATATTTTAAAAACCGATTTATCGACTCTATGCGAAGGTAAAATCAAAATAGTTGCAAATATTCCATACTACATAACAAGCCCGATAATTGCACATTTGCTTGGCGAAGTTGATGACCTGAATAACAAAAACCGCAATAAAATTACCGAGATAATTTTAATGGTTCAGGAAGAAGTTGCAAGAAGAATGGCTGCGGATGAAAATTCTCCCTCCAAACAATACGGTCTTTTGACAATACTTTCGCAATTTTGGGCGGATGTTGAAATATTTAAACTTGTCGGCAGAAAATCTTTTTATCCGGCGCCGAAAGTGAATTCCGCGCTGGTAAGACTTGTGGTAAAAAATAAACCAAAACTTGAGTTATCAGACTACAGCCATTTCAGAAAAACGGTTAAAGCCGCATTTTCCCAAAGACGAAAAAATATTAAAAACTGTCTTTTGAACGGCGGATTTACCCGTGATGCCATAATAAACGCTCTTTCAAAGCTTGGAATTGATGAAAACTCACGAGGCGAAAAGCTTTCAATAGAAATGTTCGGAAAACTGTCGGAGGCGCTTCTAAAAAAATAAAATACCCTCCCTTGAGGGGAGGGTGGAAATCTACGATTTCCGGGTGGGTGATTATGAATAAAAAATATCCAAAAATTTCTATATCAAATGCAAAAAATTTAAGAACTAATGCAACAACTCCTGAAAAAATATTATGGACATATCTCAGGAAAAGCAGTGATAATAGGAATATCAAAATCCAATGTCCCGCAAAAATAAATTTGACGCTCAAAATTACCGGAAAACGCGAGGACGGTTATCATAACATTGACAGCATAATGCAGACAATCAGCCTGTTTGATTATCTGACAATCTCAGTTGAAAAAAACGATAAAACCGAAATAATTCTAAGCGGCACAAG
>CALUQQ010000125.1 GCA_944322955.1 Candidatus Gastranaerophilales bacterium
TTATGAAATTTTAGAGCCGGAAACGGGTTTTCTTGCCTGCGGGACGGAAGGTGTAGGGCGGCTTTGCAGTCTTGAGAAAATTTTTGACAGAACCGTTGAAATACTTAATTCTAAAAAAAAACTGTCCTTTAAAAAAATAGTTATAACAGCAGGCGGAACAATTGAAAATATTGACCCTGTACGGTATATTTCAAATTATTCATCCGGCAAAATGGGAATTGCACTTGCTGATGCGGCATTTAATCAAGGCGCGGAGGTTGTTTTGGTTACAACCGTTGATGTAACACGAGGATATAAAGTGATAAAGGTTAAATCTGCACTTGATATGCAGCAGGCTGTTAATAATGAATTTGATACTGCGGATTGTGTTATCATGGCGGCGGCGGTTGCGGATTACAGGGCAAAAAATATTGCCGGTCAAAAAATGAAAAAAACATCCGCGAATGAAATTACTCTGGAACTGGTCAAAAATCCGGATATTTTAAAAGAGATTTCCGCTTGCAAAACAACTCAAAAAGTTGTCGGTTTTTGTGCGGAAAGTGAAAATTTAATCCAAAATGCAAAAGAAAAAATAAAAAATAAAGGCTGTGATTTTTTGGTTGCAAACGATATTTCAAGAAGTGACATAGGTTTTTCAAGTGATTACAACGAAGTTGTTATTTTTAATAAAAACGGTATTGCAAAAAGGCTTGAGCGAGCTGAAAAGACCAAAATAGCAGAGCAGATTTTAGAGGTAATTTATGGACAAGAACGAGTTGACGAAAAAAATAGAGAGCTTTGCGCCACTCAATCTCGCTGAAGAATGGGACGCATCAGGCTGGGTTGTCAATGTACCGGATAAATTACAGGTGCAAAAGGTTATGATCTGTCTTACTGTGACGGATGATGTTGTTTCACAGGCAAAAAATCAAAATTGTGATATGATAGTTTCACATCATCCTTTGTTTTTTGTGCCTTTTGAATATAAAGATATCAATATTTACTGCGCTCACACAAATCTTGACCGCACGCAGGGAGGGACAACTGATGAACTTATTAAAATATTGGGTTTGAATAATTGTATCGTTAAATCCGGTGAAGATGGTTTTGTAAGATATGTTGAATGTCCGTTGGATATAGGAATTTTTACTGAAAAGTTATGCCGAATTTCTAAAAATGTACGCGTTGTTAATAATAAAAATGTCAGACAAATAAATAAAATCGCGTTTTGCTCAGGAAGCGGCTCTGAATTTATTCAGGAAACTGTAAAAAATGGGGCTGATGCTTTTGTGACAGGCGATATAAAATTTCATACAGCGGTGGAAAGTCCGATTGTTTTGTTTGATATAGGACATTTTGAAAGCGAAATTTCTGTATCGGGAGTCATCGCACGGCTGCTTTTCAGTGAAGTTCAGACGGTTTTTGCAAGCGAAAGAAGTCCTTTTAAATCCTTTTGATTGACAATGAACTTTCAGCGGGTAAAATAAAAAATGTAGCCTATATTGGGGCGTCGCCAAGTGGTAAGGCAGCTGGTTTTGGTCCAGCCATCCGGAGGTTCGAATCCTTCCGCCCCAGAATTTAAATAAGCCCTTTTAAGGGCTTATTTTTTGTCTGTTGTTTCAATATAATTTTTGTGAAATGCCTGAAGATATATCAGAGCAAATAAAGCTAGGTAAAATGTGGTCTCGGACATTTCTTCCAGCTGAAAATTTCCAATAGATTCGCCGAGCAGCCCGAAAAATATACCCCAGAATAAAAACAACCAGTTATAAACGGAAAGTTTTGCATGCAAAAAATATTTTACCAATACTTTGTATGACTTTGTAATAATAAAATAAAGTGCACTGCCAGTCATAAAAGCGCCGTATATCGGATGCGCAAGCCAGCCGTATTTTATGTCTTTCCAAGAGTAAAATGTATTTTCAATTCCTGGTACAGGAAAAAATATCGTTCTGCCGCAATTTATTTCTCTTAAAAACAGAATTACGCATACAAATGCCAGTGAATAAAAGAATTTTTTGTCAGTTCTGGTTTTCAGGCAAACAACAAATGTCGAAAGCAATATAATCAGTTGAAAGTTTTCAAGCAGTGAGTTTTCATAGCAGTATTCTATTGCAAGCCATTTCATTGCAGGATAGGTTAACAAAATAAATAATAAAGGTAAAATGCTTACCCAATAAAATTTGAAATCCAGTCTTTTTAAAAATTCTTTCATATATTACCCCAGAAATTCCAACCATTTTGAAATAGTATCATAAAATTTTCTTTCAAAATACAAATTTTTAAAATATATTAAAAATTTTATTTAAATATTTTTATTAAATGACAAATTTTATTTTTACGGTTTTTTAGTATTCTTATAAAATAGCGTGCAGATAAAAATATGAAAGGAAATTTTATGCAAGTTAACAATGTCTCAAACAATTCAGCATCTTTTGGTATGGCTTTAAAAATCAAGCCCGGAGCCAAATCAGCTCTAAAGGAAACAAGTCTTGATTTTATTCAGAAACTGCAAAAATCAGGTACGGAGTTAAAGGATACACGATATTATGATCTTGAAATTATTGAAGGTGGCACTCCAAGAATAGCTGCAACACATTTTGCAAATGCTTATGTGCCTCCGTTTGATTTTAAAAAGCCTAGTGATCAATTTTTGCATGTAGCAACAAAATGGGACGGAAACGTATTCAGCGATCTTACAAAAGGCTCAAATTATGATCTTGTAATTAAATTTGCAAATAATGCAGTTGCAAAGAATGTATATAATTCGTTAGCCAAAAAAACAGACTTTGATAAAGCTTTGGAATTGACTAAGATACTTGAACGCAGAGCTATTGAAAAAAATAATGAACTTATAAACGCCGAAAATTACAAAAAACAGGTCGCGGATGCTGTTGATAAATTATTTGGCCAGTTCGGACAAGATGCATAAATATCCAAAAGGCACCTTATAAGGTGCCTTTTAGATATAATTTTTTAATTTATGGCATTGCTGAAACTTCTGTAAACTTTTTGAGTGTAACTTCGAGCCTCGTCATCACAGCGAAAAATACCGTCCCAATGGCGTTCACATTCTGTCCAGGCGTCGGATCCTTTTATTTGAATTGTATGTTCCATAACCTGATGAGTATTAATATAAGGCGATAATGGCAGTATATCATTTATTTGCATAAATGCCGGAAGTTTGTCGTTGGGGTTATCATAGCCTAAAAGGCAAGAATTAAGCCGTACTAATCTTTCGTGAAAGCTTTTTTCGCCATAGTCATTGTCGTTGGAAACTTCGGGGCCTGCTGCATAATTACGGAAACCAGCCTGTTTTCGGGATTCATATTTAACACTTTCAATATTTTTTGAATCTCCCCAATGGGTTCCGGCGGTAAATCCCATTTGTTGATATACAGGGTTATTACTGCATTTTTCACCGATAAAAGCAATATCTGTGCGTCCTGTTTGTTCTCTGATTTTGTATAAAATGTATGCCATTTGGTCTTTATTTGGAACATCGCCTATTCCGCAGTAGCCTTCCATATCAATAATATGTTTTGCGCTGTCAAAATATATCGCGTCAAATCCGAGTTCAATTGCCCAAACGCAGGCATCTATATAGGCTTTTTCGTGTTTTTGCCATGAAAAATTTTCTCCTTTTACTTTTAATTGTCCTGATGAAATCGGCATTCTTATACCCGTTTTGAACCCCATAAGGTGTGCAAGATCGTTAAAGGTTTTCACCTGTTCGTCATCTCCCATTTTGCAATCCAGGCCTCGTGCAGTCAGGTTTTTGCTTATTCCGTTATGAAGGTTTATGTGATAAAGTGTTTCGTCATGTATTGTCCCGTCCCCGTAAAATGAAGGGTAAAGCTGGGAAAGAATTATGCAGTTTGCGATATTGTCTGATGACGGCGGAATCATTGTGATAAGTTTCATGGTACTTAAAAGTCCGTCGGAAATTTTTCCTTTTTCGTATTTTGCAATTAATCGCGGATTAATTTCGATATAGTTTGCGTGTCGTCCCCACGTGTCGCCTCCGATATTCGGTGACGGGATATTATCTGGGATTCTTTTTTTACCGGTCAGTGTCATTATTGAATTTATTGTATCTTCAGGTGTTCTTTTTAAAACCTCATTCGGGTAAGCATTTATCCATTTTTTGTAACCGTATTCGTAAATGTGGTGATCAGTCCAGTTGTCGTGTTTTGGTATATTTTGTTGGCTTGTAATCCAATAAAGTTTTTTAATTGGCTGATTGTCGCCGTAATAGCCCGTAAAATTTATGGTGTTGTATATTGGCTTTTGCGGTGGTGTAAGCTGTTTTTGTGATTTACGATGTATTTTTGGATATGCATAGGTTACAGGTGTTATTTTCATATTATAGTAAATCATGTAAAAAATATTTTTGCTAAAAAAGCGGCGGACAATATGTCCGCCGCTTTTTTAATTTTTAAATAATTATTCGGAAATTCTGCCCGGTACAACGACTCCGCCTTTAAGGTTCTTTTTGTAATATTCAACGTGCGGCTGGAGAACGCTGTCAAGGACTTCGGGGAATTGAATACCCTGCATAATTTTTTCAACGATTTCCTGATAAACGGTTGCGTATGCTCTCAATTGAGTCATAGCGCCGGCCGCTTCAGGGGTTAAGCCCATGCCTTTTGTATCAACGGATTCATTGAAGAAAGAGCCCATGCTTTCGTAAGATTTTTTCAATGCGTCTATGTAGCTTTCGGCATTTTCTCTGCAAGCGCCGTGGTCTTTAGGTGTTGTCAGTGCAAACGCGAATTTGTTTGCTGGATTAAAATGAGCTTCTGCACTGTGGTGCATTGCATCAGGAACTTTTGCAACCTGTTTGAGTGTATTTTTTACTGACTCATTTTGCATTTGGGCATGCCAGTAAACAGTATTTTCGAAGATTGAACCCATATACTGGTGAACTGATGTCAAAATCCCGTTGAGGGTTGCGTTTGCCCAGAAAATACCTTCTTTTAAGGCAATATTTTTATCCAAATCAGCTGTTAGCGAGCGAGATGAAATTTCCTGAGCAGCTTCAAGCATTTGAATCATATCTTTTTTGGCCATGCCTGCATAAGCAAGTGTAAATAACGCATGATCATCAAATGCAGAGAATCTTCCGCCTACATCGTCGTGGATATAAAGATCGCCAAGCCAGCCTTTTTCATTAGAAGTTCTTCTGAGTTCGCTTTTTTCAGAGTTGCCGTCTGTTACTGCTATAAAGTGTTTTGCTGCGAGTTCTTCGTAATTTGTATATCCTTTTGCCTTGTATTCATTTTCAAGCATTGTTTGAATTCTTAAAAATCCATCTTTTGTTTCAAAAGTTGAGCCTGATTTTGATGCGATAAGGTAGTTTGATTTTGTGATATCGCCAAGTCTGTATAAATATCTTTCCAGGCTTGCGGAATCAACATCTGAATAGAAAAGAATTTTATCCTGATTAACATTAAGTCCGTTTATACTAAGCATGTGTTCAACTGTGTGTTTTGAACCGCCGATACCGAGCACGCTTAATTTTTCAGCGCCTGTTTGATTTTTTAATTTTTCGGCAAGTGAATAAATTTCATCAACGCGTCTAATTTGTTCCTGCGGTAAGTTTACCCAGTTTAGGAATTGTCCTTTTTTGTTCGCGCGTGATGAGAATTCATTTACGAATTCGGATACTTTTGATGAGTATTTGCCGAAATCTATTCCGGTAAATTCTGCCGATACCCCGAGATTTTGGGATAAAACTGCTGTGTTTTCTGTCATTATGACCTCCTTTTTAAGTTCTTTTATAATTTCTT
>CALUQQ010000126.1 GCA_944322955.1 Candidatus Gastranaerophilales bacterium
ATGAGGGATAAAAATGGAACAGAAAAAATTAGCAACAATCGGCGTATTTGGCGGATCAGGGTTTTACAAATTTTTGGAGGACATTGAAGAAATCAAAGTTGAGACGCCGTACGGGATGCCGAGCGACAACATATTTTTAGGACAAATCGGCAGACATAAAGTTGCATTTATGCCGCGTCACGGCAGAAATCACACCATATTGCCTCATTTAATAAACTACAGAGCAAACGTATGGGCAATGAAATCAATCGGCTGCGAAAGGGTAATCTCGCCGTGTGCAGCGGGTAGCTTGCAAAAAGAGGTTAAACCCGGAGACTTTGTAATTTGTGATCAGTTTGTGGATTGGACAGACGGCAGAAAATCAACGTTTTTCGAAGGTCCGATTGTAACACATCCGTCCGCTGCGGATCCTTATTGTCCGGAACTTAGAAAACTGGCTATTGAAGAAGGGAAAAAATTAGGTATTAATATTCATGAAACAGGAACTGTTGTTGTAATCAACGGCCCGAGATTTTCGACCAAAGCCGAATCAAAATTCTTTACGAATCAGGGCTGGCAGGTAATCAACATGTCTGCGTTTCCTGAGGCATACCTTGTCAAAGAACTTGATATGTGTCCGTTAAATATTTCATTGATAACCGATTATGATGCAGGCCTTGTGGGCGATGTACCGCCGGTTTCACACCATGCCGTAATTGAAGTTTTCAACAACAACGTCCAAAATCTTAAATCATTATTATTCAATATGATAGAAAACATTCCGTCAGAACGCAAAAATTGCGAATGTGCATTGACAAAACAACATTCACAATTATAGGAAAGGACAAAATGGGTATAGTACACGGTATAAACAACATATTCAATTTATATTTTTTCCTTATAATATTGAGGATATTTTTAAGCTGGATACCGAGCATACGCTGGGAACTTCAGCCGTGGCAGACTCTGCGACAGATAACAGATATGTATCTCAACCTTTTCAGAAGGTGGATTCCGCCTCTTGCGGGGCTGGATTTTTCGCCAATTGTCGCGCTGATTGTGTTACAAATTGTACAGAATATAATTATTTATGCTTTATTAAATATATTAAGGTAGTATGAAATGAAGATTGTAATTTTTGGAGCAACGGAAGTCGGATGCCTTCTTGCAACTGAATTTTTTGAAGACCACGACATAACAATAATAGATAAAGAAGAAAACAGAACGGATGAATTTGACAAGCTAGATATAAGCTTTGTTCAAGGAAACGCAACTGATACGAATGTTTTAAAACAATCTGACATAAGAAATGCCGATGTTTTTATAGCCTGCACCGCAATCGACGAGGCAAATATAGTTGCCTGCCTTGCGGCAAAAAAAGTCGGAGGAGTGCGGACAATTTGTTTCGTAAGCAAAGGAGAATACAAAAATACCCTAAATACAAGCGATTATTGCGACTTTTTTATAGATTACATAATCTGGCCGGAAGAACTGCTGACTCAAGATATTTTCAGGATAGTAACAGTAGCGCACGCGCTGGATGTTGAAAACTTTGCGGACGGCAAGGCAAGGCTTTTGGAATACAAAGTTCAGCCCGGACTTTCAATAATAAATCGAAAACTGAAAGATATCGGCTTTACAAAAGACACGATTATCGTGGGACTTACGCGCGAAAGCAAACTCTTTATCCCCAACGGCGACACGGAAATTCTGGAAGGCGACAAGCTTATTTTTATGGGCACACCGCACTCTCTGGATATTCTTGCGGGAACTTTTTTCCACGAAAAAGATCAGGTGAAAACCGCAGCGATTATCGGAGGAGGGAACGTCGGGGCAATGCTTGCAAAAAGTCTTGACGATTTAAAAATCAAAACGAAAATAATCGAAAAAGATTACGAAAGATGCCAATTTTTAGCGCAAACGCTTGAGAGAACCCTCGTAATACACGGCGACGGCACGAATTTAAAAATCCTTGACGAAGAGGATATAGGCTCCAGCGACATTGTGATAAGCGTTACAAATAATGACGAAAGAAACCTTTTATGCTCGCTTTTGTGTAAACAGCTCGGAGTAAAACGTGTAATTGCACGTGTTGCTAAAGTTTTGAACATACCTTTATTTGAAAAAGTCGGAATTGACATCGCGATTTCTCCGAAGAATTCAGCTATAAACGAAGTTAAAAACGATCTGGAAGAAAATAACGTTGATATTCTGGCAACAGTCGAACAAGGTCAGGGCGAGGTTTTGGAAATATGCGTCAGGGAAGAATTTAACGACAAAATGATTATGGAATTAAAACTTCCGGCAAGAGCCATAATAGGCGCCGTTCACAGGAAAAATTTCGTAATAATTCCGAAAGGCGATACAAAAATAAGAACGGGCGACGTCTTGATTACGTTCACTATGGCGGAAAACGCCGATACGATTAAAGAATTCTTCAAGGTGGGATAATGCGGTTAAACTATTTGTTTTATGCGACAGGGCTGGTTATAAAATACGTCGGGATAACTCTTTTAATCCCCGTACTTGTGGCACTTTATTATAAAGATTTTTATTCTGTCCTGCCTTTTCTAAGTTCAGGCGTTATTTCAATAATCATCGGCAGCCTGTTTAAAAGATTTGGCAATGCAAACGGCAAAATTGAGAATTTAAACGACATAAAAAAATCCGAGGCATTATTTGTAGTTGCCGTATCATGGATAATTTTCGGGATACAGGCGGCTTTACCGTTTTTATTTTACGGAATAAATTTTGTTGACGGATTATTTGAAGCAGTATCCGGGATTACTACAACAGGCGCAACCATATTAACCCATTTTAATTATCCGAAAGCCTTCTTTTTCTGGCGGTCATTTACACAGTGGCTGGGCGGTATGGGGATTATAGTGTTGTTCGTTGCTGTCCTTCCACAGTTTGCGGTTGCCGGACGACAAATGTTTTTTGCGGAAGCTCCGGGACCTGTAGAGGAAAAATTATCCCCGAGAATAAGAAATACGGCGACGGCATTATGGGGAATTTATTCGGGGCTGACAATTCTTGCGACGATATTGTTGTCATTTGCGGGGATGCCAAAATTTGATGCTGTGTGTAATGCAATGTCAACCCTTGCGGCAGGCGGTTTTTCACCCAATGCTCAAAGCACTATGGGATATCATTCAAATTTAATTACATGGATTTTAACGTTTTTCATGTTTTTGGCGGGTGCAAGTTTTATTCTGCAATTTAGGGCAATAAAACAGAAAAACCCGTTTATAATGTTTAAAAGCGAAGAGTTTAGGGTTTATACGTATATAATCGTGGTTTTATCAGGCTTAATTGCTGCGGCCTTGTATTTTAATGACCATTACAATGTTTTTGATGCAGTAACTGCGGCATTTTATCAGGTAATAAGCCTTACGACATCAACAGGAAGCGCGAGTGTCGACTTTGCACAATGGAGTTTCAGCGCAAAACTTTTACTGTTTATTGCGATGTTTACAGGGTCATGCGCCGGGTCTGCCGGCGGCGGAATTAAAATGACCCGATGGATTCTGGTTTTCAAATCGATGAAAAGCGAAATTTTCAGAATTTTACACCCGAATGCTATCACCAATATTAAAATTGATAACGCAATTATACAGCCGGAAGTTGTACGGCAGATAGTGGTATTTGTATTTTTCTACTTTTTTATATTTGCCCTGAGTGCACTTTTGGTAGCACTTATTGAACAAAACACCACAATCGGAGTCACCGGCGCAATCACGACACTCGGAGATTGTGGGCCGGGATTCGGACCAATCGGGCCTATGGGAAGTTTCAGCGGACTGCATATTTCTTCCAAACTTATTTTCACGGCAAACATGCTCGTAGGACGTCTGGAATTGATCCCGTTTCTAGTACTTTTTCAACGTGATTTCTGGTCTATAAAGCAAAATTAATTTGAATAAATGATTAAAATGAACAAAAAATATGGTTAAATCGTTATAAAAATAAAAGGATAGCGATTTTGCATTTCAATATAAAAAAATTCATAACCCTATGCATGACATTTACGCTGATGACAGGTATTTGCGCGTATGCTATTGAAGAAATATCCATAGAAAAGGATTCTGTTGTAACCCTGAATGACTGTATAAAAATAGCACTTGAAAACAGCCCCTTGATAAAACGGTTCAAATACAATTACGGAGTATCCAAAAGTAATGTCGGGATAGCAAAATCCGCCTATTTCCCGACACTGGGAGTAAGCACCGGTTACACATTCAATGATTCCACGTCCACCGGGCGCTACAGTTCAATGACAAACCGAAATTCCTATAATGTACAGGCTTCCTTAAACCAGTTAATCTGGAATTTCGGCAAAACAAACGCGAATATAAGAATGCAAAAATTCAATATGATAAACGCATTATTTAACTTTGACGACGGCGTTCTGGATACGATTTATGAAGTAAAAACAAATTATTACGGAGTTTTAGCCGCAAAAGCCGCCGTTGATATTAATAAAGCAAATGTGCAGATAAATGAACGAAACTACCAAAGGATAAAAGCCTATTTTGACGAGGGTATACGTTCAAAAATCGACCTTGTAAATGCTGAAGTTAACCTGAGTGATTCCAAAGTAACCCTTGTAGATGCCGAAAAAGCTTACAAAAACGCAATGGTAACCCTTAATAACTCAATGTATATAGCTTTTACACCGGATTACGAAATTACACCGACAGAAACTTTTAATTTCAACGAAAGCACATATTCAATCGACTTAGAAGAATTGGACAGAAAAAACGACATAAGTTCCCCTCCTCCTGCCGCATCAGATGCCACACTAACATCAACCGTTGAAAAAACAGACATTTTAACGGATTACAAATTTGAAGAATTTCCCTACACTTTTGAAAAAGCGGTTGAATTAGCTTATCAAAACCGCCCTGATATAAAGGCTTATGATGCCACATTAAAGGCAATGGAAGAAAACCTTTTATATATTAAACGTGAATATTATCCTGAACTTTCTGCAAACGCCGGCTACGGTTACCGGAACATGAACTCCACAAGCTCATTTAATGTCGGTGTAACATTATCCAGCACATTGAATATTTTAAGCAAAAAACACGAAATTGATGCCGGCAAACTTCAGGTACAATTGGCACAGAATGAGATTAACCTGTTGAAACAAAACGTCTACTTTGAAGTTCAAAATGCCTATGTAAATATGATAGAATTGGAAAGACAAATCCCGCTTTTAGCGGTAAAAGTACGTCAAACATTAGAAAATTTCGAACTTGCTGACGGCAGATACGCTGTCGGACTGGGTGATTTTATCGAATTACAGGATGCAAAAGTTCAATATAATAATGCACAGCACAATTACGTACAAACAGTGTATAATTATAACGTAGCCAGAGCTTCTCTTGAAAAAGCTATGGCACTGCAACAGGATGTTACAATAGCAATTAAGGACGTAAATTAATGAAACTGAAGAAAAAACACATAATAATTCTGATATCAGCAGCACTTGCGGTCATATTTCTTGTAGTCATAAATGCAAAAGCCAACGGGGTTAAATACGAAACCCGAAAAGTACGCCGCTGCACAATTACGGAAGTTGTGGAAGCCTCCGGCACAATTAACCCGGTTAACACTGTCAGTGTAGGTTCAACGGTTTCAGGGTTAATAAAGGAAATTTACGTCGATTTCAATTCTGTAGTAAAAAAAGGACAAATCCTTGCACAGATTGACCCCGCGAACTTTCAAGCCTCAGTTGACCAAGCTACTGCACAAATTAATAACGCACAGGCTAATCTTGCAAACACACAGGCCGTTATGGAAATGTCCCAAAAAACATACAACCGGTATAAAAACCTTTACGCAAAAAATTTCATAGCCAAAAGTGAACTTGACCAGGCCGAAAGTGACTATTATGCAAACCTTGCAAAAGTAAATTCAGCGAAAGCCCAGATTTCACAAGCACAGGCGACATATAATACAGCTATGACGAACTTGGGTTACACAAAAATCATCGCCCCTGTAGACGGAACGATAATTTCCCGTGAAATAGATCTCGGTCAGCCGGTTGCAGCAAGCTTTCAAGCCCCGCAATTATTTACAATAGCGCAGGATTTGACCAATATGCAGATAGAAGTAAATGTCTCAGAAGCGGATATCGGAAAAGTCAAAGTAGGCCAGGATGTTACCTACACACTTGACGGCTACCCTGATACAGACTTTAACGGTAAAGTCACTCAGGTGAGAATTTCCCCCACAACTGTGTCAAACGTTGTTACCTATGTTGTAATCGTCGACGTGCATAATGAAGATTTAAAACTCATACCCGGTATGACTGCAAATGTTTCAATAATCACTGATCAAAAAGAAAACGTGCTTTGCGTACCCAATGTCGCCCTGAAATTCACCCCCGAAACCTCCGGCCAAAAATACAAAAATCAGGGAATCTGGCTTTTGCAAAAGAATAAACCCGTCAGAATTGATATAGAACAGGGTGCAAGCGACGATACAAGATTTGAGGTAATTTCCGACAAAATAAAAGAAGGAGACCTTGTCTTAACAGGTTCAACAGGCGGTAAAAAGGCAACGACGCAGCCGAGAAGACGCAGAGGAATGTTCTAAGATGGCTCTGATTGAAGTTAAAAATGCAATAAAAACATATCAGACAGGCGAAGACAGTTTCAATGCAATGAATAATGTTTCATTAAGCATTGAAAAAGGCGAATTTGTAGCGATTATGGGTGCCTCCGGCTCCGGCAAATCAACTTTTATGAATATGCTCGGAACATTAGACAAACCCAACAGCGGAAGCTATTTTCTTGACGGAGTAGATATGCTTTCACTTGGCCCGAATGAGCTTGCAGAAGTCAGAAATCTCAAAATGGGATTTGTTTTTCAAGGCTTCAATCTGATTTCCCGAACTTCAGCGCTTGAAAATGTTGAACTTCCGATGATTTATAAAGGAATACCCGAAGAAGAAAGAATAATCCGTGCAAAAGAAGCTTTAAGGATAGTAGGACTCGAAAACAGAGAAGATCATATGCCGAACCAGATGTCAGGCGGTCAGCAGCAGCGAGTTGCGATTGCCCGTGCAATTGTAAACGACCCGCCGCTTATTCTGGCAGACGAGCCTACCGGTAACCTTGACACCAAAACCAGTATTGAGGTTATGGAATTTTTTGTAAAACTTAATGAACAAATGGGAAAAACAATCGTGCTTGTAACCCACGAACCGGATATTGCAGAATACTGCAAACGCGTTGTAAGATTTAAAGACGGGAATATTATTTCAGATGAGGTAAAAGTTAAATGATAGATTTCAAATCAACGGTTAAAATGGCAATAATTTCATTAAAAATTAACAAAATGCGTTCGATTTTAACGAGTTTAGGCATAATAATCGGCGTAAGCGCGGTTATAATAATGCTTGCAGTAGGCTCCGGCGCCAGCAAAAAAATCGCAAAAGATATGGAATCTATGGGCAGCAACCTTTTAATGATAAGGTCAGCCTCCGCAACGTCAGGCGGGGTGAGGATGGGGTTTGGGACAAAACCTTCGCTGACACTGAAAGACGCAGAGGCTATCTACAAAAATTGCCGCGGAATAATGGCTGTTGCGCCTTACTCTTCTGCAACAAGCCAATTGACCTATGGGAACCAAAACTGGTCTACAACCGTCGGAGGCACAACTGCCGAATACCTTTTTATAAGAAATTACGAAATCGAAACAGGCAGAAATTTTGTTGAAGAAGACGTGAAAAACAATACCAAAGTCGCAATTATCGGCAGCACAGTCGCAACGGAACTTTTCGGCGACATGAATCCTATAAATAAAACAATGCGTATCGGAAACGTTCCTTTCAAAATCATCGGACTTCTTAAAACTAAAGGCCAAAGCGGAATGGGAATGGATCAGGATGACCTTGTTTTCATACCGATTACAACCGCCCAGAAAAAGGCTTTCGGAACGGAATATCCGGGTACCGTCAAAATGATTAACGTAAAAGCCCAAAATTCCGATGTTTTACAAACCGCACAGGATGATATCACCGAGCTTTTAAGAACCCGCCACAACATAGGCAAAAATCAAGAAGATGACTTTGAAATAAGAAACTTAGCAGAAATGCAGGAAACTATTAAATCCTCAGCGCGCACTATGTCAATTTTACTAGGTGCAATTGCGTCAGTATCTCTGTTGGTCGGAGGTATAGGAATTATGAATATTATGCTTGTATCAGTTACCGAAAGGACAAAAGAAATCGGTATCCGCATGGCAATTGGGGCAAAAGCTTCCGACATCAGAGTGCAATTTTTGATTGAATCATTTTTATTGTCCGTAATAGGCGGTGTAATTGGCGTTATTATAGGTGTTTTAGGCGCAAAAGTCGTTGAGCTGACAGATGCTATGACAATTTCTATATCAAGCGGTTCAATCATTTTGTCACTCGGTTTTTCAGGCGCCATCGGGGTTCTATTCGGCTACTATCCTGCCTACAAAGCCTCACTCCTTAATCCTATTGACGCATTGAGGTATGAGTAATAAAGTTACTAAGATACCAGGACAATAAATTACTAAGAGTAAGTAGCGTGAGTGGTGTGCGTAAAATGAGTAACGGAAAGCCGGGAACGATATTTTGCAGGTCGGATTTACTAATCCGACAGTAATTTCTTAGTATCTTAGTAACTTAGTAACTTTTTTCAATCACAACACTTCCAACAATGCTATTTTCATCAAATCCTTATTGGGCTTTCTGCCTGTCCAAATTTCTTCTGCGGCTGCGGCTTGCCCTATAAACATGTCAACTCCGTTCACGGTTTTGTAGCCGAGTTCCTGCGCAAGCTTTAACAAAACAGTATTTTTCGGGTTGTAAATAACATCATAAACAAGCGAACCCTGAGGAAGCGTCATCAACTGCGGTTTTTCAACAGGCGTCATATCGGCAGAACGTCCAAGCATACCTATAGGAGTTGTGTTTACAAGAATATCAATCATTGATAAATCCCTGATATATTCTATCTGATACGCGTCAAATTTAACTTTCGGGAAAACCTTACGCATATATGTCAATAATTCCAACGAGTTCGGAATACTTCTTGTATAAAACCTGATTTCTTTTACATTTGAATCCGCAAGCGCAACGGATGCAGCGTGCGCCGCCCCTCCGGTTCCCAAAATCCCCGCGACTTTTCCTGTCAAATTAAAATCATTTGGGATGGCATTTTTAAACCCGATTACGTCTGTATTATAACCCTTCATGGTCCTGTCAGGGTTTATAATAACCGTATTTATGGCGCTTGCAATATCCGCGTATTTGTCAACTTCATCAATGAACAGCGCTACCGGAAGCTTCAAGGGTATTGTTACATTAAAACCTTTATAATTATTATTTTTTAAATACTTAATTCTTTCGACAAGCGTTTCCGGAGGAGTC
Organism: Candidatus Gastranaerophilales bacterium; assembly: GCA_944322955.1. GTDB lineage: Bacteria > Cyanobacteriota > Vampirovibrionia > Gastranaerophilales > Gastranaerophilaceae > SIG32. The sequence continues at coordinate 9,395 of CALUQQ010000126.1, forward strand.
TCAAGGGTTTCATAAGATGCGTCAATCCCAAGACTTTTAAATCCTGCCTGATGAATAACGGACGAAAGCGAATGTCCGAGAGGATAACCTATTACGCAGAATTTATTCTCACGTCGGTCAACGATTTGGGGTTCAAAACTTTGAACAGGCTCAGTCTGAATAATCTGCGGTGCCGGATTAGCCGGCCGATTATAAACAGGCTGTTCTTGCTGAGATACAGCTCCCTGCGGCTGAATAGATTGAGGCTCCTTTATAGACTCTGAAGGCTGTACTGATGATGTTTCGCCTTTAAGTTCTTCAACGGAAACCCCGAGTTTTTTAGCTTTTTTCTGCAAATAACGTTCATAAAGATCTTTATTCAGCATTTTCATCAGCCTCTTTTTTATAACCGCACTTTAAATTTGAACAGACAATTGTATCACCGTTTTTCAAAACTTTTTTCACCAAAAGTGACCCGCATTTTGGGCAAACGTCACCGGTTGGTTCGTTCCAAAGAACGAAATCACACTCTGGATACTGGTTACAGCCGTAAAATACCGTACCTCGCTTGGATTTGCGTTCAACTATCACACCTTTTCCGCATTTGGGACACGCAACACCTGTTGATTTATGGTAAGGTTTTCTATGCTTGCAATTTTGGTTTGTACATTCAAGATATTTGCCGTAGGGTCCTGTTTTGAATACCATATCAGATCCGCATTTTTCGCATTTTTCTTCACAAACCTCAGCTTGCGAATTTTCGGAATTTTCTTCATTTTGTTCAGTTAAAACATTCATCGACATAACAGTTTTGCAGTCAGGATAACCTGAACAGCCCAAAAATTGTGTACCGAATTTGCTTGTTCGCACAACCATAGGCTTGCCGCAATTGGGGCAATTAATGCCGGTTTCTATATTAATTTTTTTCGCGGTTTTCATAACGGAATTTACTTCCTCCATAAAAGGATCGTAAAAATCTTTCAAAACCTTGTTCCAAACGGCTTTTTTATCGGCAATTTTATCCAGTTTTTCTTCCATGCCTGCTGTGAACTTGTAATCCATAATATCAGAAAACTGCGAAACAAGCTGTTTTGAAACCGCACGACCTAAAATTGTCGGATGAAGCGCCTTGTCGCGTTTTTCGACGTATTTGCGAGTCTGAATTACCGTAATAATTGTTGCGTAAGTCGAGGGACGCCCTATTCCATATTCTTCCAGCGCCTTGACTAAAGAGGCCTCGTTATATCTCGGCGGAGGCTGAGTAAAGTGCTGTTTCGGAGTTATTTTATTACAATCAACATTGTCACCTTTTTCAAGGTCGGGAATTTTGGAATCTTCAACTTTTTCTTCTTCAGCATCGTTATAAAGCTTCAAAAAACCGTCAAAAGTAACCTTGCTTGTGCCTGCTCTTAATGTATAATCACCTGCAGTAATTTCAATTGATTTATTTGCAATTTCGGCGTTTGACATCTGAGAAGACATAAATTTATCCCAGATTAATTTATACAATCTGTACTGATCATTATCAAGGTATTGCTTAATACTTTCAGGCGTTCTTTCTGGATAAGATGGGCGAATGGCTTCGTGTGCATCCTGAACGTTTTGTTTACCTTTGACGTAAATATTAGGAGTTTCGGGGTAATATTTTTCACCGAAATTATTCAGGATAAAATCCTTTGCCATTGCCGTAGCATCATCTGACACCCTTGTACTGTCGGTTCTCATATAGGTGATAAGCCCGACGGCGCCTGAATCAAGCTCAATACCTTCATAAAGCCTTTGCGCGACCTGCATTGTTTTTTGGACCCCAAAACCGAGTTTGGAACTTGCAGCTCTCTGAAGTGTTGATGTTATAAAAGGCGCAGTTGGCTTACGTTTTGTTGATTTATTGGTAACTTTTGACACCAAAAAATCGGATTTTTTAAGATAATCAACAATTTTTTGCGCTTCTTCTTCATTTTTTATATTTTTTTCAACTGGTTTATCTTTGTATTTTGCGACTTCTGCCTCAAAAATCTTTCCGTCTTTTGCAAGCTCCGCGTGGATTGACCAGTATTCTTGAGGCACAAATGCCTCAATTTCGTCCTCGCGCTCGCAAATCATTCTCAATGCAACAGACTGCACGCGGCCTGCGGAAAGATTGTAATTTCCCATTTGTTTCCACAAAACAGGGCTTAACTTATACCCCACAAGCTTGTCAAGAATTTGTCTTGTCTGCTGGGCCTGCACCATATCCATATTAATCATTCTCGGGTGTTCTACGGAATATTTTACCGCTTTCGGGGTAATTTCATTGAACTCAATTCTTTTAATTTTTTCGTCTGGAACTTTCAAAACCTGTCTTACATGCCAAGCAATAGCTTCACCTTCGCGGTCAGGGTCGGAGGCGATATAGATATTATCAAACTTCTGTGCAAGGTCGTTTAATTTTTTCACAACAGCCTTTTTGCCTGGTATAACCTCAAATTTTGGCTCAAAATTGTTATCAACGTCAAACCCTAAATTATCGGTTTTGGGATCTTTTGTCGGTAAATTTCTTATATGTCCAAAACTCGCCTCAATCTGGTAGCCGTCCCCTAAAATCTTTTTGATTGTTTTGGATTTTGCTGGAGACTCAACGATTACTAACGATTTTTCTTTTTTATTTGTCCTTTTAGCTGTTTCTGCCACAATTATACCTTTTTATATCTGTCTGAACCGACTTGTTTTATTATGCCCTTAAGCTCCATTGTTGTCAAGTCCGTCAATAAATTTTCAACACTCATCCCGGTTGTTGAAATCAATTCATCTACCCCTTTTTCTTCAATTTCAAGGGCATTAAGAATAATTTTTTCATTTTCGCTCAATAGCGAAAGCTCTTTTTGCACAGGGACTTTTTTAATTTCCCAATTAAGCGCATTCAAAATATCTTCTGCGGAAGTTACAAGAGTTGCGCCGTTTTTAAGAAGTTTATAAATTCCTTCCGTATTCGGGTTTGAGATCAAACCCGGCATACACATTAATTCCCTGCCCTGTTCAAGCGTTAAGTTTGCGGTAATCAATGCCCCGCTTTTCAAAGACGCCTCAGCAACAAGAGTTCCGTAAGAAAGTCCTGATACAATTCTGTTTCTCTGCGGGAATCTGAATTTCAACGGTTCAAATGTCGGAAAATATTCACTCAATACAGCGCCGTTGCCGTTTTCTATCCTCTCATAAAGATGTTTATTGCTTGTCGGGTAGAAAAAATCCAATCCGCTTGCGATTACGCCAATTGTTTTAAGGTTATTATCTAACGCTGACAAATGCGCCTGAGAATCAATTCCTGCCGCCAAGCCTGACACTATACAGATATCAGTTCCCGCAAATTGTGAAATAATCTTATTTAATTCCTCTTTTGCATTGTAGCTTGCCTTTCTTGAGCCGACAACCGCAAGAGTTTTTTCAAGATTACAAATATCAAGGCTTCCTTTATAATACAATACCGCAGGCGGATCCGATATATTTTTGAGCATTACGGGGTAATTTTCATCCTCAAGCGTCAAATATTTTA
>CALUQQ010000127.1 GCA_944322955.1 Candidatus Gastranaerophilales bacterium
CAGGTACTATGGGCTTATTCCAGACAACAGGCGACGAATTTGCTTACCTTGTTGACCCTCGCGGATATAAAATATCTGCCGTAAATCCAAGAGAACACGTTACTATTGCTTTTGGTTGTAATGAATAGGGTTCTCACGAATCCTATAACCCTCATCCGATTGCCTCAAAAAATTTGAGCAGGAAGGGACAACCCAGTAGTTTAAAAGTTCGTTAGCCTGGCAAAGCCCGCCAAATTGGCGGGCTTTGCTTTACCATGGATGATCCTCTGCAAATTCCCAGCCGTCCATTTGGATTAAAGCGGTACAATAAATATTGTCGTAGTAATTACCATCAGACCTTTTACTGCATAAATTTAGAAGTCGACTTCGTGAGTATTCAACTCCGGCAGTTTCCAATCGGTTTTTAGTTGATGATAGTCTAACTGCAAAAAAATCTTGTCCTGTTATATTAGGATTTTTTTTTCCGTTAACATCTATATAAATTACAGGATCATTTCTATATGCAACATCATCTCTTCTTACACCGTTATAGTTGAAAAACAATGTGGTTCCGTTGTTGAGCTCCACTGTGTAGAGTTCTTCTCCGGCAGAGAAATATGTTTTCCCGTCCTTTGATTTATAACGGGAATAACCTATATCTTTCAGCTTAACCTCGCCGTAATTTTTTGATACCTTGAGGTAAGGAAGAAAATATTTTTCTGCATATTCTTTTATATATTCTGAATTGCCATCGTTCGGATCAACAGTTGTGCCGTAGTATTTTTGATATCCCCAGTATGCGACATCTCCGTATTTAATCTGAGCCATTTTGACAGCATTGGATAAAACGCTGAAAGTTTGAGAAAGTCTGGATGAAAATACACGTTTCTGATAATTAGCAATCAATGTCGGAATAGTCATCGCTGCCACCACACCTATAATCGTTAATGTTATAAGAACTTCCGCCAAAGTAAAACCTTTTTTCAAAAATCCTCCTTTGTAAAATGTGATGTATTACTTCATAGTATAACACATTATAATCAAAGAAAATATAAATATGCAAGAATATGAAGTAATGTATCACAAAATTATTTCCGTTAATATAAAAAAAATGCGTAAAAATGCGAAATTATCGCAGGAAAATCTTGCAGAACAGCTTGGCTGTTCAAGAGAATTTATAAGCAGAGTAGAAAATAATCATGAGAAAGTAAGTCTTAGGATGCTTTTGTATTTGGCTAAAATTTTTAATGTGTCTCCTAAAGTGTTTTTTGACTAATTTTTAACTAAAAAAGAGCCTGATTAGGCTCCTGTTTTTATTTTGTCTGTGTCAATTATAGGTTTATTAATATATTCATTTTTTGTAATCCAGCCAATGTGTGAGCTATTTAGGTTCAAGTCATTTTGTATAATATTTTGCCATGGGGCGCCATAATCAATTAAATATTTAGTGTCTACCTGTATATTATTTTGTTTTTTGAAATTATTCATTTGTATTATAATCATTTTCATAAATTCGGTTTCATATTTATTAATTCTGAAACCATAAAGTAATTCTTCCAAAACTGAGGCATCATCATTAATCCATATATAACGCGCGCGGGCATGCCCTAACTTTACATATAACAAATCTTTTTTTTGCAGGCTGTTTAAAATATTACGCTGTTTAAACGCCGATAAATTAATAAATTGTTCGATATCTTCAACGGGACAATATATAAATTTTTTATCTTCAAAAAATTTGTAATCTTCCAGCTTTAATTTTTTTTGATATTCCGATACCAAAATGCTGTACAGTAATGCTTCTTCAATGTTAAGTGCTTTTAATAAATCCCTGTTAATCCTTACACAACTTTTGTCAGCGTTAAGAAGTTTATGCAGTCTTTCAATGCTCATAAAAACCTCCTTTCTAATACATTTGTACTATAAGTAAGTTTATAAATCAATATTTTTTATTAATACACTTAACAAAACTTTTGATATCTTGATTTTTTGATAAAATTATTCGGTTGACATGATTCGATTCCTGATGTAGAATTATTATATCAAAGTCATGCTGAGCAATGACTTGGGGTAATAAAAAGAGACTACCTGAAATTTTCAGATAGCCTCCAAAAGATAAAGTGTTATCTTTTTCCATTCATTAACACTTTATCACAATGGAGCTTTATTTGTCAATTCTTCCGGTAGTCGCAAGACACATGGAGGATGGGCTTATGCTTATATTATCTAAAATACGGATTTAACGAGAGCACCTCACGGAAGTTTTTCGGGGATTTTATCACAGGCGCTCTTTTAAAAATTCCTTTTAGTATTACTTATAAATAGCCGGAAAGGAGATAAAAATGGCTAGTTTAACATTTAATTTAGATTTTTTAGGGTCCTGGAGATATATAAATAGAAGCGGTGTACCTGAAAGTTCAGGAGTATATTGTGTTTACGCATCTACATATAATCCATTAGATGAAAAAGTTATTTTAAAAAGACTGCTTTATATCGGTGAAGCAGGTAATATGCGACAAAGGCTTGAAAATCATGAGAAATTGAAAGAATGGGAAAAACGACTTGAACCCGGAGAAATAATTTCATTTTCTTGCGTAAAAGTAGATGCTTATTATCGTGAAAGAGTTGAGGCAGCGCTGATTTATAAACATAAACCACCTGTAAATACTGAATATGTTTATAATTTTCCCTATGATGAAACTACAATTTCTACGTCGGGATGTAACGCATTATTGTATACTTATTTTACGGTTTATAAAACAGATACTGTCCGTTCGACACTTCTGGGTGGAAGGTAACAGGACGCCGGAGGCATTTGCCTCCGGCGTTTAATTACACTTATGTTTGTCGTCCCAAGATAGGTCGTCACATTTTAGATAGTCCATGTTTTTATTGTAGATTACCCATGCCGTGCAGCCGTAGCCGTTTTTATCGTAGCTTGTGTCTTGCGGGTTACAAGCAGCATTAAATGTTCTGGCAGTTATCAATGTATCTTTAGTTCCTGTTGGTTTGATACTATTTTTGTATATCTCAAAACTGAAAATATCTTGCCCGAATTTGTTTGGAAGATTATCAATGCCGTTTATATCAATATAAAAATCACCGCAGTATCCTCCTTTATCAGTACATTTAAAATCATCTATCCAGCCCCCGAATACTGTGGTCCCGTCAGCTAAAAATAAAATATCTGACGGCATAATCGAACTTAATTTTTCACCGTCTAATAAGTAAAAATCGTAATCATTCCACGAACTTGTTTTTGAAATTTGTTTAACGACTTTAAGATATGGTGCTAATTTATCTAAAAATAGTTTGCTGTTTTCAACCCCTTGATAATCTTTTTGTCCTGAATCATCTATTTCAAAACTCGAACGTTCCGTGAAACCCCATGTGTATAAATCTCCATATTCTGTCCGTGCCATTTGATAAGCGTTGCTGATTGTGGCATAAGCTTTAGTAAGTCTGGATACAGTCTGTTTTTCCTGATAATTTGCAATGAGCGTCGGAATAGTCATGGCCGCCACAACGCCGATTATGCCGAGTGTGATCAAGACTTCTGCGAGGGTGAAGGCGGCTTTCTTTTTAAAGTTGTTAAGACGATAAGACGTTAGGACGTTAAGTTCTTTACCGTGAGCTTCGCTCACAGCTTTATCCCCCACCCCTTGAGGGCGGGGGTTGAATTTCAACACTTGCTTGCGAGTGTTTGAAATTCTGGGGCGGGGGGTGTTTTTTTGAGATCCTTCGGCTATCGCCTCAGCATGACCTGTAGACTCCAACGACTTTGCGATTGCGTCGATCCCGCAACGGTATTTTTTAATAAAATCATTAAAACCTAAGCCCTGAGCCAATTTCGGGGGGGGGTGGCTATCTGAACCGCTTTTGTAGTGAATGTTTTCATGAATTTATCCTCCTGTTTTCCTTAATTATTTATTATTTCCCGCGAAATGTCAAGAATTTATAATTTTTAAATAAAAAAGAGCCTTTTTAAGGCTCTTTTTTATTATTTTTTGATAAAAATTGTTAAAAATTAATCAAAAACGTAAGGAATGATAGAGGCTTCTCTTGCGCGTTTGATAGCTTTAGCAATCATTCTCTGGTGTTCTGCGCAGTTGCCTGTGATACGGCGCGGAATGATTTTTCCTGCTTCTGTAAGATATCTTTTTAATTTTGCTGCGTCTTTGAAGTCTATTTCGGTTACTTTATCTGCACAAAGCGCACAGTTTTTACGTTTTTTGTCTTTTGTGATTTCTAATTTTGCCATTTATTTAATTTTACCTTTCTATTTTGCGTCTTTTGACACTCGACCTGTTTTTTATTAGAATGGGATTTCGTCTTCACCTATAAGTTCATTTGATAAATCGTCAGATTCAAATTTGACAATTTCTTCCGTGCCGAAATTTGAAGCCGTCGGAGTACTTTCTCCCATTTTTTCTATTGTGGAGGCATCTATTTCGTAAATCCTTTTTTCGGAACCGTCATCCATTTTTACAGTTGCAGTTTGTAGTCTGCCTTCAACAAGAACTCTTTCACCCTTTGTCAGAGTATCAATTATATCATCAAGCACCTGACGTCGGGATACTATTCTTATAAGCATTTCATCGCGTTCACCTATATTCATAATAAATGACGATACCGCAATGTTGTTTTGTGTGAAACGTTTTTCCGGTGCTCTGTATACTGTTCCTGTTACTACTGATTTTGCAAGTGACATTTTTTACCTCTATACGCTGGCTTTTTTTGAAATTTCTAAGAACATTGTTCTTAAAATGTTATCATTCAAACGTAATTGTCTTTTGAATTCGGCGACTTTATCACCAGGTAATTCCATAACCATTGATGTGAAGTAGCCGTCTCTGAAATTTTGTACGTCATAAGCTAATTTTTTTCTGCCGATTTTGTCGGTGGATTCTACTTTCCCGCCAAATTCAGATACTGTATCATTGATTTTGGAAATCATTTTTTCAACTTCTTCGGCATCTAAATTCGGTTTGAATATTGCCAGCAATTCATAAGTTTTCATTTAATTTCTCCTTTAAATTTTAGTGTATGCTTAAATTTTAGCATGAAAACAAAAAATATTACAACATGTAATTTGTTTATAATGTGTAAAAATGAATAAATGTTAAGCCGGATGAGTAATTTTTAGCAAAAATATAGTTTTAGGGATTTATAAAAAATATGTTAATCTCACGTATACAGCCTTATCAAAATTTGCAGTACAGTCAACCTTCGTTCAGCGGAGTAAAGATTATAGATTTAGATTATGTAATAAACAAAAGGGAATATCTTTTGCCGGAAAGAGTTCTTGCTGAAGTTAGAAAATTGTCCGGTACAAAAAATATGCCGACACTTAAAGAGCTTCATCAAAAAATATATTCTCCTTTGATGGAGTGTAAAACATTAGAGGAAGCAAAGGAGTTATTCCCAGAATTTGCAGGGGTTAAGCCGGCGGACAAAGTGTTTGAACGCAATACCGGTAATATAAGAAAACTTGTTGTAAACGGTCATTTAAACGATAAATTATCATTAAAATTGCTGCAAGAGGTGTGGGTAAATTTAAAATCACAAGATGCGATAGCAAAAGAATTAGGTTTGAATAACCGATCCGGTTTGGGATGGATTTTGAAGAAAATAGGGTTTGTAAATTACAGTTCAAATTATAGAACGCTGGTTTTATCTACCGATTCCGAAAGCCGTGCGGTTATAGCGGGAAAAACAACAGCCTGGAATGCAAGTCACCCTGATTTAATGAGGCAAAAAAATAAATATGCGGCACAGTTTTGCAAAACTGAGGAATATAAAAAAGCACATTCCAAAAGAATGATAGAATACGACAAGGCTCATCCTGAACGCATAAATAAAATTCGTGAATTTCATCTTGAAGTTTGGAAAAAAGTGCCTGAAATTAGAAAAGCCATGTCTAGATTCGCAAGGAAACAGGATTCTTTTACTCGTTTAGTAATAATAAAAGAAAGGTCAGGTAACAATTTATCCCCATTTGAAAAACGGTTAACGAAAGTATTTTATAAAAAATTTTGGAAGGCAAATCCGGAGTTAAAAAAGAAATATAAAGAGGCATATGAAACAGTAAGGTCTGAGCGAGCCGGCGGCAATGGTGTCAATAGGCGTGAAAGTTAGGGCTTGACAAAATTTTTTGCGCAAGTAGAATAAATATTATCCGAAAAATCGTTTGGAGGAGTGCCAGAGCGGTTGATTGGAGCAGTCTTGAAAACTGTCGAACGTTCACGCGTTCCGTGGGTTCGAATCCCACCTCCTCCTCCATTTTAAAAGAGCCTCAGAAGGCTCTTTTTTAGTGCGTTTTAGTGTACTTTTTTGTCCAGATTGATTTGTACAGATAGATTGTAGTTTTTTGTCCAGGTTGATTTGTACGGCTAGATAGATTATTTTGGTAAAGTAGGCTTTGTGTGGGAGTTTCCGGGTCGGAAAAATTAAGTTTACCCAAAAAATCAAACTGGTAAACTGGACTTTTTCTGGACTGTACGGATAATTTGATTATTTCGAAATAGTCCGATTTCGAAAATTT
>CALUQQ010000128.1 GCA_944322955.1 Candidatus Gastranaerophilales bacterium
CGGATCTGATAAAAATATAAGTTCCGTCATTCAGCATAATAAACATACGGTAAGCCTGAGCCCGGCACCTGAAACCAGTGACCCGTCAATATTTGTGAATTCTTTTGTGTATCCGGCATTTCTAAATGTTGTATATTCAGCCTTTTTTACTTTCGGAAGGTATGGAACTACATAAGTTGATGAAAATTTTTTAATTGTTTCCTCGATATTGCTTTCCGTAAGTGCAGTATTGTGATTTGAGTAAATATCCCAGCCGGAAACATCTCCATATTCTGTTATTGAATAATTGACAGCCTGCGATAACACGGTGTAAGCTCTTTTTAAACGTGTTACGGTTTCTATTTTTTGCCATTTGCCTATTAAAGACGGAAGTGTCATCGCGATTACCACTCCTAAAATGCCAAGTGTAATCAAAACTTCTGCAATGGTAAATCCGTTAAACTTTTTTTCATTGCTATGTTTTGATAATTCCATTAAGTCTCCAGTGTTAAATAAGTACATTTAATAATTGTATATTACATTATATAATGCACTTTGTCAATTTTATTTTGTTATAATTTATTAAATAGTATTATTGTACAATGAATAGTGAATGCAGATTGGATGTGGACAATTTAAAAGAACAGATAAAGTATCTTGCGGCGATACAAGGCATTACTATGAATCATCTTAAGCAGGAAGTAAATTCCAAATACAATAAAACCGACAGTGTAAGAAATCTTGGCAATAAACTGCGAAATAAAACTTTTCGGGTTTCCGAACTTGCAGAAATAGCAGATATCTTAGGATACGAAATTTATCTGCACAAAAAAGCCGTATAAATTTAAAGCATTACTTCAAAAATATTTTTGCGGTTTCAATGTCAAATTGAGTAGTAATTTTGATATTTTTGTAGCTTCCGTCAAGGATGTAAACAGTTTGCCCCAGTGCCTCAAGCATTCCGGCATCATCAGTAAAATTCTGGTCTTTAAGTTTGTCGTGCGCCCGTTTTATAAGTTTGTATTCAAATGCCTGCGGGGTCTGGGTGTTGTACAGCTTTGAGCGGTCAATTGTGCGGATAATTTTGCCGTTTTCGACTTCTTTAATTGTGTCAATAGTTTTTGTTGCGACGGTCAGTGCCTTCATATCCTTAACCATTTCAATACAGTTGTTTACAATATCCGTAGTAATCATAGGACGCGCGCCATCGTGGATTATTACGTAATCGCATCCGGATAATTTGAGCCCGTTATATACCGACTGCTGGCGGGTAGCGCCGCCTTCCGTAAAGTGAACTTTTTTGTAGTCTTTAAAAATTTCTTTTAGTTCGTCCATTATCGAAATGTGCGAACAGACTATAATTTCATCGACATTTGAAGCCTCAAATGAGTCGATTGTGTATTTGATAATCTCTTTACCGTAAACTTTTTCAAGCAGTTTGTTCTTGTTTCCGAATCTTGATGATGTTCCTCCGGCTGTTATTACGGCATTAATTTTCATATTTTAACTCCCGCATAAATCTTATATTATAAATTTTACCACAAAAATATCGTAATTAAATTTAACATGACACTTGATTTATTTGATTTTTAATATATGATAAAATTACACAACTAGCTAGAAAAGGAAATTTATTATGTCAAAAAAATGTGATGTATGCGGAAAAGAATCTTTAAAGGCAGCAAAATTAACATTCTCTCATAAACAAATCGTGCACCGTCAGATGCCGAATCTTCAGTCGGTTAAAGTAAATGTAAACGGACAAACTAAGAGAATTAACGTCTGCACTTCTTGCCTCAGAGCAGGCAAAGTTCAGAAAGCTGTTTAATTTTTGAACTTACGCAAATTTTAACAAAAGAGCCTTGATTTATTCAAGGCTCTTTTGTATTTCATAAGGATTAATAAACTTTTTGCCTGCCGGTTGTTTTTTGATTATTTCAATCTCCGGATTGGAAGGTGATGTCTGCTTAGTTTCCGGCTGTGCATGCCCTGCCGGCTGTACCGGTTTTGTTTCCTGCTGCGCCGGCTGCGTAGACGGTTTTAAAATTTCTTCCATATTCTCCGGCACAAAATCAGAGTTGAAATCAAAATCAAGGTTTGCATCTTCAAGCATTTTAATAAGTTTTAGAATATTCAAATCCATATTCAAAACAACCCCGACTTCTTCTCCGTCCTGAAACCCGGGCGGCGGATAGGGCGAAGATTTTTGTATTGCATCAATAACACGTTTGTCGTAATCTTCATTTCCGGAAGTCTGCGTTATTTCATAACTGATTAATTTCCCGTTTTTATCGACTTTAAAAGTAACAAGAGTTGCAAGATTGTCGTCGGTTGATGGCATAATGAAATTTTTGATAATCTTTTTTCCGACTTCCAGAGAATAAGCCTGCATTTCCGGATTTCCAAGAAGCGGGCTTATTACTTCCATATCACCTGAAAAGTCCATAGCAAAAACTTTTCCTGTAAAAATACAAATAAAAACGATGAGAATAAATATTTTTTTTATCATAAAATCCTTATTTTTTGTTGACGTCCATAACGTAATAATCAAAAGTCATCAGGATATTTATTTCTTTGAGATTTTTGTCTGCATTCTGCGGGAAAGCGTCAAAAGGTTCAGTATTTTTTACTGCCGCAATTGCGCTGTCGTCATTATTTTTATTCCCGGAACTCTGTTTAATTTCACATGAGATAAGTTTTCCCTCGCGGCTGATTTTAAATTGAACTTTAGCAACCCCGCCGCTGTTTGTGACCGGAAGCTTCCAGTTTTCGCGGATTTTTGATTCGACAGATGTTATGTAATCTTTCATTTCCGGATATTTTTCTCCGTACTTTTTGATGAGTTCAGAGTTGTTTGACCGGGTGTTTTGTTTCCTCAATTGTCTGGTCGTAACAAGTTTTTGAACCATTTCATCATCTTTTACAAAATTGTTAATGTTGTTAAAGAAAGAATCTTCATTTACTTTTTTCATAAAAGCATAAGATTCCTGCCAGACTTTCGGGGATTCATATTTTTCCGGATTGTATTCCTTAACTTTAATAATTCCGATTTTGTCTTCATTAATTCCGTATTTCAGATAGGCAATTTTTTCTTTGTCGCTGTTGTTCTTAAATCTGACAACATAATAAAGGTTGTTTTCGTTTTTGGATATTGAATCGTGGTCAAGGTAGATGTATTTTTCGGTATTCGTAATATTGAGTCTAATCCAGTCAGCAGCGTAGGCGGCTGAATTCAGCGAAAGAATTGCAATACCTAATATGATTGTTTTTTTAATCATAAATTTTTCCTCATTTGCTATAACTTTTGAAAAAGAGAAATCATAAATTTAAATTTAAATTTATGATTTCTCTTTTTCAAAAGTTATAGCAAATGAGGAAAAATTTATGATTAAAAAAACAATCATATTAGGTATTGCAATTCTTTCGCTGAATTCAGCCGCCTACGCTGCTGACTGGATTAGACTCAATATTACGAATACCGAAAAATACATCTACCTTGACCACGATTCAATATCCAAAAACGAAAACAACCTTTATTATGTTGTCAGATTTAAGAACAACAGCGACAAAGAAAAAATTGCCTATCTGAAATACGGAATTAATGAAGACAAAATCGGAATTATTAAAGTTAAGGAATACAATCCGGAAAAATATGAATCCCCGAAAGTCTGGCAGGAATCTTATGCTTTTATGAAAAAAGTAAATGAAGATTCTTTCTTTAACAACATTAACAATTTTGTAAAAGATGATGAAATGGTTCAAAAACTTGTTACGACCAGACAATTGAGGAAACAAAACACCCGGTCAAACAACTCTGAACTCATCAAAAAGTACGGAGAAAAATATCCGGAAATGAAAGATTACATAACATCTGTCGAATCAAAAATCCGCGAAAACTGGAAGCTTCCGGTCACAAACAGCGGCGGGGTTGCTAAAGTTCAATTTAAAATCAGCCGCGAGGGAAAACTTATCTCATGTGAAATTAAACAGAGTTCCGGGAATAAAAATAATGACGACAGCGCAATTGCGGCAGTAAAAAATACTGAACCTTTTGACGCTTTCCCGCAGAATGCAGACAAAAATCTCAAAGAAATAAATATCCTGATGACTTTTGATTATTACGTTATGGACGTCAACAAAAAATAAGGATTTTATGATAAAAAAAATATTTATTCTCATCGTTTTTATTTGTATTTTTACAGGAAAAGTTTTTGCTATGGACTTTTCAGGTGATATGGAAGTAATAAGCCCGCTTCTTGGAAATCCGGAAATGCAGGCTTATTCTCTGGAAGTCGGAAAAAAGATTATCAAAAATTTCATTATGCCATCAACCGACGACAATCTTGCAACTCTTGTTACTTTTAAAGTCGATAAAAACGGGAAATTAATCAGTTATGAAATAACGCAGACTTCCGGAAATGAAGATTACGACAAACGTGTTATTGATGCAATACAAAAATCTTCGCCCTATCCGCCGCCCGGGTTTCAGGACGGAGAAGAAGTCGGGGTTGTTTTGAATATGGATTTGAATATTCTAAAACTTATTAAAATGCTTGAAGATGCAAACCTTGATTTTGATTTCAACTCTGATTTTGTGCCGGAGAATATGGAAGAAATTTTAAAACCGTCTACGCAGCCGGCGCAGCAGGAAACAAAACCGGTACAGCCGGCAGGGCATGCACAGCCGGAAACTAAGCAGACATCACCTTCCAATCCGGAGATTGAAATAATCAAAAAACAACCGGCAGGCAAAAAGTTTATTAATCCTTATGAAATACAAAAGAGCCTTGAATAAATCAAGGCTCTTTTGTTAAAATTTGCGTAAGTTCAAAAATTAAACAGCTTTCTGAACTTTGCCTGCTCTGAGGCAAGAAGTGCAGACGTTAATTCTCTTAGTTTGTCCGTTTACATTTACTTTAACCGACTGAAGATTCGGCATCTGACGGTGCACGATTTGTTTATGAGAGAATGTTAATTTTGCTGCCTTTAAAGATTCTTTTCCGCATACATCACATTTTTTTGACATAATAAATTTCCTTTTCTAGCTAGTTGTGTAATTTTATCATATATTAAAAATCAAATAAATCAAGTGTCATGTTAAATTTAATTACGATATTTTTGTGGTAAAATTTATAATATAAGATTTATGCGGGAGTTAAAATATGAAAATTAATGCCGTAATAACAGCCGGAGGAACATCATCAAGATTCGGAAACAAGAACAAACTGCTTGAAAAAGTTTACGGTAAAGAGATTATCAAATACACAATCGACTCATTTGAGGCTTCAAATGTCGATGAAATTATAGTCTGTTCGCACATTTCGATAATGGACGAACTAAAAGAAATTTTTAAAGACTACAAAAAAGTTCACTTTACGGAAGGCGGCGCTACCCGCCAGCAGTCGGTATATAACGGGCTCAAATTATCCGGATGCGATTACGTAATAATCCACGATGGCGCGCGTCCTATGATTACTACGGATATTGTAAACAACTGTATTGAAATGGTTAAGGATATGAAGGCACTGACCGTCGCAACAAAAACTATTGACACAATTAAAGAAGTCGAAAACGGCAAAATTATCCGCACAATTGACCGCTCAAAGCTGTACAACACCCAGACCCCGCAGGCATTTGAATACAAACTTATAAAACGGGCGCACGACAAACTTAAAGACCAGAATTTTACTGATGATGCCGGAATGCTTGAGGCACTGGGGCAAACTGTTTACATCCTTGACGGAAGCTACAAAAATATCAAAATTACTACTCAATTTGACATTGAAACCGCAAAAATATTTTTGAAGTAATGCTTTAAATTTATACGGCTTTTTTGTGCAGATAAATTTCGTATCCTAAGATATCTGCTATTTCTGCAAGTTCGGAAACCCGAAAAGTTTTATTTCGCAGTTTATTGCCAAGATTTCTTACACTGTCGGTTTTATTGTATTTGGAATTTACTTCCTGCTTAAGATGATTCATAGTAATGCCTTGTATCGCCGCAAGATACTTTATCTGTTCTTTTAAATTGTCCACATCCAATCTGCATTCACTATTCATTGTACAATAATACTATTTAATAAATTATAACAAAATAAAATTGACAAAGTGCATTATATAATGTAATATACAATTATTAAATGTACTTATTTAACACTGGAGACTTAATGGAATTATCAAAACATAGCAATGAAAAAAAGTTTAACGGATTTACCATTGCAGAAGTTTTGATTACACTTGGCATTTTAGGAGTGGTAATCGCGATGACACTTCCGTCTTTAATAGGCAAATGGCAAAAAATAGAAACCGTAACACGTTTAAAAAGAGCTTACACCGTGTTATCGCAGGCTGTCAATTATTCAATAACAGAATATGGAGATGTTTCCGGCTGGGATATTTACTCAAATCACAATACTGCACTTACGGAAAGCAATATCGAGGAAACAATTAAAAAATTTTCATCAACTTATGTAGTTCCATACCTTCCGAAAGTAAAAAAGGCTGAATATACAACATTTAGAAATGCCGGATACACAAAAGAATTCACAAATATTGACGGGTCACTGGTTTCAGGTGCCGGGCTCAGGCTTACCGTATGTTTATTATGCTGAATGACGGAACTTATATTTTTATCAGATCCG
>CALUQQ010000129.1 GCA_944322955.1 Candidatus Gastranaerophilales bacterium
CTACCTTTGACACTTCTAAACCGTGCTGTTGATTTTTGCGTGCGTTTTTCACCATAAAATTCATTTCTTTTTCAAAGCCTTGAGAGTTTTCAATAGACTCTTTATTTCCGGAAATTGATTTTTCCCACAGGGGAGTTGCTATAGCTCCCGGTTTTACCGAAATAACTTTAATATTACGCTTTGTTTCAATCATCATTGAGTTAAACAAAATATCAAGAGCTCTTTTTGACGCACAATAAGGCGCAACAAACGGAAAAATTCCAAAGCTTGACATTGAACTTATGTTTATAATTCTGCCGCCTTCCAGCAAATCCAAAAGCCGCTGCGAAAAATCCAAATGAGAAAAAGTATTCACCTGAAATTGATCTTTTACTCTTTCCGTCGAAATACTTTCAACCACACCTGCAACAACACATCCTGCAACATTTATAAGGGTATCTATTTTGTCTGTCTTTGATTTTATAAAAGCCGCCGCAAGCTTTATAGTCTCAGGTTCGGACATATTTATATAAAACGGAATAACACCGAGTTTTTCTAAATCAGACACATAACTTTCATTTCGATAACCGGCAAAAACCCTGTTATTTTTTGCAAAATGTTCTGTAATAGCCTTTCCTATTCCTGAAGTTGAACCTGTTATAACAATTGTTTTCATAAGCCTTCCTTATGACATATAAGAACCGAACAACGGCAGATAAAGTGCCAATGCCAAAATAAGTACGATACTACCGATTACAATCAACATTATCGGCTCAATCATTTTTGTCATTACATCAATAATATTATCAAGCTTTTTATCAATAAAGTTTGTAGCCTGCATAAGCATATCACCCAAACGACCGGATTGCTCACCTGTTGCAATCATAAATAAAATCATCTTTGGCATAACTCTTGTTGATCTTAAAGCTGATGACAGATGCTGCCCCTGTTGAACTTTACTGGTAGCAGCTTCAATTCTTGTTTTTAGAATGCAATTTGTCAACGTTAAATTTGCAAGATATAAACACTCAATAATCGGAACACCCGCATCATATGCAACCTGCAATACCGCTATAAAGTTTGAAAAATTTGAAAATTGGATTAAATCGGTTATGATGGGTATTTTCAAAACATATTCGTCGATTTTTCTTTTGCTCGGCTCCCATCTGAATAAAAATGCAATAAGCCCGCAAACGCTTCCGAGCATTAAAGGTACCAGATACCAGTAAGTTTTTAAAAATATACCGATGTCCATTAATTTTGCAGTAATCCAAGGGAGTTCTTTTCCCATAGAATCAAACATCTCTTTAAATACCGGGAATACAAACATCAACATAATTAATACAATTAAAACCGCCAAGACAATGACGAAAATCGGGTACATAAGTGTACCGATAACTTTACTTTTAATCGCAGCTTCTTTATTTAACAATTCCAACAAACGTTCCAGAGTTTTTTCCAATTCACCGGAATCTTCACCGGCTTTACACAAACCGATATAAATCTGTCCGAATTGTCGAGGGTATTTTGCGATTGTATCGGCAAAAGTACCGCCGTTCATAATCTGACGTCTTAATTCTTTTGCGACAAGCCTGATTTTTAATTTGGCGGCATCGTTTTCAATAAACAACAAGGATTCAATAATCGGAATACCGGATTGAGCCAAAATCTGCAAAGTTGACGTAAAATCAATTCTGTCCTGAAGCCCCAATTTCGTAACCTTGCCTTTTTTATCAAGATTAGGATCTTTATCTGACTGGCCTTTTTTTTCTTCTTCTTCGACTTTAGTCGGAATAAATCCAAGTTTGCGAATATTTTCACGGGCCTCGCGAAAATCCTGAGCTTCAATTTTTCCTTTTACAATTTCTTTATTGTTTTTTAACGCCGTATAATTAAATATAGTCATATTTTACACCTGTTATTCATTTACAATACCCAATACACGAACAAATTCATCTATTGTTGTTTCGCCGTTTATTATATGCTGCAAACAGGACTTGTTCAAAGTAATCATACCGTTTGCGACGGCGGATTCTTCAATTTCCAAATCATGTGCACCTTGTGCGATTAATTTTTTTATATCTTTTGTCATCTGCATAATTTCATAAACCCCAAGACGTCCTTTGTACCCTGAAAAATCACATTTATTACAGCCTTTTGCTCTATATATAGGGGTTTTCATCAATTTTTGTATAGTTTCTTCGTCTGCAGCAACCTGACGGGCTTCATCATGAGTCGGGAAATATTCCTCTTTGCAATCAGGGCACAATGACCTTACAAGACGTTGAGCGATAACGCCAGAGAGAGTGGATGACACAAGATAATCCTTTGCCCCCATTTCAATCAAACGAGTAACTGTTGCCGCAGCAGAATTCGTGTGGACTGTGCTTAAGACAAGGTGACCTGTTAACGCTGCTGAAATAGCGATTTCAAGCGTTTCATAGTCACGAATTTCACCCACAAGTATGATATCCGGGTCTTGTCTTAATATTGCACGCATACAAGATGCAAACGTAATACCTGCTTTTGGATTAACCTGTGATTGGTTAATACCTTCCAGCTTAATTTCTATCGGGTCCTCAATTGTCGTAATATTAACATGTTCATCATTTAAACTTTTCAAAACAGAATACAGCGTGGTTGTTTTACCTGAACCTGTAGGACCTGAGGTTAGAATAATACCATTGGGACAGCTTACCATATTTTTAATTTTCACAAGATCGCTCTCTGAAGCACCGACAAGCATAATCTTTTTATCTTCTGCCTTCAAGCTGACTGCAGGTGCCAAAACACGGATAACCATTTTTTCTTTGCCAGAGACAGGAAGGGTATTAATACGAAAGTCATAGGATTGTTTTT
Source organism: Candidatus Gastranaerophilales bacterium (assembly GCA_944322955.1). GTDB lineage: Bacteria > Cyanobacteriota > Vampirovibrionia > Gastranaerophilales > Gastranaerophilaceae > SIG32. The sequence continues at coordinate 2,839 of CALUQQ010000129.1, forward strand.
TATATTTAATAGAAAAGGTACCGTCTTGAGGCCGTCTGTGTTCCGCAATATTCATCCTTGACAAAACTTTGAAACGAGCTATTACGGAAGATTCTACCTTTGCAGGCATATCCAAAACCTTTTGCAGCATACCATCTTTTCTGTAACGTACAATATATCCGTTTAGGCGCGGTTCGATATGAATATCTGAAACCTTATTATCAATTGCGTTTGTAATAATCTGGTTTACAAATTTTGCAACAGAACCGGTTGAATCCCGCAATTCAGCATCAACTTGCTCCCACAAACTCTCCTCGACTTCGATTTCTGCCGCTTCGGTTTCAATTTGTTCAATAATCTTCTGAGTTTCTTTTTTCTGGGCGCTGAAAAACATATCCAGAGAATTTTGAAACTCATAGTGAGTCATCAATAATTGTTTCGGATTTTGACCGGTTAAATATATAATTTCTTTTAAAACATCAGGTTTAACAGGCTGTACTACACCTATTGTAAGCGTTTTGCCATCTGATGATATAGGAATTACCTTATTTTCCTTAATAAAATCTTCCGGCAATATATTAACAAACTTGTCCTGTTTAGCAAGCTGTTCATTGCTGACCATATCAAACCCTGTTTGCAAATGCAAGATAGATTTTAATTGATCAAGCGAAATAAAGCCCAATTTAAATAAAGTAGACCCGATAGGCATTTTCTGACGTTTACTTTCCGCAAGCGCCTGAAGTAACTGAACGTCAGTAATATACCCTTTTTGAATTAAAAGTTCACCAAGTTTTATCTGTTTTTCTTCGTGACCTTCCGTAATATTTTGAGGAGATAAATTCCCTCTCAAACTTGAAATAAGCTCATCCAAATCCACATTTGGAACTTGAATGAACTTGATTTGATATGGAAAATACTCTTTTAAAATTTTATTAACTGTTTCTTTATCTGATGATGAATTTACCGCAACAAACAGAAATTTATCCTTTACACTGATAGGAACAAATTTATTTTGTTCCATCAGCGCATTATCTATATGATTAAGTATTTCTTTATTAACACTGTTTTTTAATCTGTTTAGTAATTCATTCATTTTTATACATTATGAGTTTTACAAAGTATTTTCGTTCCTCATTACATCATCCGAATCGTCAATAATTTTGGGGGTAATCATAATGAGCATTTCTTCTTTGGTTTTTGTAGATATAGTGGTACGGAAAAACATACCAAGTCCAGGAATATCACCTAAGATAGGAATTTTTTGAACAGTTTTCTGATCTTCTTCCCTTATCATACCACCTATTATAAGTGTTTCACCGTCTTTTATACGAACGTTTTTCAAATCAAGATTTCTTCTTTGCAAAAGTGTTGCCTGAATATCGGTAACTTCCGGATTATCTTCATTCGGAGTCATAACCTGGCTGGCAATTGTCGCATACTCAGGCGTGATATTCAAAGTAACATAACCATCCGGACTTATGAAAGGTGTAATACTTATTTTAATACCGTTATCATCGCCGATTTCATAATCTCTTTGAACTGCCTGCGTCAGAGAATCTGATACAACTTGAGATGTAACTGTTTTTACATAATCGGATGTCAAATCAATAACGGATTCCTGACCGTTTGTAATCAATATACGCGGATTTGCAACTACACGGCCTTTTCTGTTTTCAAGAATATAGTTAATTGCATATGTCAAAGCGCGCGGGCCGTTATACCTATGTACATAGTAATCCGGCGCATCAACGTTTTCCGGTTCATCCACGTGAGGATATTGACTGCCGGCAAAAAATATCGGATAAAACGGACTTGTACCCGTAGTACCTGCAGAGGCATTGAAACTAAAGTGTTTACTCAAATACTGCCAAGTATTTGAAAGGGTTTTACTGCCGTTTTCATTCAACTCAATTATAGAAAATTCAAGAAAAGCCTGCGGCTGTTTTTTATCATTATCAGCAATAAACTCTTTAATCATATCCAACTGTTCCTGAGAACCTCCGACAACACCTATAGTTCCTTGCTGGGTAAAATAAGAAATAACAAGTGTCTGAAGCGGCATGGAAGTTAATGTGCCGGAAGCACCTCCGCTGATTTGGCAGGCAACCTCGCCTCCGCCAAGCTCAACTTCACTTGAACTACCGCCGCCTGAAGTTGCGCCGCCGGTCATGGTGCCTTTAATACGCGCGGCACCACCTGTTGAACCTCCGCCGGAAGATGTCGCTGGTATAAGCATATCGCATATCAAATTAGCCATCTGCTCCGGAGTCGTGTGATTAATAACAATTGAAGCAGTTAATGGCTTTTTATCAAATTTTTCTACTATTTTTTTCGCAATTGCTACATCATTTTTTGTACCAAAAACCAATAATTCATTTGTCATAGGATTGGTTGTAACAATTTCGGAATTAGAAAGTCCGGGCTTTTTCATGGTAAATATATTTTTATTCAAAAATTCAGCCAAAACAGAAGCATCAAGATATTTCACCGGAATAAGAGTGATTTCCTGTTTTGCGGCACTCAGCTCAGTACCTAATGCTGCAATGATTAATGTATTATCATCGACTATATAAGACAACCCTGCAATGCTCAAAACAAGATCAAATGCAGAATTTAAAGGTACGTCGACGAGATCAAGTGTCACAGTTCCCGATACGCTTGCATCAAAAATTATATTCATGCCGGCTTTATCCGCAAACATTCTTAAAACCTGTTTCACATCCGAATCACGCAAACTCAGACTTATCGGTTCATCAGCTTCCGTAATGGAAATATCCGCCTTCAACTGAATAGAATCTTTGTTATCATTTCTTAGTAACGGTTTTTTTTCTGTTACCGCAGATACTGACATTAATGTATTAGAAAATACGAATACTGCCAGCATTAAACCTGCACTGATTTTTTGTAAAATATTATTTTTCATATCTGCTCCTGCTTTTATTTTTTTGCTCCTCCAAATTTATTTTCCAAATTATAAATATTATTATAATTAATTTCGCCATCGGGAAGAACCTCTCCCACACGTGCTTTATAAACATTTGCCCCAAGCTGGACGGTTACTATATCTTTATTTATAGAAAGAACTTTATAATTATTAATATAATCACCGGATCTTACCAGATAATCCGCACCTTCGATATTCAAAATAGCTGAAGGATTTTTAGGCTCATACATGATACCAGAAACTTTTGTCTGAACAATTTTAGTAGCCTCAGTTTCAGTCGCAAGAGTTTCAGGAGGGGCCGTAATCACAGAACCGTATTTTGAAGAATTGTTAATCAAAAAATTCACATCACTTGCTGGCAAAAACGGATCCGGACGTCCGAAATCTTCGACCGCAAAAGAAACAATTTTATCTTCTGTTTTGTCAATATCTTCAATTTCAATTTCACTTACGGCATCATTCTGTAATGCTTCTTCCTGCACTGCCTGCTCAATATTATCTTCTATAGGCAAAGCCGCCATTTCTGTTTTGGTCGAAGAAATTCCCGAAAAAACAACGCCTGCCGCAAGTCCTGCACAAATCACCGCTATTAGTATTATCTTGCCGCGCCGGCTCAAATACCTATCCATAACTTCGTTAATCTTATTCAAAACTTTTCTCAACTCTTCTATATTCACGTGAACACCCGTTAATTATAATGTTACACAAATTATAATTAAATTTTCTCAATAATGTATCAGTTATTTAATGTATTTAATTTGAAATTTACTTTTAAATACACAAATTTATAAAAATATTTTAGCATATTTCCAAATACGTGGCAATAAATCAAAAAAATGTTAAGTTTATTGAAAATTATTAGTAATAGTATGAATATATTCAAGAATTTGCCCGAAATATTTCAAATCAGCTTTGCCGTTAATAATCATATCAGATTCTTTTCTGTAAGGTTTAACGTATTTTTCACCTGCAGTTGCAATATATTGCCAGTGTTTTAAAGCATTTTCGACATCTTGATTTCTTTCCTGAACAGCACGGTCAATAAACCATTTTTTACGGATTTCGTCATCTGTTTCGACATAAATTTTAATATCAAACACATCCTTAACATCTTCATACATGGTCGCAGTACCTTCAACAATAATAATTTTTGAAGATTTTACATCTATAGCCTCCGGCATAGAAACACCTGTACCATTGGGAAGATACATCGGACATTTTATATCAAGACCATCGGCAAGATCCTGCAAGTCCCTTTTCAAAATATCAAGCTGAAAACTGGTTGGCGCATCCACATCATAACCGCTGTCACGCAATTTATCAAAAGTCCCGTATTGAGCAATCAGAGCTGATATATCATTAAAATAATTATCCGTACTCAAAATTGTAACCGGCATTGACAATTGTTCAATCACTCTGCTGATTTCATGACAAATAGTGGATTTACCGGCTGCCGATTCGCCGGTAATACTTATCAAAAACCTTTTGTCAGGATTATTAATCAAACGTTTTGAAAATCTGTATATAAAATCAGGTTTTACTTCTCTAAAAATCGGCATGGGATATTTTTTATCAAACGCAAGAATTTGTTTAAATTTTGTCTGCAGATAAAACGCCAACAGTTCGCGTCCGGTTTTGGAATTAAAATCCGGTTTTAATATCTTATCATTGGAAGATAGTTCCTTTTCTATAAGTCCTTGCATGATATTATCCATAAGTAGTATGAATATATAAACACAAGAAAAAAAAATTTGCTAGTCCAAATTTTAAAACATTTGACATTTTTAATTTTTTTTTGTTATATAATTATTTTATAGAGAGAGGGGCAGAGGATGGAAACTTTAGCTAAAAACGAAGGTATAATTACAAAAATCATAGGACCTGTAATCGACGTTGAATTTCAAGATGGTGAACTGCCGGAAATTTATACTGCACTGAATATTTTTACAGATGACGGCAAAAAAATTGTTGCGGAAGTTCAACAGATGCTTGGTTCAAACAAAGTCAGAACAGTTGCAATGTCATCTACCGACGGGCTTAAAAGAGGCATGAAGGTTGTTAACACAAATGAACCTATTAAAATTCCTGTAGGAAAAGAAATTCTGGGAAGAATTTTAAATGTAACAGGCGATCCTGTTGACCAGATGGGCGATATTAATGCCGAAACCTATCTGCCGATTCATAGAAAATCACCGGCACTTGTTGACCAGAATACCGATATAGAAATTCTGGAAACCGGTATTAAAGCAATCGATCTTTTACAGCCGTACCAAAAAGGCGGTAAAATCGGTTTGTTCGGCGGTGCAGGTGTTGGTAAAACAGTTTTGATTATGGAATTAATCCACAACATTGCTATGGAACACTCCGGCGTTTCCGTATTCGGCGGTGTAGGTGAAAGAACACGTGAAGGAAATGACCTTTGGAATGAAATGAAAGAATCAAACGTTATCGACAAAGTTGCCCTTATTTACGGTCAAATGAATGAACCGCCGGGAGCACGTATGAGAGTTGGTCTTTCAGCACTTACTGCAGCTGAATATTTCAGAGATTTTTCAAAACAAGACGTTTTATTGTTTATTGATAACATATTCAGATTTACGCAAGCAGGGTCGGAGGTTTCAGCACTTTTAGGCCGTATGCCGTCAGCTGTAGGTTATCAACCGACACTTGCAACTGAAATGGGAGAATTGCAGGAAAGAATTACCTCAACAAAAGACGGGTCAATTACATCCGTTCAGGCAATTTACGTGCCTGCGGACGACCTGACAGACCCGGCACCTGCGACAACATTCTCTCACCTTGATGCGTCAACCGTATTATCAAGACAAATTGCATCACTTGGTATTTATCCGGCTGTTGATCCTCTGGAATCAAGCTCAAGAGCACTTGACCCGAATATTATCGGCGAAGAACATTATACAGTTACAAGAAAAGTTCTTGAAATACTTCAAAAATACAAGGAACTTCAAGACATTATCGCAATCTTGGGTATGGATGAATTGTCCGAAGAAGACAAAGAAACTGTTAACAGAGCACGTAAAATTCAAAGATTCTTGTCCCAACCGTTCTTTGTTGCAGAACAATTCTCAGGAACTAAAGGTAAATACGTAAAACTTGAAGATACAATTAAAGGCTTTAAAGAAATTATTGAAGGCAAACACGACAACCTTCCGGAACAAGCCTTCTACATGGTAGGTACAATTGAAGAAGCTGTTGAAAAAGCTAAAACACTTTAAATCAAGATTATCAAGCAGGAACATCAAAAGGTAATAACATGCATTTAAAAATAATCACACCCGGAAAAATTATTTTTGACGAAGATGTTGACGAAATTTATTCAAAAGGCGTTGACGGTGAATTCGGTATTTTAAAAGGCCACGTACCTTTTATGTCAGCACTTGATATAGGCATAACAAAAGTTGTGCAAGGCAGCAGCGTAAAACTGTTCA
>CALUQQ010000130.1 GCA_944322955.1 Candidatus Gastranaerophilales bacterium
ACCGCCAAAACACGCACTACGAGCGGTTAAAAGGGTCGCCCCCCCCCGAGATTTTTGAACTCTTTTTTATTCATTGTCATTCTCCTTCTTTTGGTTTTATTATAGCAAATTATTTTTATTTTGGCAAATTTTGATAATATTTTATTGATATTTTCCTAAAAACTGTTATAATTACAATTATGAAAAAAATTCTGTCGGCAATATTTATAATATTTGGGCTAATATCATTTTCAACAGCGGAAGAACTTGATAATATACAGCTGCCGATGAGGGATTACGACGGAATAGAGCTTCCTGCAGGAACATTTATTCCGATTATAAACGCGCAGGAAATATCCACAGAATACTGTCCCGAGGGATATAAGGTAAAATTTATTTCCACAAATGATTTATACCTGCACGAAACCAATGTTATACCTAAAGGTACAGAATTTTACGGTTATATAGAAAAAATTCACGAACCAGTTGTCGGGACACACGCGTCAATGAAAATCCGGATAAATAAAATGATTCTTTCAGATACGTTTGAAATTCCGATAAAAGGCTATATATACACATCAAATGACAATTTAATAGGAGGGGAATTAACAGCACCGGCAGAATACATAACAGTTCCGCATTTTCAACAAAAATTTCAGGGACGTTTCTGGTCGCACAGAGGACCTTCTCTGCAAATACGGCCCGGCGGCAAACGTCTTATGGGCGAACACAAAAAAGTAAATGCAGGTGAAGAAGGACTTATAATTCTTACCGCACCGGCTTATATAACGCATACCTTAACAAATTGACAACCGATGATTAATAAAATAAAATGAAATGAAAGGGGAGAACTTATGGTAAAAAATCTTATATTGGCAGCAATTCTTTTAACGGGCACTACAGCATTCGCAGCAGCAAATTACGAGTATACACAAAACACTCCGGCACCTCTTTATCAACCGAATTATTATCAACAAAATAACTATAATGTTAATAACGGAACACTAAGAGGCAGCGTTGTAACAGTTCCGGCCGGCCAACAGTTTAAAACGGTTGTAACCACTCCGTTAAGCTCAAAAACATTATCACTTGGCCAAACAGTAACATTAGCGCTCGGATCGGATTTTTATTACGAAAATAACTTAATTGCACCTGCAGGAAGCTCTGTTACAGGAACTGTTCTTGAAGTTTCTAGAGCAAAACGCGGAAGCATGAATGGCAAACTCTTAGTACGTTTTACACAGATTGTAACTCCGTACGGCATACAAATTCCTATATCCGCAGTTATAAAAACAAATGACAATACAGGCGTTTTACTCGGAGGAACAAAACTTGACGTCACTAAAGAATATACAAAAGATGTGGCTATCGGAGCGAGCACAGGCGCGGTTACGGGCGTTGTTGTAAGCGCCTTGTCAGGAGGAGATCTCGGTAAAGGTACCGCCCTTGCGACTGCTGTCGGCGGAGGATTGGGCGTTGCAAAATCTATCTGGGATAAAGGAAATGACGTAGAAATTCCAGCAAATGCATCTATTGAACTTGTTCTTACTCAGCCTATTACTGTCAACCCCGCACTTAACCAAATAAATTATTAGTAAATCAGGTAATAATTTTATTTTAAGTTTAAAATAAAATTATTACGAAATATAAAGGGAAAAATGTCTATCTTAGGAAAATACACAGACAATTTAACAGAAAAAGAAGAAAAGTCATCTTATACAACACCGGCTGTTTTGAGAGAAGACAAAGATGAATTAACACTGAAAAAATCAATTGTAATCTCAACCATATTACACCCGTCAGTATTAGGCGCGGCCTGGCTTACTTTTCTTATACTTGCATTTTTCGGGATAAATTTTGCTCTGTTTGAAAGACCGAAACCCAAAATGAATGACATAGAATTTGTTCTGGTGGATAAAGAAGACACCCCTTTAAATAAAAATACCAAATACCGTGCTGATATAAATTCCAGAACAGGCGGCGTAAACGATCCGACAAAAAAAGTTTCAATGCCGTCCCCGTCTCCTGCCAAAACTCAGCAGCCGCAAGCGGCAAGCAAACCTGTTCAAAAAACAAAACCGGCACAGCAGCCAAAAGCTTCACAACCCGTAAAAAAACCGGCACCAGCGGCGCAGCCCTCTCAGCCAAAAACGAAACAAGAGGCAAAACCACAGCCGCCGACTGCCCGTCCGTCTTTAAAACCACCGATGACACCAAAAACCGCGCCGAAACCGTCATCAGCGTTTAAAGTTCCGGTACCATCAGGCGGAACAAAAACAGGAAGCTATGCAACAGGCCCTATAAGCAGCTCCGGACATTCATCTTCGGGCGGAGGCGGAAGTTACGCGCCCGCGCCGTCACTTGCCCCGACAGGCGGCGGTTCATCTTCAGGAACGCGTCTTTCTAAAGGCGGAGGCGGCGGAACCGGTAATATCGGCAATCCCGGCGGTGGCGGCGGCAGACCCGGTATTGATGCAATAAGAGAACCGGATTTCGGGCCTTATATGAGAGATCTTCAAAGAAGAATTAAAATGAACTGGGACCCGCCAAAAGGCAACGAAAGCAAACGCGTTGTGCTTTTATTCAAAATTGCAAAAGACGGCAGACTGCTTTCTTGCAGCGTGTTTAAATCGTCAGGGCTGCCCAGTGCTGATAAGGCGGCTTTGAATGCAGTACAACTAACAGCTCCATTTAGACCGCTCCCCGCAGAATATAAAGGTCAAAGCATAGACATCCAATTTACGTTTGATTATAACGTATTTGGAGCATCAGGATATAATTAGTAGACAAAATGAGGATAAAACTATGGAATTATTATTACATTCAATCAAACTCGACTGGCCGGTATTGCTGCCGATTTTAATCTGTTCAATACTAGTTGTGGCAGTTGTTATCAACAGATTTTCTTTTTACAAAAGGAACAAAAGAGATGTTGTTCTTTTTATTCCCAAATTACAAAAAGAACTTGCGGCAAATAATCTTCAAGGCGCACAAAACCTTTCAATCGAATGTGGAGGCGTAATCGGAGAGGTTACAGAAGAAGCTGTAAGAATTTTCTCGGAACAAAGAAACGGATTTTCCCGCTCCTTTGATATTGCGGCAGCACTTGCAACAAGAAAACTTGAAAGCCATCTGACAATTCTTGGTACTATCGGCGGTGTCGCACCATTTTTAGGTTTGTTCGGAACAGTTGTAAGAATTTTGTATACATTTCAGGACCTCGCAGTTCAAGGGAATCAGTCGGCCGCAGTTGCTATGGGTATTGGTTCTGCTTTGATAGCAACCGCATTCGGTCTTGGCGTTGCGATTGTTGCGGTTATTTTCTACAACTCTTTCCAGTCAATCGTTAAACGCTATGAAGATGACTTTCAGCTGATCAAACTGCTTTTCTTGAGCTTTGTTGACTCTGAAGACGAAACAACAATTACATCTCCTACATCTAATGCAATATAAGGATTTACAAAAATGGCAATGAATTCAAAAAAAGGCAAGCTTTTTACTGAAATCAATATAACACCGCTGACAGACATATTCCTTGTCTTATTGATTATTATGATGGTGATTGCGCCGTCATTTCAATCAATAGACAACTCCATTACAGTTCCGGAAATCAACAGCGGCATTGCCATTGAACAAAACAACGCAGAAGTCGCAATTACAAAAGAAGGTCTGATGTTTGTAAACGGGAAACAAATAACGTCCGAACAACTTACAGAGGAACTTCTGGCGATAAAAGATAGTCTGGAAAAGCCTGAAGTTGTTGTAAAAGCCGATTCGCAGGTGAAAAGCTCCGAAATTATGCAGGTTATGAATGCGGCGCAGAATGCTGAATACAAAAAATTAATTGTTGCGGGAGAACCTTTAACAAAAAAAGAACAACGTGAGCTTACGGAAGGGTAATAACAATGTCCAGAAATCGTGATACATTTAATGAAATAAACATAACACCATTGACCGATATATTTTTGGTGCTTTTAATCATCATGATGGTAATTGCGCCATTGTTAGACCAGCAGGGGCTAAACCTGACAGTACCTGAAATGGTTGATCAGGAACAAATTCAAAATAACGAAACTAAAATATTATCAGTAACGGTATCCGCAGATGACAGATATTTTATTGACGGAGAAGAAATTGCTGCTGACAATTTAGAAACAATACTGAAACAGCTTGCAAAAGATTATCCTGACGGATTAATGATAGAATCCGACGGAGATGCAACACATGGTGCTGTTGTCAAACTTATGGATAACGCAAGAAATTCAGGCATTACAAGCATTTCCGTGGCTCAAATTTAAAAAAACTTTACAAATTGATAAAAAATATTTTTTTCTGACTTATAATTATTATAATGCTTACATCTATAAATCATAAAATTTATTCAAATAATATAATTTATTTCAGATCGAAAAATTCGTATAATAATCCGGCAATAAATCAAGCTGTAAAAGTTTCAAGAATGCTTGAAAAAAATGGATACGAAAAAAAAGAACAAGACTACTATAATTTTCTCAATTCAGAAATAAAAGAATTAAAAGCTGCCAAAAAAAATAATGATTATAAAAATATAAAAGAAGAAGCCGGTGATGTTATATTTACTGCCATAATGCTTGCAGATCATTATGGCATCAACCCTGTGGAGGCTCTTAGGGCGACAAACAAAAAACTTTCGAACAGAATTGTACTTGCACAATATATTGCAGGCAAACCGCTTACTGAATATACTTTGGATGAAAGATTAAAATTCTGGGATAAAGCAAAATTAGCACTTCGCCAGGAAGAATTGTAGTATTTTATTTTTTTTTACAATATAATGGAGACAGAGAGGTTAATTAAATGAATAAAAGTCAATCTGCAGGAATGTATATAGTATTAGCGATAGTAGTCTTGGTGTTTGTGTCATCGGTATTTATGGCAGGCCCGACAACAAGTACCAGCGAACTTTCTTATTCAAATTTTATTGAAAAATTAAATAACAAAGAATTCAAAAAAATCGAGAAAGCAAATGATTATTTAATAGCAATTCCGGCAAATCAACCGATGGAAACGATTAAAGAACAAGGGCCTTTGGGCGTTGTTGAAAAAAAAGCCCCTCAAGTGCAATATAAAGTATTAACTCCTGACGATCCGGATTTAATGAAAAAACTTGAGGCTGCAGATGTTGAAATAGAAGTCAAAAAACCGAGCGAATCTTCACAAATGCTCGGAATTTTGGGTTCACTTTTACTGCCGCTTTTATTTATCATATTTCTTGTTGTAATGGCAAAAAGTATTCAAGCCGGCGGATCTCAGGCAATGTCTTTTGGCAAGAGCAAAGCTAAAATGCTTTTGGACAGTAATGTAAAAACAACATTTAAAGATGTTGCAGGCATTGACGAGGAAAAAAAAGAACTTGAAGAAATTGTAGACTTTTTAAAACACGGCGAAAAATATATAAAACTAGGGGCCAAAATTCCGAAAGGCGTACTTTTAGTAGGTGCACCCGGTACAGGTAAAACTCTTATGGCAAAGGCAGTTGCAGGAGAAGCCGGCGTTCCGTTTTTCTCAATAAGCGGTTCTGACTTTGTTGAAATGTTCGTCGGTGTAGGTGCAAGCCGTGTAAGAGATTTGTTTGAACAGGCTAAAAAACACCAGCCCTGCATCATTTTCATTGACGAAATAGACGCCGTAGGCCGCCAAAGAGGCGCAGGTTTAGGCGGAGGACACGATGAAAGAGAACAAACCCTGAATCAATTGCTTGTTGAAATGGACGGATTTGACGAAAACGTTAATATAATAGTTATTGCGGCCACCAATAGACCCGACATTTTGGATAACGCGCTTTTAAGACCGGGCAGATTTGACAGACAAATTGTAATTAACCGTCCGGATATTTTGGGTAGAGAGCAAATTTTACAGGTTCATGCAAAAAACAAACCTCTTGCCGCAGGCGTTGAACTTAAAGTTCTTGCAAAACGCACTCCTGGCTTTACCGGAGCTGATTTACAAAACTTATTGAATGAAGCTGCACTTCTTGCGGCGCGTCATGACCAAAAAGAAATCAATATGGAAAACCTTGAAGAAGCAATTGATAAAGTTATGGCAGGACCGGAAAAGAAAAGCCGAATTATATCCGACGAAGAAAAAGAAAATACGGCTTATCACGAAGTAGGTCACGCACTTTTAGCAAAACTCTTGAAAAATACCGATCCTCTGCACAAAGTATCAATAATCCCCAGAGGTATGGCTCTCGGTGTTACAATGACTTTGCCGGAAAAAGACCACTTAACAATGAAAAAATCTCAACTCTTGGACAGAATTACCATGACACTCGGCGGACGAGTTGCCGAAGAAATCGTTTACGGCAAAGATTCAATAACAACAGGTGCGTCAAATGACTTGGAAAAAGTAACCTCTCTTGCGAGAAATATGGTAACTACTTACGGCATGTCCGAAAAAATGGGCAACCTTCAATACGGCAAAAGCGAAGAACATGTCTTTATGGGACGTGATTTCGGACATACAAGAGATTTTTCCGAAGAAATTGCGGCGGAAATTGACAAAGAAGTGAAAAAAATTGTCGACGAACGTTATGAAATAGCAAAAAAACTTTTACTTGAAAACAGAGATATGCTTGAATATATTTCAAAAACTTTGCTGGATGAAGAAACTATTGACGAAAAACGTTTCGTGGAATTAATGGAAAAAGTACAAAGTGAAAGAGAAAATTCATAAAACTCTTTATGCACTTGAAATAAATATCTTTAATCCAAAAGATAATTTTCAAATTGCAAAAGATTTCTTTCGTACAAATAAAAGGAGTATGATAATTAAAAAGGCACAATCTAGTGACTGTGATATTTTATGCCTGAAATTCAACATTAAAAAAACTTCCGATATCCCGAAATCCGTAAAAATTTTAAAAACACTTCTGCCTAAAATCACCAAACCGCTTATGCTGCACGGAGTTTATGATAACGAACTTAATGTGAAACTTTTACAGGAACTTATTAACACATTAGACAGAAAATGTATAATTGCCTCAGCAAATGAACAAACCTACAAAGAAATTCTGCCGGCAATTATAAAAGGAAAACATAAACTTGTCTTAAAAAGTCCGATTGATATACATTTGTGCAGAGAATTAAATATTCTTGCATCAGATACGGGGCTTCCTCTTGATAAAATCATAATAGACACCGATATAGGCGGACTTGGCTACGGACTGGATTACGGTTACAGTATTATTGAAAAAATCAAACTTGAAAACGATGAATACTTAAGCATGCCCATAATAAGCTTTGTTGTCCGAGAAAGTCTAAACACAAAAGAGGCAAAATATGACGACGGAGGAGATTTAAAAACACGTGCCAGAATGATTGAAATATCATCGGCATCAGCCGTAAAAGCTGCAGGCGCGGATATAATAGTTTTGTATGACCCTGAGAACATAAAAATTTTGAAAGGGCTGTCATAATGAAATTATCCGGACTTGAAATATTCAAATACCTGCCCGGCGCCCAAAAATCGCCCCATACCAACTGCAAAGAATGCGGTTGTCCTACCTGTATGGCTTTTGCCATCAAGCTTGCACAAAAACAAACAACATACGAACGCTGTAAATATATGCCCGAAGAACTACGCAAACTATGTTCAAACAATATAAAACCCGCACAAAAAACTGTTAAAATTGACGGACTTAAAATAGGCGGCGAAAATGTATTATTCCGCCATGAAAAAAAATTCGTAAATCAAACAATTCTGGCCGTAATACTTGATTGCAACGCGCCGGATTTCAACGAAAAACTGCAGCGTATCCAAAATTTTGAGTTTAACCGTCTTGACGAAAAACTGAAAGTTAATCTTGTTATCCTGAAAAATGCTCAAAATCATAAAATTTCAAATCTTTGTGACGAAACCGTTTATATTGAAGAAAAAGATTTTTTAAAGCTTTCATTAAAAAGGATTACTGATGATAACTTTTCAAAAACGGCGAATGAGCTTGTAAAAATAAGGACAATGGCAGTTACGGAACGTGATGAAAAATATTCCGACCCTGTGTATGTATATTTCAAAGCAACTCCTGACAAATTCAGTTTATGTGCGAGGGCAAGTTATTATCTATGCAAATACGCTAATATGCTGGTATTTGAGGATTTTGACGAAGAAATGTTTACAACTTTGATGACATTACGACAAAATATATTTACCGATCCTCAAAAACCCTTGCAAGTCGAGTCGAAAATTTATAAATTTAACAACCCCGACGAAAACTCCATTGTTTTTATGACAACTAATTTTGCGCTTACATTTTATGCGGTTGCAAATGAACTGCGTCATTTGAAAGTGCCGTCATATCTTATCGTGATACCGGTCGGAGGAATGAGCGTTTTGACAGCTTTATCAGCTGAAAAATTTACAGCTAAAACAATCGCAAAAACATTAAAAAAATTCGATTTAATCAACAAAGTAAAAACACGTAAAATAATTATACCCGGACTTTTGGCACCCATGAAGAACGATCTGGAACATGAAATACCTGAATTTGAATTTGTAATCGGCACAATAGAAGCTTATTCAATAGCTGAGTTTATAAAAAAACTATAATAAAAAACTCCCTTCCGGGAGTTTTTTATTTAAGATATCCGTCAGGGAATTTCCAGCCGCTCAATTGAATTACCGCGCCGCAAATTCGTCCGTCGCCGCCTTCTACATTACAAGCAACCGCGCTAAAAGCACCAGGTCTATCTTCAATTACAAAATTCGGCTGCATCATTTCTTCTGCTGTAAAACCGCTCCCTTCACCAAAAAATCGTAAACCGTAACCTATATTAAAAGTTTTTCCTGAATCCTCAAAATCACCGTCATCGTTTGTATTGCCTGCAGCCTTACCGGGATTACCTGGAGAAAAATACATTGCAAAAACATCTTTTCCCAATATATTTGGCTCTGACGAACCGTTTACATCAACAAAAAACCATACATGCGGATAATAATCATCCCCGCCTGCCCAACAATACACTAATGTACCGTCATTTAAAACAAAAGCACCACGAGATGAACTTGCATATACAGTGTTGCCATCAGGTCGTTTTATAGCAGTACCGCAAGAGTCAGAAAAACATACATTTGATACTTTCAGATATGGAAAAATATAATTTTCCATAAAATACTGCGTTCTTTCGCCATTAGATGTAGGATATTGAGTCCAAGACCAGGTATTATAATCCCCGTGTTCAACTTTCGCCATTTCAAACGCATTTTTCAATGTCGCATACGCCTTTTGCAAACGCGTTATTGTCTGCTTTTCCTGATAATTAGCAATTAATG
>CALUQQ010000131.1 GCA_944322955.1 Candidatus Gastranaerophilales bacterium
AGTATCAGGTCGAAGAAGGCCGCTACGTTGACGTAGAATTGCTTGAAGCAGACAAAGACAGCAAAATCGTTTTTGATAAAGTTGTTATGATCGTAAACGGTAAAAAATCAAAAGTAGGCCAGCCTTATGTTACAGGCGCATCTGCAGAAGGAACCGTTTTAGCTCATGACAAAGCTAAAAAAATCATTGTTTTCAAACAAAGACCTAAAAAAGGTTACAGGAAAAAACAAGGCCACAGACAAGGCTTTACAAGAGTTATGATTAACAAAATCAGAACATCAGCTCAGAAAAAAGCAGCAGCCGAAGAATCAGCAGCTGAATAATCTCCCCTCTACAGAGAGGGTGGAATTTCAATACGAGCTTGCGAGTATTAGAAATTCGGGTGAGGGTTCACTCACGCAATATATAAAAATTAAGACACAAACCCTGATAATCATAAGGAGAAATAAAAATGGCACATAAAAAAGGTATGGGATCAACCCGTAACGGACGCGACTCGGAAGCTAAACGTCTGGGCGTTAAAAAATTCGGCGGAGAAACAGTTAAGGCCGGAAATATTCTTGTACGCCAAAGAGGTACTAAAATCCACCCGGGCAACAATGTAGGAATCGGTTCTGATGACACTTTATTTGCGTTAATTGACGGCCAGGTGAAATTTGAACCTCACAGACGCGACAGAAAACAGGTCAGCGTTTACGCGGTGTAAACCCAAAAAGCATACAAAAAAGAGGCTGTGTGGCCTCTTTTTTGTATGCAAATTTATATTTTTTATAAACTTGACTTTTTCGAAAAAATCATTAAATCTCATACGAATAGATGTTTATTGCATTTACTTAATCATTCATAATGACACTAAGAAAGTGTAATATGCCATTCAGATACCGTTTACAAAAAGTTCTGGATTTCCGTATCCGAAAAAAAGAAGAACAATTGCTGGTAGTACAAAAAGCTCAACAGGCAGTGTACACGGCAGAAGAAAATATCCGGAAGAATGAAGCGGAAATTCAAGCAACAAAAGACGGTTTGAGAAAAGCCGACCCTATGATGTTTGAGGCCTACGACAAATACCTTAACCATCTTTGGGAAAAGGCCGAAGAACTTGAACAAATCCGTATTCAGGCACAAGAGCAGCTTGATATTGAAAAAGAAAAACTTGTAAAGCTTGAACAGGCAGTTAAAGTTCTGGAAAAACATAAAGAGCGGCACAGAGAAATTTATATAGAAGAAGAAAAAGCCGCTGAATTGAAACAATATTCCGAACTCGGTGTAACAAGATTTTTCCGGCAAAATCAGGAAAAACTCGAGCAGGAAGAAAAAGAAATTCTTGAAGAATTACAAAAAATAGAGGGCGAAAATGGATATTAGTTCAACATCATCTGCAACGGCAGCAACAACCCAGACAGAGTCCGGGACATCTTCCGGCAGCCGCAAAACTTCCGAAACTTCATTCAAAGACGAAATGCAAAAAGCTGCTCAAGATAGTGAAAAAACTGAACAGGAAACTGATAATAAAACTGATGCCGTCGAAAATAAAACAGATGAAAAACCCGATAACAATACCCAAACCGATAATGAACAAAATGAAAATCAAAAATTGGCAGGCGAAATCAATATGATTGCCGGTCAAAATCAACTTAATGAGCTTAAAAATAATTTTGATATGCAAAACAGCAATATGCAAATTCTTATGAATGCAAATGCAAAGCTGGAAGGAATTACCCGCCTGACACAGACAAAAGTTGACTATACCGGAATAAATATGTCTATGGACGATGCAAAATTTTTCTCCGATCTTGTTCAAAATACCGACAAAACACTTCAAAATGTTGTGAACGATCTGAAAAACGGCTCCGAACAGGCTGTTCAAAAGACGACCGGACACGTAAAAGTTTCTGCGACGTTAATGAATGCTTTGAATGACGCGGTCAAAACCAACCAGCCTGTCAGAATTAACCTTGACAAAGATGTTTCCGTCATTATAAAAGTAGACAAAGACGGAGCTGTTTCCGCGACATTTATTCCGGGCGACAAAGCAGTTGAAGAATATTTAAGACAGAATATTCCCACACTTCGCCAAAGATTTGATGATCAGGAACTTTCTTACAGAGATCTGACATATTCAAGACAAAAACAACAAAATCAAGAACAAAATCGAAAAAATAACCATAAGGAGAATGATAATGAATGATTCATTTATCACGGCACTGAACACACAGTTTGCAACAAACAACTGGATGGACGTAATCGCTGATAACATGACAAATGTTTACACGCCCGGTTTCAGAGAAAAACAGGTAAATTTTAAAACATTTTTGGGCGGTGCAATAGCCGATGATTACGACAAAAAAACAGATCAGGGCAAATCAACACCGGGTACTTCAAGCGAAAATTTATTTTTAGAAGGTAAAGGATTTTTTCTGGTAAAAAACGCCGAAGGCAAAAGTATTTATACGCGTCTCGGGGAATTTAAGTTTGACGGAGAAGGAGTTTACCGTGACACAGACGGAAACACTGTTCAAGGCTACATTTTAAACGACAAAGGCGAAATTATGCAGGGTACAAAATCCATAAGTGCGGATTTATATCAGCAAACAGCTCTCAAAGGCGGTTCACTTGATATTCCGACAACAAATATTAAGATGTGGATTGACCCCAATAACGGCAAATATCTGGGCAAATACGATGATTATGAAATTAAAGGCGACGGCACAATTTATGGAAAAGCAGAAGGCGGTAAGCGTGTTGTGCCTTTATACAGAATTACCACAAGAAATTTCCACAATGCTGCGGGTCTTTATGAATTTAAAGACGGCAAATTTATAGAAACCGAAGAATCCGGAAAACCCGTAATAGGTTACGGTGAAATCCGTTCAGGCTTGTTGGAACTTTCAAATGCTGACTTTAAAGGTAACATTTCATATTATCAGATGGCAAAACTTCAGATGGAAATAACCAACAAACTTATTTCCACAAATAAAGAATTGCTGCAAGAGGCATTGAGGCTTGTAGGCAGCTAATAAAAATTAAACTCCATTGAACCCTGAAAAAGGGTTCTTTTTTTTATGTTATGATGAAAGTGTTATGATAAAAAATGTTTTAATATGCGGAATAGGCGCTGTCGGCAGCATTTATGCACAAAAAATCCAAAAATTCAGCCCTGACAATTTAAAAATTTTAGTTGACAAATCAAGATTTGATAAATATTCAAAAAATCCTATAGTTTTTAACGGAGAAGAGCTGCATTTTGACTATATTTTGCCGGAAAACAATAACTTTAAGGCGGATTTAATTATAATTGCAACGAAATTCAACGGGTTAAAAGATGCTGTTCAAAATGTTAAGAATTTTGTAAAAGACGATACAATAATTCTTTCGCTTTTAAACGGCGTAACGTCCGAAAGCATTATTGCTAAAGAATACGGCTGGAATAAACTGCTTTTGTCGTATTTTATCGGCCACAGCGCAATGAGAGAGGGCCGATTTATAACTCATGACGGAGAGGGCAAAATTGTTTTCGGCTCAAAAGATTCGGATAAATCCAATGAAATCCGTCTGAAAGAATATTTTGACCACACAGGTATTGATTATAAAATTCCTGACGATATGATGCGTGCACTATGGCTTAAATTTATGATGAACGTAAGTACAAATCAGCCGTCTGCAATTTTACGAATGACTTTCGGCCAGATCAACTCAAATAAAAAATTTCTTGATTTTGCCCAAAAATTAATGAAAGAAGTAGAATTAATCGCTGCAGCCGAAGGGGTTAAAAATACCGAAACCATGATAGATGAGGCTCTTGAAGATATTTCCCAAATGATACCTGAAGGTAAAACTTCAATGCTGCAAGATGTCCTTGCAGGACGCAAAACTGAAGTTGAAATGTTTGCAGGTGCAATGATTGAATTAGGCAAAAAACACAATATCCCTGTGCCTTACAACAAATTTATGTATGAAATGTTTGAAATTATTCATAAGAATTTTGAGGTTGATTGTTAAGCAGATTTTCTTCATACTCAAGATTTTTTTGACGAATATCTTCTATTTCATTAATCATCTCATCAGCCTGCTGTTGTGCCTCTTCAAGCCTTGTATGTTTCATCTGTCCGTCTTGCATCTGCATTAAAGTCATATTCATAAACCCGGCAACAACAATGCTGATGAGTAAAAACGCTATCAATAATTCTATTACACCGAATGCTTTTCTCATAATTTACCTTAATTTGTTTTTCCTGATAAAAAAGTCAACCGCATCATCAATATTTTCGGGTGTAGAAAGAGAATCGTCCTTGTTAAAAGTTATTGATTTTCTCCTGACAAAAATTTTGTTATAAATTGAAAGTCCTGCATAAATTATAATTGACGATAATGCCACACCTCCCATTGCAAGAAGAAATTTAACAGCTGCCTGTTTTATTGAAACCTCAGATGCACAAAATCCCGGCAGTGCAGTGAAAATTATCACTGCTGCCGGAATGATTAAAATTTTAATAAAAGTTTTATGCTTCAACTTTTGCCTCACTTTTTTTTGCACGCGGTTTTCTTGTGGTGGTGCGTTTCCTTTTAGTTTTTTCTGTTTTCGCAGGCTCGGCTGCCACTTCTTGATGTTCTTCAGGCAATGCCTCAGGAGTTTCTATAACCGGTTTAATTTCTTCATTAGGCTTTAAAACGGTTTCCGCTGTTTGAATTTCAGTTTCTGTATTTTCTTTATTTTTACTGAATTTTTTACGGTTATTTTTGCGCTTGCTGTCGCGTTTTGAATTTTCATTAGCAACTTGCGCCGGATTTTCAACTTCAATCTCGACGGGCTGATTATTTTGCGGCTGTTCAGCAGGTGTTATTTCCGGCTGAACTTCTTGAGATTTATTGTTTTTCTTTTTAAAATTATTTGATATAGGAAGTTTTGTTTTAGCCTGTTTAGCGCGATATTCACCTTCAGCGGTCGGGGTTGAGAAATTAAATTCATTCATAAAATAACCTGTTCCCTGACAGTGCGGACATTTTCGCGTAAAGATTTCAGATAAAGACTGTCCCTGTCTGTGACGTGTAAGTTCAACAAGCCCCAAATCGGACAATTGGCCCACCTGAGGTTTAGCTTTGTCGGGTTCAAGCGCAATCTCCAATTCTTCCATAATAGCAAGTTTATCCGCGCGGGAAATCATGTCAATAAAATCTATAATTACCATACCGCCGATGTTTCTAAGTCTTAATTGACGTGCAATTTCATGAACAGCTTCAATATTTGTTTTCAAAATAGTTTCGTCCTGAGTTGCTGAGCTGGTAAATTTACCGCTGTTTACGTCAATTACGGTTAAAGCTTCCGTCTGCTGGATAAACAGATATCCGCCAGAAGGCATATTTACTTTTACATTCAATGCTGCTTTGATTTCTTTGTGAATATCAGTTGCAATTAATAATGGTTCCGTACCTTTGTATAAAGTCACTTGAATATTTTTATTCATATGCCAGTTTTGAAGAAGATTCTGCACTCTATTTAGCGCAAAAGCCGTATCTACGACAATTTCTTTCACATCGTCGGTGCAGGCTTCTCTTATTACTCTGTATAACAAATCCTGATCCCTATAGATTAAATTCGGCGGAGTAAGGGTTTCAGCGGATGTAATAATATTATTCCATTTTTCGAGAAGAATTTCTAAATCCTCCTGAATATCAGCCTCAGTCTGTCCTTCAGCTTCCGTCCTAATGATTACGCCTACACCAACCGGTTTTATAAGGTTCATTATAGCCTTAAGTCTTGCCCTTTCTTTTGAATTTTCTATTTTTTTACTGACGCTGACTCCCGGTTCGTAAGGCATTAAAACCAAAAATCTTCCCGGAAGACTGACCTCAGTCGTAACTCTCGGACCTTTGTGGCCAGTTGGTTCTTTTACAACCTGCACTATAAGTTTTTGTTTGGGTTTAAGTTTTTCTTTTAGGGTACCTTTTCCCATAACGTCTTCCGCGTGCAGAAAGCCCATTTTATCACTGCCGACATTTACAAATGCCGCATCAATACTCGGCAAAATGTTATCAACAGTTGCGAGGTAAACATCGCCTAAAAGCACGTCGCCTCTATGAATAAAAAAGTCAGTTACTTTTTTGTTTTCCAAAACAGCTGCAATATTGTCCCGTTCTGCAATAATAATTTTCTTTTCAACCGTATTTGTGTCATTTTGCGGTTGTTTTTTGTTGTTTCTAAAATTTCCCATAATTTAAAATCCTTCTTATAACTCTTTTAAACTCTCGTCAAAAAACCGTGTACGCGTAATATTAAATTTAACGCCTTCAGCTATCACATTCATAAGCACATCCGCTCTCAAAGATTGAATGCCGCCTTCAAGGTTTTGACCTGTTTTTAATACTATGAACAGACAATTTTCTTCAAATCTGTAAGATTTTACTGACGGTTTTATGTCTGTTTTTTTAACTAAACCTTTTTTGTTTTTCTTCTCAATATAAATCTCATTGGAAGACAAAACTCTGTTTGTATTATATACCAATTTTTCAAAACCGTAAATAGCCGGGTCAAAAATTTCTACCTTGTATTCAGCCCAAAACACAGTATTATCAATAGATTTTGCTTTTTTTTCAAGTTTTACAATACTTAGTATTTTGGACTGCTCCGGCAAAACTTTTTCCAACTTAAGTCGGACGGTTTCGCAGGAGAGGTCGTCATAAAGCTCAATATCAACGAATTCCATTAAGCTTTCGGCGAACAAAGGCAGAGCAACCCCCATCGACACTTTCATTGAAGGATTAAACCCTTGCGAAAATGCCACATTTAAATCAGTCCTTGCCAGTGATTTAAAGAAGGTATTTTGCCAGTCAAGATGAGAAAAATATTTTAAAATTCCTGTTTTGGTTAATTTTATACGGTATTTAAAAGTTTCTCTTGCAGTGTGTGAATTTGTCGGGTCAACAGGGTCCGCTTTTGCAAGATTTTGCGCCTCATCGCTTGCCTTAAAGGGTTTTGCCATGACCTTATGAGTTTTAAAATTCCGACACACTCCGCAATTTACGCATTTAGTTTCGCAGGTCGGAATAATGTGGGAGGAATTTTTATCAACTTTTAACGCTGTATTATATTCATCAATAAGCCAATCTTTATCAAGCCCTGTATCAATAAAATCCCAGCATAAGGGTTTGTCCGTAGAATATGTATGCTCTGCAAGTTCTGCAAGGTCAAAGCCGCATTCTTTTGCGGTTTCCAGCCAGACATTTTTGTTGAAATATTCGCCCCACGCGTCTAAATAGCATCCTTTTTTGTAAAGCGCTTCAATATACCGGCAAAGACTCACGTCCCCACGCGTAAGCACAGCTTCAATCTGTGACACGAATTTTTCGTGATAATTTATTTTAACACCTTTTAGGTGAGCTGTTTTATCTTTCAGATAATGAATATGAGCGGTAACCTCATCCAAATTCATCTGTCCGCACCACTGGAAAGGCGTAAACGGTTTCGGTACGAAAATTGAAAGCGTGCAAGTTATATCCATTCCGTGTTTCAGACCTTTTTCTTTTTTAATTTGTTTTATGCGATATTTAATTTTGCCTAATAATTCCGCCAATTCATCCATATCTTCAAGTGTTTCCGTCGGAAGACCGCAGATAAAATAGAATTTCACCTTTGACCAGCCGTTTTCGTAAAGTGTCAAAACAGCGTCCAAAATTTGGTCTTCTGTAATATTTTTTTTAATAACATCGCGCAGACGCTGGCTTCCGGCCTCAGGAGCAAGTGTCATGGCAGATTTTCTGACGCTTTGAACAAGGTTTGCCAGCTCAAGATTAAATCCGTCAATTCTTTGGCTCGGAAGCGAAACAGAAACTTTTTTCTCGTTAAACTCCACCGCCAGTTCTTTTATTACCTCATTTATGTTTGAATAATCATTTGAAGACAATGAAAGCAGCGAATATTCATCATACCCGGTATTTTTCACAAGTTCTTTTGCTATTTTAATAATATCTTCAGCGCTGCGTTCTCTGACGGGAAGCGTCACATGTCCGGGCTGACAGAAACGGCACATCCGCCCGCAACCGCGCCTTATTTCCACAACCGCTCTGTCGTGAACTGATGATGAAAAAGGTATCGGGTATGATTTTAGCGCCTTATCATAATCCAATTGTACAATTCTTTTTTTGACTTTTCCGCCAGTTATAATTGACCAGCGGCCTGAATTTTCGCCTTCAGTAAGAGCTTTTATCCGCTCATTTCTCGGGAATCCTTTTGTCTTTTCTAAAATCTGACAGACTTCAACGATACTTTCTTCTCCGTCACCTATCATAAATACGTCAAAAAATTCCGCCACAGGTAATGGATTATAAGCGCAGGGGCCGCCGCCTATTATTATAGGATCTGTTTCCGACCTGTCGGAATTTTTATAAGGAATTCCCGACATCTCAAGCATTTTTAAAACAGTCGGATAAGACATTTCATATTGAAGTGAAAATCCCACCGCATCAAAGTCTTTAATCGGCCGTTTACTTTCAAGTCCGTATAAAACTTCCGGTTTAAAATCCTCCTCAGGCGCGTAAACTCTGTCGCACATATAATCAGGCTGACGGTTTATCATGTCGTATAAAATCCTTACACCAAGATTACTTATCCCGATTTCATATTTGTCGGGAAATGCAAAAGCAAATCTGACTTTTGACGCGTCAAAATCCTTGTTATATGATAAAAATTCTCCGCCTACGTACTGATACGGTTTTGTGGCGTTATATAATGCATCATGGTATTTTCTGAAAAAACAATTCATTTATGCTAAATCTTCCGGAATGTATTTTTCTATTTCTATAATCGTACCGTCAAGGGTGTTTTCCTCAAAGGATTTCATAAATTTAAACAAATCATTATTCGGCACGTCATAATTATAAAGATATGTTTCCCCGTCGAACTCTCTCATCACGCGGACGATGTAGTGGCATTTTTCGGCGTATTTTTTTAAGTGTTCCGGGTTGAATTTGTTTCCGTTGGTATCTTTATTGATTTTTACATAATTAAATCCCGCATAGTATTTAATTCTTTCATCAGTCTGAATTGATTTGCCATGCTTGGAAAAAAGATTTATTATTTTTTTATTGATATCATCAGTCATTTTGAACCTGTTTTAAGTATTCAATAATATCAAGCGCCAGCTGTTTCCGGATTTCTACCGGACAATTTTTAAGATATTCCATTGCATGCGACACCTTGATATTTTTATCATACCAGCGCCTGAGAATATAATTATATTGATCTTCCAAAGACATCGGAATATCAAAGTCAATGTTTTTTAATTGATCAATAATATATTCTGCGCAGCGAACCTGTATGGTTTCATCTGCCTTTTCCAGCATGCTTACTGCTTTGCTGACCGTAACATCTAAGTCATACCAACGTTTTCTCATAACATATATTATAATATGTCATGGAAAAATAAGTCAATAATCTGTTATTTTTTTCTATTTAAAGCTGCAAGTTCCTTATACATGAATTTGTATTCGGCGGAATTATCAATGCTTTCGGCTTCAGAAATATATTCAAGCGCAGTTTTTATGTCATTTTTGGCTCTATAAATTCTACTCATCGCAGCATAATATTTCGGATTTGCAGCATCATAAGTGATGGCACGCTTCATGCACTCAATTGCTTCTTCAAAATCTTCTTCATCAAATCTTACAAGCGCAAGGTAATAATACCCTTCTGAACAATTCATATCAAGTGATATAGCTTCTTGTGCATAACTCTTTGTCAAATCCGGATTGCTGTTTAAATAAGCTGTTTTAGCACCTACTACATAACCATATATATAATTCGGGTTGAGTTTTAAAGTTTTATCAACAAGCTCAAGAGCATCGCCGTATTTTTTTTCTTGTATGTATATATCTGCCAAATCAGTTATATAGTTTAAATTTTCAGGATTTTTTTCAATAACTTTTAAAACAATTTTTTCTGATTTTTCAAACATATCCAAAAACGCATAAGTTTTGGCTAAAGAAAGCAGTGTAAAATCGTCATCGGGGTTAGTTTTCAAATTTTCTTCAAGTATATCTTTGGCATGCATAAATTCTTTATTATTATTCAAAATCAAAGCACGCAAAACTCTTGCCGAACAGTGTTCAGGATTAATCGAAAGGATTGCATCAACTTCTTTTCTGCATTTGTCGAAATCTCCGGTTTCATAATACAAATAAGCAAGAGAATACCTGTAATCCATATTGTCAGGCGTAAGGTATATTGCCTTTGCATAAGCCTTTTTTGATTCTTCCGTCCAGCCGTTAAAAAAATACGCGTTCCCGAGATTGTAAAAATATACGGAATTATTCGGAGCTTTTACAGATGCTTTTGAAAAACACTTGACAGCTTCTGTAAAATCCATATCGTCAAGTGCAAAAAGCCCCTGATAGTTCAAAACCTCAGGATTTTCCGTATGTTTAGAAAATTTTGAAAAAATTTCACGTGATTTTTCAAGATTATTTTCATCAAAATAGATTTTCCCGAGCAAAATTTTTATATTTTCAAAATCATCGTTGTTGTATTTTATCAAAAAATTTTTTGCCTCGTCAATTTTACCATTAAGATATAACGCGCTGGCCGTTTCAAAAACCGCAGACGGATCTTCCTTAATCAAATCTTCAAACTCAACCAGCTTATCCGTCCGCTGCAATTTGCCTGTAAGTCTTATTATTTCCCTTAAACTGTCAGAATCTTTCTTTATTTCATAAAGTTTTTCCGCATACAATAAAGCTTTTTCAAAATCATTCAACCGCTTAAATATTTCAATACAAAGCTTTAAACTTTCACAATGTTCGGCATTTTTTGAAAGAACCTGTTCAAGATAGCCTGCAGCACGACTATAATTATGCATAAGCGCATAAATTTCTCCGAGCTGATACAAGACCTCAATATTGTCGTTATCAAGCGCAAGGGCTTTATAGAGCATTTCTACTGCAGGCTTGTATAACTCCTGCGCGCGCAATGAAAAGGCTTGTTTTATATATTCAAGAATTTGTTTTTCTTCACCGGTCATTTTTGCCTCCGGACTGATTTATTATTTTGCTGGGCCGTATTATTTATTATCACTAAAACTTCATCTTCTCCGGCCATTTTGAGGGTATTACGGGCAATTCCTTCAAGGTTTTGGGTGGTTGAATAAACTTTTATTTCTTCTTTCAAATTTTTATTATGTTCTTCGGCGTCATTTAATGTCTTTTTTAAAGTAATTATTTTTGCTTTATACGCAATAAGTTTCGATATATTTAAAATTGCGCTGAAACCTATTTGAACAAGACAAAACAAAAGCACTATAGTCAGAAAAGAATAGTAAAAACCCGTTTTTCTCAATGAGGTCTTATTAACATTCTGTCTGCCGGATGTTTCAACTTTTTTATTTTTACCTTTTGCGCGTTTCATATCATTAATTATACCCGAAAATTTTTAAGCCTACAAATAATGTTACAATTTAAGTTTTGTATTAAATTTTATCTGCCGCCTGATAAGAGCATTGGAATCGTCATAGGTCTGACTTGCGCCGAATTCAAGATTAAGCCTGTCTTCTTTTGTTTTTGCAAATGGATTTATAGAAAAAATTAATTCATTTTTTTTGCGATTTCTGGTAATATCAGCAGTCATGACATTTTTGACAGACATAAATTTATTCAATCTATATTCAGGCGCAATGGAAAAATTATCGTAATAGTTGTTAAAAGTACTGCCAATTGTGCGTTCATAGGCGGTATTAAAGGCAAATTTACCTTTATCATAACGAGTAAAAAATGTTGCGGTATGCTCAAGCTCGCCCCAATCAACCTCCTGCTCCATATTTGTTCCGAAAGAAAAATCCCCCTGCTTAACCGTACTGTTCCCTGACTTCGGAATAATCTGAAATTCTTCGGCGCCGTATTTTGAATAAACCTGCGGAATAAATGAAACACTGGGACGTTCATCAATCACTCTGGATGTAATTTTTTGCGGAACTTTTAAATTCAGAACAAAACGATTATTATCATCCGTCAAATAAATAGCTTCGGTATCTTCAATATATTCTGCATAGCCTTTCAACGGAATATTTTCGGGCTCAATATAATCTTCAGCTTCTGAGGTGTCGGTCAAAACTATATTCTGCAATTTGACCTCCGGTATATCTGCCGCATATACTGGCAGACATATTAAAACTCCCAAAAATAAAATTCTTTTCATAACAATATTTTACACTTTGTCTGCGTGAATGTAAAGTTTTTTAGCTAAACAAACCGCAAAAAAATTAAATTGCGTAATTCACACTCCTTTAAAGGCAAAAGCCGTACATTTAACCTTTTACAACCTATATTAAACATTTTTGCATTTAAAAAATTTTTTGCTACAATAAAAACGTAGATAATTAATTGAGGGATTAAATGAAATTCTCATCATCATTCAAAGTAGGTCTTTTAACACTTGTAGCACTGGTATTACTATTCGGAGCAGTATTCAAAGTAAAGGGCAGAACGTTTTCCAACGCCGAAAGAACCGAAATACACTTCAAAGATGTAAACGGCATGCGTCCGGGTGCCGGTGTCCAGATGATGGGATTGAGAGTAGGTCAGGTAGAGGAAGTTACGCCGGTTGTTGACGGCGAAAATAATTACGTCAAAGTTAAATTCGTAATAACCGATCCTGATGTAAAAATTCCGAAAGCGTCTGTTTTTTCAATCCAACAGTCCGGACTTATAGGCGAATTATTTTTAGAAATCACTCCGCCCAAAACCAGAACTCTTTATATACCTATGAAAACAAAAGATTTATTATATAAAGACGACCCTGTGGAAATGAAATTGGACGACAAATTTTATAACGTCGGTACGGTAAAGGCAATTGAAGTAATTGCACGTGAGGCAGTACCCTTTTACCAGAGAGAATCTATTGACACCACATACGCTTATAAAATTGATTATATAGTAGATTTGCCGGGATTAATTCTGCCGGAATTTATGAAAGGCACACCGGTATTCAAAAACGGCGAAAAAAAATTAAGGATATCAACTCTGGATGATACAATATTGCCCTATCCTCCTCAAAATTCACCCTACACAATAATTGAACCGATGAGGATATCGGATTTTATGGAATGGCAATACAAAGCAGCGGAATCACTCACCGAAACCAACAGAAAAATCAATGATCTATTATCTGATGAAGTTATAGCAGAGCTTCAGATGTCAGTTACAAACATAAATTCTTTGACTGCACAATCCGCAGCAACAATAGCTAAATTTGACAAACTCATTGACGCCTCCGAAGGGGATTTGAAAGAATTAATGACAATGCTTGACAGAACAAGCAAAGATTTTTCAAAACTTTCAGACAACCTCAACAATATAATCGGTGACAAAGAATTCAAATCAAAACTTTATTCCACAGCGGATTCTCTTGAATTATTGAGCAAAAACCTCAACAAAATTATGGATAACGGCAATGCGGAAGCTATTGCAGGCGATCTAAAAGTCATTATGCATAATGTTAATGAAATAAGCACCTACATAAATTCAATGACAAAAGACGATAACCTGAAAAAAGATTTGACAAGTGCAATTAAAAGCGTAGATAAAGCAATGACGGACATTTCAACAACACTTGCAACCGTAAATCAGCTGACACCGGAAAATAAAACCGAATTACAGGCAATAATTGATGATGCTGCGGTTACAACGTGCAATTTGAGAAAATTCTCCGAAAAATTGAATAAAAGATTTTTATTATTCAGACTGATGTTTTAAAATATGAACCTTAAAACAAAAATAACAAAATTACATTATGACCGGAATGCAAAAGGCGTGCTTGTGAATATACTGGAGGGCATGTCATACGTTTACGGGCTGGGGAGCGGACTCAAAAACTGGCTATATGATAAAAAAATCCTGCGTCCGAAAAAAGTCAATGCATACGTAATTTCAGTCGGAAATATGACAACGGGCGGCGTCGGAAAAACGCCTGTAGTTTTGGAAATCGCAAGATATTTACTCAAAAAAGGCGAAAAAGTTGCGATAATCTCGCGTGGTTACGGAGGCAAATTGTCAAATAAAAACGTCAATGTAATATCTGACGGGAAATATGTGCTTCACACGGCTGCAATGGCGGGAGATGAACCTTTCTGGCTTGCTCAAAAAGCCGAAGGCACCTGCGTTTTAACCTGCAAAAACAGATATAAGGCCGCAAAATACGCAATAGAGAATTTCGGCGTAACAAAAATTATTCTTGACGACGGCTTTCAGCATCGAAAATTGCACCGGGACATAGATATAGTCTTAATGGACAGCAAAATGGGCTTAGGGAATGAAAAACTGTTACCTGCAGGTCCGTTGAGAGAAGGGGCGGAAGCACTGGACAGAATTGACAAACTGCTTATCATAAGCAAAGACACCGACCATACAAAAGCCGAAAAATTCGCACGAATTATGGAAAAAAGACTGAGTATTGAAACAATGGTCTGCGCGATTGAGCCTGATTATATATATAATATTAAAACAGGCGAACATCTTGAAGAAGGAAACGCCATAACCGCAATGTGTGCAATCGGTCAGCCAAAACAGTTTTTCGACTTTTTAGCAGGATTTTACGTAAAAAAAGAAATCGCACTTGACGATCACCACCAGTATTCACCGATTGATCTTGTTGATATCGACGGAAATATAGTTACAACTGAAAAAGATGCGGTAAAACTTTTACGGTTTGACAAGGATAACATTTATGCGCTGAAACTGCGTACCGTACTTGATGTTGAAAGGCTTTTGAATGTTAAAAGAAAAAGTTGATATAGATAATATTGTTAAAAACCTAAAAAACGCGCGTCAGCCGCAGAGTGATTTTGTAAAGCTTATGGACGGATTTAAAGATCCTTATCTTGTTTTGATAGCGTGCATTTTAAGCTTAAGGACAAACGATAAAACGACCTATCCGGCGACATTGAGGATGCTGGAATTAGGCAGAACGCCTGAAGATTTTGCAAAACTCAACCCGAAGGTTCTGGAAAAAGCCATATATCCTGTCGGTTTTTACGCCAACAAAGCGCGTCAGATAGTTGAATTATCAAAAGAATTGGTAGAAAAATATAATTCAAAAGTGCCTGAAGATATAGATGAGCTTGTAAAATTCAACGGAGTAGGACGAAAAACCGCGAATTTAGTTCTGAGCGAGGGGTTCCACAAACCTGCAATCTGCGTTGATATTCACGTCCACAGGATTATGAACAGACTCGGATATGTCAGGACAAAAACTCCTGAAGAAACTGAATTTGCACTGAGGAAAAAATTACCCATAAAATACTGGATAGATATAAATTCCCTCCTTGTAACCCACGGGCAGAATGTCTGCACCCCGCGAAACCCCAAATGCGAAATCTGCCCTGTCAAAGATTACTGTGATACCGGGAATTAAAGATACTAAGGCACTAAGTAGTTATTGCAGGTCGGATTTACTAATCCAACAGTTTATTTTTCTGTGGACATAGTAATGCCGACCTACAGCTTTTTCTAAAGTAAATAAGTGAATAGGGGAATAAGTTGTATCATTGATTAATCTGTGCGGGATTTTGTCAAGATTGCTTTTTATATAACACTTATTCCCCACTTATTAATGCCTTACTATCTTGCTAGTAACTTTGTATGCAGGTTATGCATGCCTGCCCGGCAAAGCAGCCGACAAGAACTACCTTGATTTCTAAGCGGATTTGTGCGATAATATTGGCATAAAAATGAGGAGTTAATGATGAGTATAGACACAACCCGCAGAATCAGCACGACCAAATTGGACGAAATTTTGCAGTCGTATGATTACAAAAAATCCAATCTGATAGCTATTTTACAAAAAGTACAGGAAGAATACCGCTATCTTCCGGAAGAAGCTTTAATTTACATCGGGACAAAAATTGAGGGTTTATCGCCGGCAACTGTTTTCGGTGTAGCAACATTTTACGCGCAGTTTTCACTTGAACCGAAAGGCAAGTTTGAAATCAAAGTATGCGATGGTACGGCATGCCATGTAAGAGGTTCAATGCCGGTTTTAAACGCGATAAGGAATAAACTTAACATCAAAGAGGGGCAATTGACAAGCGAAAACGGGCTTTTCTCATTGGAAACCGTAAGCTGTCTGGGGGCATGCGGACTTGCACCTGTTGTTGTAATCAACGGAAAAGTTCACCCGCAGATGACGTCGGATGCCATCAGCATTGTACTTGATACCCTTTTGAAAGAGGAAGAATAATATGGAAACAAAAAGCTTAAGTATTGACATAAAAGAAGAACAGCAAAAAGCACAGGAAAAAATACGTAAACAAGGACTGCGAGTTCTTGTATGCGCCGGAACAGGCTGCGTTGCAAACGGATCTTTAGGGGTAATTGAAAGATTCAAAGAACTTGGCGCTGACGTATCTGTTTTGACAGATTACGACAAGATGACAATAGTTCCGACAGGATGTCACGGATTTTGCGAACAGGGTGTTCTAGTCAGCATTCCCGACAAACACGTAACCTACGTCAAAGTCCGCTATAAAGATGTTGAAGAAATTTACGAAACCCATATAAGAGGCGGCCAGCCGGTTGAAAGACTTTTATACACGGATCCGCAGACAAAAGAACATATTTTTAAAGACGAAGATATTAATTTTTACGCAAAACAAAACCGTACCGCACTTAAAAACTGCGGCAACATAAACGCCGAAAGCCTTGATGAGGCAATTGCGGTGAGAGGTTACGAGGCATTATATAACGTTTTGACTGAAAACAACCCCGAAGCCGTAATTGAAACAATTGAAAAATCAGGCTTAAGAGGCAGAGGAGGCGGCGGTTTTCCGACCGGCCGAAAATGGAGATTCACCTATGCCAACAGAGGCGGGAAATCTTACGTTGTATGTAACGGTGATGAAGGCGATCCGGGCGCGTTTATGGACAGAAGTATTATGGAAGGCGACCCGCATAAACTTCTAGAAGGTATGGCAATTGCAGCGTTTGCAATCGGCGCGGATGAAGGCTATATTTATGTAAGAGCCGAATACCCGCTTGCTATTGAACGCCTGAAAAAAGCAATAAAAGACGCCGAAGAAAGAAATTTCTTGGGCAAAAACATAATGGGAAGCGGTTTTTCATTCACAATTCACATAAAAGAAGGCGCAGGAGCATTTGTATGCGGAGAAGAAACTGCACTTATAGCGTCAATTGAAGGCGAACGCGGAATGCCCAGACCAAAACCGCCGTTTCCGGCGAATAAAGGTTTATTTGGCAGACCGACATTAATTAACAATGTTGAAACACTCGCAAACGTGCCTGTCATAATGCTCAACGGGGCCGACTGGTTTGCGCAAATGGGTACCGAAACTTCAAAAGGCACCAAAACATTTGCTCTCACCGGCGAAGTTAATAATACGGGCTTAATTGAAGTTCCTATGGGAACGACCTTAAGACAAATCATATTTTACATAGGCGGCGGAATAAGAGGCGGGAAAAAGTTTAAAGCTGTCCAAATCGGCGGTCCGTCAGGCGGATGCTTAACAGAAGAACATCTTGATTTGCCGATGGATTACGACAGCCTAATAAAAGCCGGCGCAATGGTCGGTTCGGGCGGTTTGGTTGTAATGGCTGAAGACACCTGCATGGTTGAAGTTGCAAGATTTTTCATGAACTTTACTAAAAACGAAAGCTGCGGGAAATGCGTTCCCTGCCGCGAAGGTACAAAAAATATGCTCAAAATCCTTGAAAAAATAGTCGCAGGAAAAGGCGAACTTTCAGATTTGGATTTGCTGGAAGAATTGGCACATACTGTTAAAGAAGGTTCCTTGTGCGGACTCGGGAAAACAGCTCCAAACCCTGTATTATCAACCTTAAAATATTTCAGGGATGAATATATCGCGCACATTGTCGATAAAAAATGTCCTGCAGGGGTTTAAAAAAAAAAAAAAAAGGTTGTTATCAACCCTGAAAAATGTAAAGGATGCACAAAATGCGCAAGAACTTGTCCTGTAGGTGCTATCGAAGGCACAGTAAAACAGCCGCACCACATAGATCAGGAAAAATGCATTAAGTGCGAGGCATGCCTCAAGAGCTGTCCGTTTAAGGCAATTGAATTACAATAAGAGGAAATAAAAAAATGGCAAATACATTATTTATAGACGGTAAAGAAGTAGAGTTCACGGATGAGCCGAATTTATTGGAAGTAATCCGGAAAGCAGGTATGAATGTTCCGACATTCTGCTACCGCCCTGATTTAACATCATTCGGCGCATGCAGAATGTGTGTTGTGGAAGTTGAAGGCAGAGGAATTCAATCCTCATGCACAATGCCTCCCGAGCCGGGACTTAAAATTCATCTTAATACCGAAAAAACAAGAAGAATAAGAAAAACAGTTCTGGAACTTCTTCTTGCAAATCATGACAGAAACTGCTTAACCTGCGAAAAATCAGGTAACTGCGAATTACAGCAATATGCAGAAGAATACGGAAT
>CALUQQ010000132.1 GCA_944322955.1 Candidatus Gastranaerophilales bacterium
AGTATATGAAAAAGTATTCAATCGGAATTGATTTAGGCGGAACAAAAGTTTTAATAGCACTTGTAAATAAAGAGACAGGTGAAGTTATTCACTGGGTAAAAAAGAAAACCAAAAAAGATAAAGGTCCCAAAAATATAATCCGCAAAATGATTGACGGAATTGAAGAACTTCTTGAGGAAAGTAAAATTCCGCTTGAGGAAATTTCATCAATAGGAGTAGGTGCAGCAGGTCAGGTTGATAGAGAACATGGAATTTTAATTGCCGCGGCAAATCTGGACTGTTATGATTTAAATATAAAAGAAAAAATTAACGAACACTATGACATTCCAGTATATGTAGGCAATGACGTTGAGATAGCCGCAATTGGGGAACTCAAATTCGGAGCGGCAAGGGGTTATAAAGATGTAGTCTGTATATTTGTCGGAACCGGTGTAGGATCGGCAATAGTAAAAGACGGTAAAATACTCCGAGGAGCCACTGGAACTGCCGGCGAAATCGGACATATAATAGTTGACTTAAACGGCAGACCATGTGCATGCGGAGCACACGGATGTCTGGAAGCATATGCATCACGTTCCGCCATTGAAAAAAGAATTGAAGGTGCACTTAAAAAAGGCAGACATTCAGTCATTTTGGACTACATGGAAAACGGCAAATCCATAACATCACATATGATACATGATTCAATTGAACGTGGCGATGAACTTGTAACACAATGTGTAGATGAAGCGGCAGAATATTTATCCGGCGGAATTGCAAGCGTAATTAATTTTATAAATCCTCAATTAATTGTTTTAGGCGGCGGACTTATTGAGGCAGTAGACTATTTCTATCAAAAAGTAATTAAAAAAGCAAAAGCAAAATCACTTCCTGTCCCTGCGACAAAAATCGAATTCAAAAAAGCTGCTTTAGGCGATTTTTCGGGAGTCGTCGGAGCTGCGTTTTTAGAAGGGTAACAAATGAGCAAAAAAATTCTTTTAATAAGATTATCCTCACTTGGAGACGTCATTCATACAATACCGCTTGCGCATTCTTTAAAATCTGCGGGCTATGAAATTACATGGTTAGTATCTGAAAAAGGTATTCAGGTGCTTGAAGGTAATCCTTGTGTAGATAAAGTAATACTTGCACCTGTACAATTGTGGAAAAAACGCGGTCCGTCCATTAAAAGTTTCAAAGAATATTTAACAATTTTAAAACAAATTCGTGCAGAACACTTTGATATTGCAATAGATGTCCAGATGATGTTAAAAAGCCTTTATTGGATGGCATTTTGCGGTGCAAAAAGAAAAATAATTTCCAAACAGGCAAGGGAACTGTCAATTCTCGGCGCAAATGAAGTTATCCCGAGAATTACAGAAAACCTTAACGCCCCTGTTATCCGAAATTATATGAAATACGCCGATTATCTCGGTGTAAATACAGACGAAATCAAGGTAACACTTCCGGAACGTTCCGATGAAATCAAAGCCAAGGTTAATAATCTTTTAAAAAATATTAAAAAGCCTCTTGTTGTAATTGCACCTGCTACAACCTGGGCGCCTAAACACTGGAATAAAGACCACTGGAAAAAAGTAGTTGAAGGAATAAAAGATAGCTGCTCAATTGTTTTTACAGGCGGACCAAAAGATAATGAACTTATATCCTACATAGGCGACGATGAATTTTTAAATCTTGCCGGAAAAACCGATGTTTTAGAACTTGCAGAAATTTTTTCACGTGCCGATATTGTAATGGCACCTGATTCAGGAAGCGCTCACCTTGCCTGGGCAACACAAAAACCGGCGGTCATAACAATTTTCACCTGCACTCCTTTAAAATACCTTGCACCACCAGGTGATAGCAATAAATATATAGCTTTAAGCGGTGATTTGCCCTGCCAGCCGTGCTTTAAACGCAAATGTAAATTAGGAACAAATGCATGTACAAATTTGCCTGAACCTGAAGAAATTATAAATATTGTTTACAAACTGTTAGAAAATAGAAAAAATGTTGTATAATAATAGAGTAAAATAGGTATTTAATGGGCTTTTTAGATAAAATAAAAGAATACAGACGGATGCTTTCGCAGGTAGAAAGAACTATATACGGCGAGAAGCAAGACTATCTGGAAATATACGAACGCAACCTGCAGTTAGAAAAAGAAATTGAAACAAGGACTAACGAATTAAATGTTGCCAACAAACGTATGCTGACATTACAGCACATCTGGGATATGATGAATTCGTCAACCCCGCTTGAAAACGTTTTAGAAAAAGTTGTAAACAGTATTCATGGTGAACTTGGATATCTTCACTGCGCAATTATTCGGAAGCTTCATGACGAAAACGGTGATTACATGCAAATTGCCGCACAATCAAAAGATTCAGCCATTGCAAGAGTAAATAAAATCATCGGAATTCCTATTGAAGCCAGAAGGCTTAATTATGATCCTGACGGGATTTACGCAGATACAATAAAAAATAGAAAGATAGTTCAAACAAAGGATCTTGGCGGCACATTAAAATATGTCATGCCGGATTTGCCGGACGAGGTTGCACTCGCAGCAGTAACAAATCAACCTTGCAAATCTTTAATAATTATACCGCTTTGCCCGATGAATATTGAATTTGGCTGGTTCTGCGTATTCACCTCCAGAGATGACCTCGCAGAATCCGAAACAGACTTCTTGTCATTATTTGCACAACAAATCGAAATGTCCATTACGATTACAGACCTGTTTTTAGCGGTAAAAGAACAAGCCGTAACGGATAGTTTAACCGGTTTATATAACAGACGCCATTTTGAAGAGACACTGAAACGTGAAGTCACACGTGCACAACGTCAACATCAGCCGTTTTCAATTATCGGAATTGATCTGGATTATTTGAAAAAAATTAACGATAAATACGGTCATGCCTATGGAGATCTGGCAATAAAAACCGTTGCAGAAGTTTTAAAAAGCAACGCAAGATCAATTGATATACCGGCGAGAATGGGCGGGGAAGAATTCAATGTGCTTTTGCCGGGTATTGATTCAAACGGCGCAATGAAAGCTGCGGAAAGAATTAGAAAAGCTATCGCCGATAAAGAACTCGACGTTATAGGGCATGTCACTGCAAGTGTAGGAGTTGCAACATTTTTGGAACATTCAGATAACATTGAAGAACTGCTTGAGCTGACGGATCAGGCAATGTACCAATCAAAACGTAACGGACGTAATCAAGTTACGCTCGCAAAACCGATTTCCGAAACATCATGGCAGGAAATCGCCGTTAATACATTCCTTGAAATACTTTCAAAACATAATATTCCTATACCTCAGGAAATATCTAAAGATTTACAAACACGCCTTAAAAATGCCGAAGACAAAAAAGAAATGTCTAAAGAGACTCTCTTTAATGTCGCAGATATTCTCACCTCAACTTATAACCCTATGCACACCAAAGGCGTTATGAAATCAAAAGTGTTTATGGCTACAAACCTCGCAAAACGTTTTGATCTTTCAAAAGATGAAATTGATAACCTGCGTATTGCAATGCTTTTGTATGATATAGGAAACTTAATGCTGCCTCCTGAACTTTTACAAAAGACAACACCTTTGACGGAGGAAGAAAAACAGCATATAAAAGAACATCCTATGATTGCCGCACAAGAAATTTTAAAGCCGATATCATACATACAGGATGTTATTCCTATTATTGAACATCACCACGAAAACTGGGACGGCACAGGTTATCCTCAAAAATTGTCCCACAATGACATTCCTTTAACGTCACAAATCATTCTGATTATAGATGCATATTTTGCACTTATTGAACACAGACCATACAGAGCTAAAATGACACCGCAGGAAGCACTTGAAATTATCAAAAAAGACGCAGGCAAAAAATGGAACGAAGCACTTGTGCAGGAATTTGTAACACTCACCGAACTTGATTTAGTGTAATGAAAGAAAAAGAATTTATAAATATAATAAAAGATATCACAAAATCCGGTTACATAGGAGATGATTGTGCGTATTTAAAAGATTTGGGGATTGTAGTTTCTCAGGATAATCTGGTTGAAGATGTGCACTTTTCAATGGAATTTACCGATGCATATAAACTCGGTTACAAATCCGCCATGG
>CALUQQ010000133.1 GCA_944322955.1 Candidatus Gastranaerophilales bacterium
ATCAAAAGCCTCTTTTCACCTGCGGCAAGCTCTTTCATTTGATACCACTTCATACTTCATCCTCCCGTTTGTAGTCAAACAAAAGACTTGTAAGATATGAAATCGTTAATCCCGTACTTAATATAAAACCCAGAGAACTTATTAATTTAAAACCGGTAAACGCCAGCAGCAAAAAAGAGAAAACACTCGTAAGGCAGGATAACAAAACCGCATCGGAAGATGATTTTATTCCGCTTGCTCTAAATACCGAATAATCAAGCCCGAAACCCACAATTAAAAAAATCGCCAGAATATGAAAAAGATTAATTTCCTGACCTGTAATTGACACAAGAGAAATCGCAAATAAGGCTGCAAAAACAGATGGCACAGTTATTTTTATTGCGGTTTTAGGTTTATATATTAATGCCAAAAGCACAAATAATATTACAAAAATCGGCAAAAGCATCCTGACACAGCTGATTCTGCAGTTTCTGATTTTCTGCGTTATATCTCTTGTTACATCAACATATTCCGCACCGCTATCCGTAATTATTTTAGGATTATTTATATCATATAAAACCATCAAAGATCTATTATCAGACAATAAAAATTCGGAAAATACAGGCATATATTCCAAAAAATCATTCCCTTGACGTTCTGACAGAAGCTGCTGCTTTTCTTTCGGAGATAAAAATTCAGCATAAGCATTCAACTTAGACTTATACAATGATTTTCTGAGTTCAAAATTCATTTTTTGCTGCTTAATTGACGGAACAAATTTACTCAACGCCTGATAATCATTACTGTTCAAATTTTTGGAAATAGCTTCTTCTTTTTCCAGAATATCCTGAATATTTTTTCCGCTGACAACAGCAAAAGATGTTTTTCTGTTTCCGCCGGTTACCGACGCAAACAGCTTTTCCGCACTCATTAATTTTTTTGAAGGTACATACAAATTTCTTATATCGTCATTAAATTTCAGAAAAAACATCCCGGAAACAGACACCAAAATTACAAAAATTGCAAAAATCTTTTTGAATTTGTCAGGAATTTGAAAACTTATATTTTTCCTTGATGTTTCAATTTTTACAAACGGACAAAACAAAACAACTGCTGAATAAACCGTAAACAATCCGGTCATCGTAAAAATGGAAATTTGTTTTAATAATTCAACACCGGAAAATAAAAGTACTGCAAATGCACTGATCGTTGTAAGCATACTTACGGTTAAACTTTTAAAAATTTTATCAAGATCTTTTTCAATAAAATAATGCAGCATATAATCAATACAAATTCCGATAAGCGTTGTTGAAAATACAAACGTCAAAACATGTATTGAAGAAAAAACAATCGAGCACACCAGATATCCTGATAATATTCCGGCACCCAAACCTAATACAATAGGGAATAAAAGTTTTAAATTCCCGAAATAAAAATAACAGATCCCTATTATAAAAAGAAACGACAATACACAAATAATATTCACTTCCAGCATAGAGCGCGAACTCGCATAATAAGAATGGACAGGTGTTCCTGTCAAATAAATTTTCACATCGTCGTTTGAAATTTCATCCTGCAAATCAACAAGCGTTTTTATTTGTTTATTAACAATATCAGGAGATAAAACATCTTGATTGTTAACCTCCAGCCGCATAACTTTATAATATTTACCGTTATATTCAATCAAATCAAGATTACCGTTGTCCAACGACTTTATGTAATCTTCAAACAGCATAAAAGGATCCTGATTCAAAGGCACAAGCATAATTGAAAAAGGATCAATCAATCTTGAATATGCCTCCTGCAAAATTTCATCAAACTTTTTCTGTTCAAGTTTTTTCTTTGAAGATAAAGACAAAAGATTTTTGTTATATTTTTGATACTCTGACAAAATTTCGGAAAAATCAAAATCTTTTACCTTAAAAAAATCCTTATTAACAGAATTATAAAATTTTTCGGCAGTTTGAAGGGTTAAAGATTGCGAAGGAGCTTCGACAAGTACGTTAATTCCGGCGGAATATCTTCCGCTAAGCATAACAACCGTCTCATCAGCCGAGCTGTTTGAAAAAACAGCTTTCAAAAGATTCGTCTCGGTTTTTACGGGATGTGTAAATACCCATAAACCAACTGTGATAAAAAATAAAATATATAAAATTCTTAAAAAATTTTTCATACTATTTGCATTCTGTAAAATTTATCTTTGTACTTCCGCTCTTTACCGTGTTAATTTCCAGTTTATCAATATATTTACTGCCATAGATGACTATAGACTCCATAACTGTTTTAATTTTGGAATCATTTTTCGGTTTTAGTGCCAGCTGCCAATTTTGGTTATTTTTCAAATAAAAGACATCAAAATTCTTATTAATATACGAAAAATCTTTTTTAGAAACAGCAAGAATTATATCACTAATCCGCTTATCAGATGTATAAGCCGTAGTTGATTTAAAGGGATATAACGTTTCAAAAACCACTCCGTTTTTAATATCAAAAGTAAAATCTCCGCCGGAATTTACAAAAGCATTAGAGCCTGGAATGGTTTTTGTCTGGTTAAATTTACATGAAACTGTTGAATACTGCGGGATTTCAACGTCCAAAATATTCGCGGGATATTTGTATATCAAATCATCCGCAAAAGCCATGAGTCCTGCCTGAAAAATTATAATCAAACATAATATAAATTTTTTCATAATTAAAGATTACAACAAGCAAACTTATCTTTCAAACCTTTGGGCGCCGAATAAACACTTTCGTTTGTTAATCTGTCAACACAAATTTGCATTGTCTTTGCTTTAAATAACTTTTCGCCTGTTTCCTCATCAAAAATAGCATATTTAATTATAAGACAAGGTTCTATTTCTTCAAGCGATGAAACTATCTTTAATTTTTGATTAAAATAACACGGCTTAATAAATTTCAAATCCATAGTTGCAACAGGATACATAATTCCGTCTTTTGCCATGCTGTCATAACCGTAACCGAGTTTATACAACAAGTCGCACCGTGCTCTTTCCAAATACTTTATATAATTCCCATGCCAGACAACATTCATAGGGTCAAGGTCATAAAATTGAACTGTTAAAAAGGTTTCCGCACAAAATTTCATATTTCACCTCAAATTTTAATTACTTTACAAATATACCGGAGGAATACACTTTGTCATCCGCCTCATAGGTAAAATCAACGCAATTTTCTTTATTTTTAAGCTTTAACGTTATTTCCGTATCTGATTTTATAATATTGGAAAACTTAACCTTTTTAACTTCATCCGGCGGAATTTCAATATTAAAAAAATTATCGGCAAAATATTTTGCATAATAAAGCTGTACAACCCCCGGTAAAATCGGCATAATATCAAAATGACCGTCAAAAAAGTTACAATTTTTCTTGAAAATTAAATTAATTTCGGCATTATCAGAGCTGACTTTTTTTGATAAAACAAAAGGCAAAGACAAATTCATTCCAAAAATACGATTGAGTTTTGTTTTATCAATTTTTCCGTTTGCAGTGAGCGGAATTTCACTCAAAATCCGCCATTTTTTCGGCACAACTTCACTAAATTGCAACAGAAAATGACGCAATTCATCTTTGTCAAGATTAAAATTATCAGTTGCAGCAACACATGCAAGCTTATTTGCATACATAAAACAATAGCAATCTTTAACATCCGCGTGCTTTTTCAAAATATTTTCAATTTCGTCAAGCGAAACCCGTTTTTCAAAAATTTTTACAATTCTGTCAGAACGTTTTTTTAATATAAACTCTTTTTCATTAACGTACTGAATAATATCCGGCAAAATCACCTTTTCTTGAACAAAAAATCCGGATGTCACAACTGTGTTATCATTGCGGTCTACGGAAACCGAAACATCCTTAAATGTCCTAAATTCATCATAACCTCTTTTGAAAGCAATATTGCCGGTTTCAGTACTTCCGTATATATCAATAACGTCCGAAAACCGCTTAAAATAATCCAAAACATTATTCTTTAACTTTGAACCCGCAAGAAAAATTTTTTCAGGTGCTTTTTCAAATACAAAATCATATTTGGCAAGTTTTTCCATAAAAGTCGGCGTTGAAATTAATATGTAATCATCTTTTATATCGCCAAATTGCTCCGGAAACTCAATTCTGCGGCAATTAATTTTCAAATTATGCCAAAACGGTAAAATAAAATTAAAAGTAAAACCAAAACTGTGTGTAAGTGAAACAGTTGACGCACTGATTAAATGACCTGCCAAATTAAATTCATCAATTATACTTTGAGCTTCCAAAATAAGCTTAGCCAAATTTTTTTGAATAAGCTGCGGTTCTCCTGTTGAACCCGATGTGAAAATATATATTTTGGCCTCATTTATATCCAAATTCTCATCTTGAAATATAGCATCAACAGGATAAGATTTCTCCGGCAAAATATATTCATCATCTAATTGTGCCAAACGCGTTTTATCAGATAAAAGATAAATATTCTTACGCGCAAAAACAGCTGCAAAAAAATTCACGGCAAAATTAAAATAATCATCCCCAAACAAAACCACATTTCCTTTTGGAGATTTTAAAAACTCTTTTGTCTGATAATAAACATGTTTTTTAAATTCGCCAAAAGTTATACAGGGATTGACGAACAAGATATCTTCATCATATTTGCTGCCGTAAAACTTTTCCAGCATTTGCTTTTTTCCTCAAAACTATTCTTACAATATATTCTACCGCAAATATAACACCAATCGCAAAATATGAAATACATCCATTGTATAATGCCCACAATTTTTCCGGTAAAAATACCGTTATAAGTGAAATTACAAAATTAAAAAATGTAAAAACACACCAGACATAGGTAAGATTTTTCGTATAATTTTTTGTAAAATCATCCAGTGTCCCGCCCTCGAGCGTTCTTGCAAATTTTTGAATAACCGTTTCTTTAGTAAATAAAGAAATAAAAAATACCAAAAAAGTTGTCAAATTTGCCAGAACAGGATAAAATTTCACAAAATAAATCTGAGTATAATGAAATATAACAATTACACAAAGTGTAATAAAAAACGGAATAATAAATTTCAATTTCATTCTAAAAGTTCCGCAATTGTTTTTGCAACATCATCAACTGTTCTGATTTGTTTAAACCTGTCAGGTGCAATTTTTTTATCGGTAAAATACTGCAATTTAACCGCCAAATCAACTGCATCAATACTATCAAGCTCCAAATCTTCAAACAAATTGGCCTCGGGTGTTACAAGAGACCTCTCAATTTCAAAATCATCAACAAGAATATCGGTTAATTTTTCCATGATTTCATTGTACGTAAAATTCTTACTCACCTGCTTTACTCCTGACAAAATCTTTTTTGTTTTAACTAAATAAAAATACTGTGTTATGCTAAATTCTTACTCACCTATATTGCTCCTGATAAAATCAGCTATTGTTTTAACTGAATAAAAATACTGTGCATTTTTCTGTTTATCAGAGGACAACTTTATATTATATTTCTTTTTTAAAGCCATACCTATTTCAAGAGCATCAATTGAATCAAGCCCGAGCCCTTCAACAAAAAGAGGTTCTTCATCTTTAATTTGAGATGGCGTAATATCTTCCAGCTCAAGAGATTTTATTATTAATTCTTTTATCTCATTTTCCAATGTCATAGCTTAATTCCTATAATAAATTTATACCCTAATTACTTCTTAAAGTCAAACATTCCTTTATTTTTTCGGATACGGCATTTCTGGCTTTAATACCGTCTTTAGATTTG
This sequence comes from Candidatus Gastranaerophilales bacterium, assembly GCA_944322955.1. Lineage (GTDB taxonomy): Bacteria > Cyanobacteriota > Vampirovibrionia > Gastranaerophilales > Gastranaerophilaceae > SIG32. The sequence goes on from CALUQQ010000133.1 coordinate 5,729, forward strand.
ACAATGTAATCTTCAGTTTTTATTTCGGATAAAACAGTCAAATAATAATTAACGGTTTTAGATCCTGCATCAAACGGAGAATGAGATTTTATCAAAAAAGGAAAATCCGTTTCTATTTTTACAGGGACTATATTGACGCCTGAGGTAATCGCAAGCTGCGCTGCGCCTTTATGGATTTTTAAATTTTCACCGGGCAAAGTTCTTGTTCCTGTCGGAAAAATAATAATATTATAACCGTCTTCAAGAGCCTGTTTTGCATTTTTCTGAAAAAGTTCAGGGTCATCATTTACGATATAAAGGGATTTTACGATATTTCGCATAACGATATTTTTCAAAATCTCTTTTTTTGCAATACAAAGCGATCTTGGCATATTTCCGATAAGCAGAATAATATCTATCAAACTCGGATGAGACGCAACAACAATTTTCCCTTTTATTAAACTTAAATCTCCGTTTACATTAACCTTGATTTCGCCTGTTTTTTCCATAACCCAAATAAAAAACTTCCAGGAATAATGTATTATTGAAGAAAAATATTCACGCCTTTCTTTACCTTTAATAAATAAAGACAACAAAGGAAAAATCACCAGTCCTATTGTCAAAGCACCGATTGCAAAAATACCCATATCAATTAAAACAAAAAGCGCTCTTAAAAACTTCATTCTGACACCCTTTGTATCTTATAACCGTCGCTGACAAACAAATCCCGTTTCCCGTCCAAAAAACCGATAAAATCTTCAAATGTATCACAAGAAGGAAGATTTTCACAATTTTCAGATAAAATATATCCGCCATTATTGTTTTGAAAAACGGATACTGCAGCGCTTTTTATTCCGCCAAGGCTTTCCGCATAACAAAAAACCGCATTTTTTGACAAAATGCTTTCCAAAAAACCGACAGCAGCAGTTTTTTTACCGGCAGAAATTGCATTATAACTTCTATTATTTTTTTCAAGCATTGAAAATAAACCTATGGAAGCATTATGAACGGATGAACTGAATCCCCCGGGTGAAACTTCACCTTCATCATTTCTCTGATTAATAAGTTTTACAACTCTTTCTACATCACCGTATTCGGATGCAAATACAAGATCAGGCTCGCCGTTTTCATAAACCTTATATAAAGTATACAAAGCAGCTCTGCCGAATTTATTGAGCTTTCTGCGGGTCATCATAGGTATGAAAGAAACATCCGGTTCTTCATCTTTTATATATGAATATTTTTTTATGTCAAAAATTACTTCCTTCATGATAATATAAGTATAATATTGTTAAAACAATTCTGCAACAAGAGGGAAAATGCTTAATATTACAAAAACAGCTGCAATATGCAATTTAGGGGAAAATTTGGACAAAATTTTCCAAAATATAATTGCCGGGGAATTGACCGATTTTAAAATTCACACACCTCTTATAGAAATTGAAGAAAAAAAATACAATACCCGCTGCAACAGAATGCTGCTTAACTGCATAAACCAAATAAAACCCGAACTTGATAATCTGATAAAATACTATGGCAAAAAACGAATCGGCGTTGCAATTGCCACAACAAACACAGGTATTGATAATTTTGAAGAAACTCAAAATTACGAATTTTTAAAAATAAGCAACCCTGCAGAATTTATAAAAGATTATCTGGAGCTTGACGGAATCTATTGCGGAGTTTCAACTGCATGTTCATCCGGCATAAAAGCCTTTTCTACCGCCAGAAAATGGATAGAAAACGGAATTTGTGATGCCGTTATCACAGGAGGCACGGATGAACGCTCAAAATTTCCTCTTGCAGGTTTCAAATCCCTTGAAGTACTTTCCGAAAAACGCTCAAACCCTTTCAGCAAAAACAGAGAAGGCATGAATATCTCGGAAGCCGCTGCATTATTTATAGTTGAACAGGATAAAAAAGCAATAAATATACTCGGGATAGGCGAAACATCCGACGCATATCACGCATCAACACCGAATCCCGACGGGGAAGAAGCAGCCCGCGCAATTATGGAAGCGCTTGATGAAGCACATTTAAAACCTTCCGATATAAACTACATAAACCTGCACGGTACGGGAACACTCGCAAATGATTTGATGGAAGCAACCGCAATAAATAAAATTTTTAAAGAAAATACTCCCACAAGTTCGACCAAACCATTGACAGGACATTGCCTTGGCGCTGCCGCTAGCATAGAAACAGCCATTTGCTGTGCGCTTTTGAATAATAACGAAAATATTCTTCCGCCGCATATTTATGACGGAGAATACGATAATAAACTGCCGAAAATTAAACTGACGTCTAAAAATATGAAAGTTGAAAATTTGAAATACGTAATGTGTAATGCATTCGGCTTTGGCGGAACAAATACGGTTATAATTTTAGGGAAATAAAAAATGCATTCAGATTTGGAAAAAATACTACCTCATAACTATCCTATGATACTTATTGATAATATTGAAGAAATCAATATTAAACAAGGTTATGTTGTAGCGAGTGTAACTATAAAAGAAGATAATTTATTTTATGAAAAAGAATTGAACGGCGTATCCTATCTTGTAGGGATAGAATTTATGGCACAAACAATTGCCTGCTATTCACATTTTAAAAATAAAAGCAAAACCCCCGAAATAGGATTTTTACTGGGCACACGATCTTTTAAAAGTACCATTGATAAATTTGAAAAGAATAAAAAATATTTAATAAAAGCCAAAGAAATATACTGTGACGATGAACTTGTTTCATTTGAATGTTTAATATATAATGATAATAAAGAAATTGCAAAAGCAACGGTAAATGCTTATCAACCGCAAAATGCCGCAGCTTTTTTAAATAGCGGAGCTTAAAAATATGGAAAAACAAGTCTTAATAACAGGTTCAAGCCGCGGAATAGGTAAAGAAACCGCATTATACCTTGCTCAAAACGGTTTTGACATAATTCTGCACTGTAATAAAAATATCCAAAAGGCCGAAGAAGTATTAGGCTTAGTACAAAACTTCGGAGTAAAAGGACGCATATTGCAATTTGATACAAAAAACAGGCAAGAATGCAAAAAAATTATTACCGATGACATCCAAAAAAACGGAGCATATTTCGGAGTTGTATTAAATGCCGGAATCGCACGTGATATTGTTTTCCCAGCAATGGAAGATGAAGATTGGGACAGTGTTCTGGATACAAATCTCGGCGGTTTTTATAATGTTTTAAAACCGATTATAATGCCGATGATAGAAAACCGAATTAAGGGCAGAATTATTGCAATGTCATCAATTTCAGGACTTAAAGGAAATTACGGACAGGTAAATTACAGTGCGTCAAAAGCTGGTATAATCGGCGCTGTCAAAGCTTTATCACTGGAGCTTGCAAAAAGAAAAATTACCGTCAACTGTGTTGCTCCGGGTGTTATTGAATCCGATATGACAAAAGATTTGCCGGCAGATGAATTAAAAAAACTTATTCCGATGAAACGTTTCGGCACCGCAAAAGAAGTTGCAAGCCTTGTGAATTATCTTATGGGTGAGGATGCGGGATATATTACTGGTCAGGTTATCTCCGTAAATGGAGGCTTATATTAATGAAACGCGTTGTTGTAACCGGAATGTCACAAATAAGCCCTTTAGGATGCAATATTGAAAAAGCATTCGAACATCTTTTGAGCATGAAAAATTGTGTGAAATATCTTCCCGAACTTGAAGTATACACAAGATTAAATACCAAACTTGCGGCAATTGCCGAAGATTTTACAATCCCCGAACACTTTAACAGAAAAATTTTAAGAACAATGGGGCGGGTAGCTGTTTTGAGTGTTGCAAGCGCCGAAGACGCTTTGAAAGACGCAGGGCTATTCGGCAATGAAATTATTACAAACGGTCAGACAGGCGTAAGCTATGGTTCTTCTTCAGGTTCTTTAGAAAGTATTATAGATTTTTATTCCATGATGGTAGAAAAAGAAGTAAAAACCGTAACCTCCGGAAGTTATGTAAAAATGATGCCGCAGACAACTGCTGTTAATATCTCTTTGTATTTAAAAACCACAGGCAGACTGATTCCGACATCAACGGCCTGCACTTCAGGTTCTATGGGAATAGGATACGCTTATGAAGCTATTAAAAATGGATATGAAACAGTTATGATAGCAGGCGGAGCAGATGAGCTTCACCCGACACAAATTGCTATTTTTGACACACTTTATGCAACAAGTCAGAAAAATACAACGCCTAAATTGACACCATCGCCTTTTGACAAAGAACGTGACGGCCTTGTAATAGGAGAAGGCGCCGGAACATTAATACTTGAAGAATATGAACATGCCAAAAAACGCGGAGCTAAAATTTACGCGGAAGTAATCGGCTTTGGAACAAGTACTGACGGAACGCATATAACCAGCCCAAATCAGGAAAAAATGAAAACCGCACTTGAACTTGCGCTAAAAGATGCGAATATTTCGCCGGATAAAATAGGTTACGTAAATGCACACGGCACAGCGACAATTCAGGGTGATATTGCCGAAACTAATGCCACTTATGATGTTTTCAAACGACAGGTACCCGTAAGCTCAATAAAAAGCTACACAGGACATACTCTCGGTGCCTGCGGAGCAGTTGAAGCAATACTTTCTATAGAAATGGCAAGAAAAAAATGGTTCTGCCCTACAATTAATCTTAATAATGTGGATGAAAACTGCGGAAATCTTGATTATATTATGAAATCAGGCAGAGAAATTAATACCGATATAATTATGTCAAACAATTTTGCATTCGGGGGGATTAACACATCTTTAATCTTCAAAATTATAAATTAAAATATATATAATTTGAAGAAATAATGAACTGTAATATTATATTTTTAAACCTCAATCTTAAAAAATGCCTCAGGGGTATTTTTAGATATACAATATAAGTATTTGCTATTTTTCAAAAAAAATACAATAATAATAAAAGAGGTTTTTGTATGACACAGGAACAAGACAAAACTATTTTACAAAATCTTATAGATGCCGGATGTTCAGAGAATTTTATAGACAAATTTTTTAAAATCAAAGAACTCGGCAGCATAAAATTACTAATCCCGATGCTCAACCGGCACAAAATTAAACTGCTTAATGATTTACACAATCTACAGAAACAAATTGATTGTTTGGATTATTTAATTTTCAATTTTGACAAAATCATAATTTTCAAACAATAAAGGAGCTAAAATGTTTAAAAAACTTTTTATCTTGTTAATTACGTTAGTAATAGGAGGTACAAGTATGGCAAGTGACTGGGACAAAACTTTTGCAAAAAGCGATAAAGTTTACGTACAAAAAGTAAATTTCAAAAACCGTTATGGAATAACTTTAACAGGAGATTTATACATTCCGAAGAACAAACCAAATAAAAAAATGGCTGCGATTGCGGTAAGCGGACCTTTTGGTGCAGTTAAAGAACAAGCCTCCGGATTATATGCACAAACTATGGCGGAACGCGGATTTGTAACTTTGGCATTTGATCCTTCATATACCGGCGAAAGCAGCGGGGAACCGAGAAATGTATCCTCACCGGAAATTAATACTGAAGATTTTAGCGCTGCTGTTGACTTTTTAAGCAATCAAGATTATGTTAACCCTGAGAAAATAGGCATTATAGGTATTTGCGGTTTTGGCGGTTTCGGTTTGAATGCTGCGGCAATTGACACAAGAATTAAGGGAACTGTTGCGGTTACAATGTATGATATGACAAGAGTTACAGCTAACGGATATTTTGATTCTATGAATGAAAAAAGCCGTTATGAATTAAAAGAAACATTAAACAAACAAAGAACAGAAGATTATAAAAAGGGAACTTATGCAAAAGCACCAGGACTACCCGAAAAACTAACAGGTAACGAACCCCAATTTGTGCAAGATTATTACGAATATTACAAAACTCCGCGAGGTTTCCACACCCGCTCAATCAATTCCAACGGAAACTGGAATACAACGGCATCTTTGGCGCTCATTAATATGCCTATTCTTGCTTATATCAATGAAATCCATAATGCAGTGCTAATAATTCACGGTGAAAAAGCCCATAGTCGTTACTTCTCAGAAGATGCATTTAAAAAGCTTACAGGTGACAACAAAGAATTGTATATAGTCCCGAATGCAAATCACGTGGATTTATATGACAATTTGGACAAAATTCCGTTTGATAAAATTGAAACTTTCTTCAAAACTTATTTAAAATAAAACACTTTTAAAAAACTTCCTGTCAAATTTTATAAAAACAAATTTTTGACAGGAAGTTTTTTATATTTTATGATATCATAAAATTATACAAAACCTGATGAGGGGTAATGAACATACGAAATCTTTTCAGTACCGAAATTGTAAATAACGGTCGACAGCCTGCATTTGATTTATGCAAAACAATTTGTATCATTTTAATGGTACTGTGCCATGTTTTTTATGTTATAAAATTTACAAACACCCCGTCATTAACTGCCTCTTATATTGCGCATAATCTGGTAAGATTATTGGGCGCGCAATTTTTCATGTTCAGTATGGGATTGGGGCTTGCATATACGAGAAATGATTCTGCAAAGTGCTGCCTCAGACGCGGAATTATTTTACTTTTATCCGGATATATGCTGAATTTTTTAAGAGAAATTCTTCCTTGGATGCTGTTTGGCAGCTATCCTATGTTCAGCAGTATAATGTCACAAAACAAATTCTTGATGCTTCTAAGCGGTGATATCTTGCAATTTGCCGGACTCGCATTTTTATTTTTCGCAATAGTAAAACACTTTAAACTTTCAAACGGAACTATTTTCATTATAACACTGCTAATAACAGCATTAGGCGCATTTTGTACAAACGAGATTTCAATAAATCTTTCAACAAACAACTTTTATTTTTCATTTATCGGTCTGTTTATTCCGATAAAAAATTTTACAACAAGCGGGTATGTATGTTTTTCTTTCTGCAATTGGATAATTTATCCCGTAACAGGATGGCTTTTCGGCAAACTTTTAAAACGCTGCAATAATCCCGATAAATTTTATTTATATATGTTATGCATATCAGTTCCGGTGTTATTACTTGCATGGTCAGGATTCGATGCAGCAGGAAAAAACATGTGGATGATTTTAATGAACCCCGTTGTATATCATCAGCAAAACCCTGTTATTCTGGCTGTTTATTTGAATATTATTGCCATTGCAATAAGCATAGCACATTTATTTTCAAATTACTTTGTAAAATTCAAATTCTGGGGAGTAATAAAACATCTAAGTACGGAGCTTCCGACTTTATACATAGCCTCATGGATTGTAATAGGTTGGATCGGTGCATGGTTAAAATTAAACAACAAATTTTTGTCAAAGGATTTTGATAACATATTTTGGCTGTTTGTAATAGTAATGATAATTTCCGAAATATACATCTATTTTAAAAACTTATGGAAAAAGAAAAAAGAAGTATATGACTCTGCACAACAAAAAGATTTATGATAGAATAAAAATACAAGGGGCGTTAGCGCAGTTGGTAGCGCACGACACTGGCAGTGTCGGGGTCAGGGGTTCGAATCCCCTACGCTCCAATTTTGTTCAAGAGATTTTTTATGATATATTTTAAATGGAGGATTTATGATAACTCTACTGGAAGTTAAATCTCTTGGAAAAGAAAAAAACTCGAAAAATCTTGACAAATTATTATATTTGTATGAGGTTGTTTCTGATATTGACATAAAACGTGAAGTGGTTTCCTCTATAGGAAGACAAAAAGATAATAAACGCATTCTAAATTTTATTAAAAAAAATATTTATACTTGTAAATGTATGGACTTGGTTTATCAAATGTACAGAACTATTCTATACAAACAATCTATAAAAGAATTTTCCCAATTAAAAGCTAAAGTTGAAAAATATTTTGATAATGAAATTATTTATAAAATGGACAGATTTTATAAATACAGACATCAAACCTCAAAAAAACAAACCAAAACTGAGCTTATTGACAAACCGCTTATCTTAAACGGAGATTCCAAATTTGAATTAAAAAAACTCCCCGCAGGTTCCGTAAACTTAATTTTTACGTCACCGCCTTATTATAATGCGCGCATGTACACAAATTACAAATCTTATAATGATTATCTGTCACAAATGAAAGATATCCTCATTGAATGCAACAGAGTACTGGAAGATGGACGATTTATTATAATAAATGTTTCTCCGGTAATTACAAAAAGACCGGGCAGAGAATTTGAAAGTATAAGATATCCTATTCATTTTGATTTTCATAAAATACTGCTTGATACAGGATTTTATTTTATTGATGAAATTATATGGATAAAACCTGAAACAACGGTGCCTAACCGTATCGGAGGATATCAACAAACCCGCAAACCTTTGTCATATAAACCGAATTGTATAACTGAAAGTATAATGGTTTACAGAAAACAAGCAGACTTTCTGCTGGATAAGAACATAGCAAAATACAAAAATTTCATAAAAAATGCTGCTGAAGATATAGAGACCAATAATTGCTGGTATATAAACCCAAAAAGCGATCGTAGCCACCCAGCGGTATTTCCGGAAGAATTATGTCAAAAAGTCATCAAATATTATTCCTACGAAAAAGATGTTGTGCTGGATCCTTTTGCCGGAAGCGGTACTCTTGGAAGAGTTGCACTGGATATGAACAGAATTCCGGTTTTATGTGAAATAAATCCGGAATATATCAAACTAATTGAAAGAGGTTTATATGGTAACATTTGAAAAAGTAGCCATTAATAATGCAGTTGAAAAATTACTGCAAGGCAAAGATTACAGAGAAGCAGTTATCAATGAGATAAACATTACTTTTTTGGATTTTGCAATTGATTTTTTTAAAAAAATTGTACAAGCTAAAATGGAAGCAAAAGAAATTAATTTGGACTGGTACAAAGATAATTTTGTTAATACCAGCAAAATACCTGTTTCGGAATGTGCAATTTGTGCTGGTGTAAACAAAAAAACAATAACCAATATATGCGGCACGGCAAAAAAAGAAGTTGTATTAGATTTTGCCAATTCAAATTTCGAATATTTATCAAATCTTTTAAGCGAATTAGAAACGGATAAAAATGACGGATTAGATATTAAAATCAAACTTTCATATAACAATATTACTGTGGAATTATCAATAGCAGAAAGTTTATTGGTTATAAACGCATTAGCTACAAAAAAACTGGCAATACGAGGCGGAGCGTGGAGTTCAATAGGCAAAAAAGTTGAAAAACCTCTTGTTGATAAGCTCTGTGACATTTGCAAAGTTCCGCATACCAACAGAGATAACAGTTTTTTCAAAAAAAACAAATCGCTGGATTTTGACAGAGAAGTAGACTACAAATTAATTGACAAAGCCGGCCGTAAATATAGAGTAGAAGTAAAACTAATGGGCAGAGGCAACCCTGAGAGTGCAGACGCTGTAATAGCAAGAGATACCCAAATCTTTATTGCTGATACGCTGAGTGAACAAAATAAACATCAGTTGGAAGCTTTGGGAATAAAATATATTGAATTAAAAAATAATAATCAAATAATTAAAGACTTTAAAAATATTTTATCTTATTTAAATATTCCGTTTAAAAATGATATGACTTAATCTGTAAAATAGCGTTTTCTGCAGAAAACTCCTCAAGAGTTATCCACGCTAAGGGCAGAGCCGATGAAGAGTTTTCCGTAAATATTATAACCGATTTTAGAACAAACTCAACTGTTTGGAATTATCTTTTTCTTTTTGTTCAAATTTTGAAAAATTAAGCAAATCTTCCTCGATCTTTGCAAGAAACGGCGATACCGGGAGGTTTTTGAATGTCCCGTATTGCAGTCTTTTTAGGGCACGGCACAGGAACAATCTATCTTTTGCCCTTGTCATACCGACATAAAGCAAACGCCTTTCTTCTTCAATTTCATCTTGTGACTGCGCTTTATATAACGGAATAATCCCGTTTTCAAGACCCGCAATAAACACACATTTAAATTCCAAACCCTTTGAAGCATGCAGCGTCATTAAAGAAATTCTATCCGCACGGCTGTCAAGTGTGTCGGATTCTCTTAACAGCGATACCTCATGGATAAATTCCGCTTTAGAATTGCAATTCAAGGCAATATTTTTCAAATAATTCAAAATATAATCTTCAATTTCACCTAATGAGCCTTCCAATTGCTGATCAACGGGAATATCGTCTTTTAACCCTTTTAACAAATCTCTGACAGATTTTTTATCACAAAGCATATCATCCGAAAGCTTAACAAATGGCATGCCGGATCTTTCAAGAGCTTCCAATATCGGCTTTAGCTGTGATGAAGTTCTATACAAAATCGCAAAATCCGAAAACGACAAATCATCCTTATCGCCTGATGACCTTGATGAATCTATTGAAAAGAAACTGTGACCGCCGATTAAATTTTCAATACTACTTACGATAAATTCCGCCTCAGCCCTGTCTGTGGACGCCGTATGAATTGTAATTTTTTCCTGCGGTCTGTCATAGCGCGAAATAATATCATAAGAACTGATAATCTGATTAGATGCGTTTACAATCCCCTCATTTGAACGGTAGTTATTTTTAAGATGAACAATTTCAACGTCTTTGTAATCATTTTTAAAATTATCAAAAAATTTTGCGCTGCCGCCTCTAAAACCGTAAATCGCCTGATTGGAATCACCTATAACACAAATATTCCCTTCTTCAGACACAAGTAATTTAATCAATTTATACTGATTTTCATCAATATCCTGATATTCGTCAACAAAAACCATTTTAAATTTTTTCTGATAAAATTTTCTGATTTCGGGGTAATTCTCAAACAATTTTACAGTAAAAATTATTAAATCATCAAATTCAATCAAATTTTCGGGAATTTCATCATAAAGAGCTTTTTCCTGTACGCTTATAACGCCAAAATTCTTATCCAATCCGGCTTTTTCATAATTTTCTTTTAAAATTGACAAACATAAAGAATGGAATGTATATATATTAACGTAAGAAGATTTTTCCGTCAGAAGAATTTTCAACCTGTCGTGCATTTCCTGAGCCGCACGCCGTGTAAAGGTTATTGCAAGACAATTCTCAGGCGGAACTTTATTCAGATTAATTAAATATGCTATACGACGGGTGAGCACGGTTGTTTTGCCGGAACCAGGCCCGGCTGTTATTAACAATTGATTAGAATTACTTTCGACAGCAGCCTTTTGGTATTCATCCAAACCCAAAGAATTTTGATGAAAAATTTTCTCTACAACAGTATTTTGAACTAAACTTTTTTCTGAAATTATAGTTTTTTCAGGCTCTTTTACAACTGTTTGCGGAATATCAATATCAAGTTTGAGATTTATACAATTTTTTTTTACGATTTCACTGTCGTCAAAAAGTCTGATAACACCATATTCACCGTCATAGCCTGCATGTTTTATAACTTTTCCTGCGCGGAGCCTTGAAATTGCCTCGCCAAGCATAGGAAAATCTTTTGAAATCTCCTCGACAGGAACTTTTCTCAAAATTGAAAGCTCCGACCCGAATTTATGAATTAATCTTTCATACTCATTAACAACGGATTTGCTTGCCGGCCCAACCTGCATAATTTCGGAAATAATTTCCGGCAAAGGGACAAGACTATAAACTTTTCCGCCTGTTGCAGGAATAAAATCACTGTCAAAGTTCCTGTCAGCAAGTTCATTTACCCTGTTTAAAACCCGAATGGTCAAAGGCTTTCCGCAAACCGGACAAATCCCGTTACACTTTTTGGTTTCATCAGGCGTAAGGCAAATATTGCATTTTCTGTGGCCATCCTCGTGGTATTTGCCTTCTTCGGGGAAAAATTCAACAGTACCGACATATCCTGTACCTGTTTTGAGGGCATTCATAATAGAAAAATAATCCGGATTTGTGTCAAAAACCGTTGCTTCACGTGCCAATTTTGAAGGCGAATGTGCATCGGAATTTGAAACAAGACGAAATTTATCCAATTTTGACACTTTCCAATTCATTTCAGGATCGGAAGAAAGTCCTGTTTCAACGGCAAAAATATGATCAGATAAATCTTCATAACTTTCTTCAATAGAATCAAAACCCGATTTTGACCCTAAAACTGAAAACCACGGGGTCCAGATGTGTGCCGGAATTATATAAGAATTTTCGCCTGATTCCAAAACTATCTCAAGTAAACTTCTTGAATCCAATCCCAAAATCGGACGCCCGTCTGAATTAATATTGCCTATGACGTCCAGTTTCTGCCTAAAATTCCGGGCGGTTTCAATATCCGGCGTAAATACCACATGGTGAACTTTACGGGTTTTATCACCTTTTTTATAAATTGTTGAAATCTCAACTGACAGAATAAATCTTACGGGTTCCGAAGTTTTAAAAATTTGTTTTTCAATTTCGGGCTTTAACCTGTATGCCCCGCACCCGTCAGGTATTAGCTTTTCGTTAATCTCTTTAAACCACGCAGGATGCGTAAAATCTCCCGTTGAAATTACACTCAAACCTTTTTTCTGCGCCCATAGCGCCAAGTGTTCAAGGTCGCAGTCTTTGCTTGTGGCTCTTGAATATTTTGAATGTATATGTAAATCAGCATAGAACATAATTTTACCCCGCTGAAATAATTCTAACAGGAATAAAATTTTTTCACAATGAATTTTAAATCTTTATCCTGACCCCGAATTGAAGCGCAATACCATTTCTGCCACCGTTTCTTATCATAGCTTCCAAAAACCCTGTCACTCTGTCATCCCAACGCTTTTGGACTCCAGCGCCATACTGAACGAATGGTTTCACTGATAATTCCGGCAAATAAACGTCATCAGCCTGAAATTTTGCTTTATCTATTAAATTCCAAACCATAGAAACAGCTAAATATGGCTGCAAATAATTTTTAAAATTCCCGATTAATTTAATCTGTGGTTCTATATGAATTACATGCAAAGGATCCGAATTCATCGCAACATTGGCGGAAGTTGTATAATTGAATGTGTTAACAAAAGTATAAGATGTAAAAATACTTGGCTGAATTATTAATCTTTTTTTAAATGTTTCAAAATTATAGCCTGTTTTTTGAGCAACACCCGTATTCAACATTGCAAAATTATCATGACCGAAAATCGTTGAAGCTTCGGAAGAATTCGCCCCGACATTAGCTGTCCAGGCAGAAAACAACTTATTCTTATAAAACACTGTATACGCCCCTAACATCCCGCCGTTATTATAAATACCGTTCCCGTCGAAAGCCTGATGAGAACCGTTATAAGAAACATAGCCGCCGTAAATATTATACCAATCTTTTTTTAATTTCTGCAAACCGCTTTCAATCCCTATCAGCGTTCCGTAGCTGACATTAGAAATCTTCGGCCCGTTTTTTAATGGAACATTTTCAAAAGTTGTATAAGGTTTTATCCAAACCCCTCTGTTTTCTTCCGGCATTGAAAACGGCGAATACGGAATGTTTGAACCCAAAAATGCAATTTTATTACGAAATTTCAAACTATTTCGACTTTCAGCAGGTGAAATCATTACCATATCCAAATTTGAAAAAACATTTCTGTATGTATCAATTTGGGTTAAATATCCTGCCATTTGTGCTGCAACGGCAGGTGTAAAGATTGAAGAATCAAATCCGCCGCGTTTAAAATCAAAATTCCCGTCTGAGAAATCATAACTTACATTATAATTATATATCGGCGTACGTAATGTTGTAGAAGTGTATTCCACATAATCTTTTAAAATAAAATCCGCAAAAGGTATGGTTATATATTCGGCTTTCGGAACACCCTCTATGGCCAAATCAGGTACATATAAAGAACCGTTTCCGGAAATACTCTCCGCATTAATTTTATCCATTGTATTATTATTCAAATTAACATCAGGATAAATATTAGCCTGTCCTGCCAAATTCAAATTACCGAAATTTATATTGTTTATCTGTCCGTTTTGCATATTAAAATTTATATTGCTGCCGAAATTTGTATTTGTCGCATCAAAATAACTGCTGTTTGCAAGCAAATTAACTGTTCCGCCGTTAAAATCAAAATTACCTGTGTAACCGTCATTTTGTCCGCCAAGATTAAGAATACCCGAATCATTTTTTGAAACAGTTCCCGTTCCCTTAATCCCGCTCAATATATTTGTTGTTCCGTCCGAATTAAATTCAACTGTTCCTGTGGTATAAATATCATTTTCACCATCTTTATCGCGGTTATCTTGAAAAGTAGATTTTTCTACAATAAGTGTTCCGTCATTATAAACTGCACCGCCGTTTGCACTCTGGGCATTCGTATAATTACCGGATAAAACTGAATTTGATATAGTTGTTGTACCGGATACGTCATTAAAAATCGCTCCGCCGTCAGCCGTAATATCAGCACTCACGTGATTATCATTAATTACAGAATCCGTTATTGTCAACTTTGAATTATTATAAATCGCCCCGCCTCTGGTATAATAAGACTGATTACTTTCACCGTAATTACCGGACAAAATGCTTTTATTTATTGTCATATCCCCAATATTAAACAATGCACCGCCATAAAGAGTAAAACCGTCAGTTGTACTAATATAATTATCCTGAAACAAAGTATTTGATATATTTATGTCACCTTTATTGTACAAAGCCCCGCCTTCTGCAAAAGAGGTTCCGAAAGCAAAATTATCTTTAAAAACAGCATTATTAATTGTCATATTTGCAGTTAAACCGTTTTCATAGCCGTTAGCGACAGCCCCGCCGTAAGTACCCGCTCCATATGCATAATTATTCGTAAACAATGCCGAATTAATATCCATACTGCCGCCGTTTAAATTATAAACAGCTCCCGCAACCGCAAAATTATACCCGGCTGAATTAACAAAATTATTCTCAAAAAATGACTCATTTATTGTCGAATTCCCGCCGAAATTAAAAATTGAGCCGGCAAATTTTGAATTATTATAAACCTGCCCCTGACAATTTCGTATACCGACAAAATCAAAAGTATTATCCTGACTTACAATAAAACCGCCAAAAATATTATTACCATTTACATAATGGTTATTACCAGCAAAAGTTATATCGAGGCCTATAAAATAATTATTTATTGAGGACGTTGAATGCAAATCATTTGTAAAAGTTAAAACATCACCATTGACAGGATTTGAATTTATTAATTCACTAAATGTTGCTATATCAATATTTTCGGCTTTTGCATCTAAATTAACAAAAAACAGTAAATAAAATAATAATTTTACAAAAAAATTAAAATATTTCATAAAATTATTATCATTTTTTAAAAAAAATCTGCTATTAACCGATTAAGCTATAGGAATAGGACACCTGTATTATATATCCATATACTGCAGATTATCACTTACCATAAAATCAGCAGTAACAGACTCTTTTATGTCATCAACAGTAAACATCGGATTAATATCCGTCATAACAAGTCCTTGTGAAGTAACTTTAAATACACAGCGCTCGGTTATTATCAAATTAACTTCCTGATATGCGGTCAAAGGCAAAGTACATTTTTTAACTATTTTTATTTGACCTTTTGATGTGTGTTCCATTGCAACAATAACTTTTTTCGCACCGACAACCAAATCCATAGATCCGCCCATGCCGGGTACAAATTTACCCGGAATAAGCCAACTTGCAAGACTTCCTTCTTCATCAACCTGCAATGCCCCGAGAACAGTCGCATCAATATGTCCTCCGCGCATCATAGTAAACGCCATCTGTGAATCATAAAAACTTGCACCCTTTTTGGCTTCTACATATCCGCCGCCTGCGTTTATAATTCTTTTATCAATAAAATCACCTTTCTGGCTTTTACCAACTCCCAAAAGTCCATTTTCGGATTGAAAAGTAACGTTAATCCCTTCCGGCACATAATCCGCAACCGCAGTAGGTAAACCTATGCCAAGAGTTACCACATCACCGTTTTGAAATTCTTTTGCGGCTCTTTTTGCAATAATTTCGCGGATTTTTTCTTTTGATAATTCCTGTAATGCTACTGCCATCTAATTCTCCTCACCTGCGACAACATAATCTATAAAAAGACCCGGTATTACAACCTCATTAGGATCCAAACAATCCACAAGTTCATCTGCCTGAACAATTACGGTTTCTGCCGCTGTTGCCATTATAGTATTATGATTTCTTGTTGTACCTTCAAAAGATACATTTCCGTATTTGTCAACTTTTGTTCCATAAATTAATGCAAAATCAGCCCCCAAAGGTTTTTCAAAAATATATTTTTTACCGTCAATTGTCATAGTTTGTTTATCTTCTTCAATAATAGTTCCGACGCCTGTTGGAGTTAAAACACCGCCAAGTCCTGTACCTTTTGCCCTTATTTTTTCAATCAATGTGCCCATAGGAATAAGTTCAACATCAATTTCGCCATCATGCATCTGGCGTCCAGTTTCGGGATTTGTACCGATATGAGAGGCTATAACCTTTTTGACCTGTCTATTTTCTATGAGTTTACCTCTGTCATTTCCGGGAGTTGATGTGTCATTACAAATCATTGTCAAATCTGATACATTCAATTTTACAAGCTCATCAATAATCTTATCCGGCGTGCCGCAGCTTAAAAAACCGCCGACCATAATTGAAGACCCGTCTTTTATCATATTTGCAGCTTCTTTTGCAGAAATTATTTTTTTCATATATCTTGTATCCCTTAAT
>CALUQQ010000134.1 GCA_944322955.1 Candidatus Gastranaerophilales bacterium
ACGTAAAAAACTAAATCCGGAGTTCTCTCCGGATTTTTTATTATTTAACAGATTTAGCTATTTCGGATGTTATATCATCACCGCCAAAAAGAACAATATTTTTAGGTAAAACAAGGTTATAATTCATTCCTTTGGCTTTTTCCAATACAATTGCCTTTATACTTGAATCTATTTGCATTAATTTTGTATTATATTCATTATCAAGTGCTACTTTTTGATTATTAATATCATTTCTATATTTTTCTTCAAGTTGAGCAATTTTTGCAGGATCAGTTTCTTTAGAAATTTCAGCTCTTGCCTTATCAACAGTTGCCTTCATTGTATCTAATTTTTTCTGCTGCTCGGCTTTTAATGCTGTAACCTGAGAAGATTTTGAAATCAACGACTGCACATCAACAACCGCAACTCTGTAACCGGTATCCGATATTGCTTTGCTATTGATTGAATAACCTGCAACAAAAGCTATTAAACAAATTGCAATAAACCATAAATGTTTTTTCATAAAAATAAATCCTTTCTTTAAACCCATGTTATCCGCGCTTTTTTAAATTTTAAAATTAGACAGTCGGATAAAAATTAGTTTTTGCGAAAATTTCATGTTTTATGTAAAATAATTGTATAAAAGAAGTAGAATTTTATGAAAAAATCAATTAAAGATTTAGGCGACATCAAAGGAAAAAGAGCATTAATCAGAGTTGATATTAATGTTCCTTTGGACGCAGACAAAAACGTAACTGACGACACAAGAATTCAGGCAATTTTACCGACTGTCAATTTCTTAAAAGAAAAAGGTGCAAAAATTATTCTTATGGCACACTTAGGCAGACCCAAAGGTGAAGTAAATCCTGAATTTTCTTTAGCTCCGGTTGCAAAATATTTATCAAAAGTTCTGGGAGAAGACGTATTATTTGTATCAACGCCCATAGGCGAAGGCGCAGAAAAAGAACTTGATGGTTTAAAAGACGGCCAAGTAGCATTATTGGAAAATATCCGCTACTACAAAGCAGAGGAAGCTAAAGATGATGATATGACATTTGCAAACGAACTTGCAAAATTGGGTGATTTCTATGTAAATGACGCTTTTGGCGCAGCACACAGAAACCACACATCAACCGCTAAAATTGCAAAAGTTTTAAAACCTGCAGTTTCAGGTCTTTTAATGGAAAAAGAATTAAGATGCCTGTCACAAGCACTTGACAACCCGACAAGACCGTTTACGGCAGTTGTAGGCGGAGCTAAAGTTTCTTCAAAAATCGGCGTTTTGGAAAATTTGATTGATAAAGTTGATAACTTAATTATCGGCGGGGGCATGGCTTACACATTTGTAAAAGCTAACGGAGGCAAAATCGGTAATTCAATCTGCGAAGATGACCAATTAGATGTTGCAAAAACTATTGAAAAGAAAGCCCATGATAAAGGCGTTAAATTAGTTATGGCAACAGATGTTCTTGTAACTGACGATTTTTTATGTTACGTTACAAACAAAGTTGTTGATATCAAAAATATCCCTGACGGATTTGAAGGCGTTGACGCAGGTCCTGAATCTCAAAAAGCATTTGCCGAAGTTATTAAAAACTCAAAAACCATTTTGATGAACGGTCCTGTCGGCGCATTTGAAAATCCTGCATTTGCTGAAGGAACAAAAGCTGTATTAAAAGCAATTGTTGAAGCTACCAAAAACGGTGCCATATCCGTTATCGGAGGCGGTGATTCAGTTTCAGCTGCTAAAAAGTTCTGCCATGCTGAAGATTTCACTCACGTTTCTACAGGCGGAGGTGCTTCTTTGGAATTCATTGAAGGAAAAGTTCTTCCGGGCGTTGCAGCACTGGATGACAAATAATTATAAAAAATCACACAAAAAAGCGGCTGTTATCCGGCCGCTTTTTTATTTCTTATTGCTGTTTTAATTCCGTCAATCATCCCAAAAACAACTGCACAGCCGCCGTTTAATACAAATGACGATTTCTTATCGGATTTTAATACTTTTGTAAGCTTTTTTGAAACCTGTTCAAAAACAACGCCAAATCCACCCCAGATAACAGCAGTTGTTAATCCGGCTTTTATCGGGGAAACATAATTTTTTCTATCTTGCTTTTGTGCTGTAAAATGCAAAGGGGTAATTCTATTTATCCTCATTATTATGGTCCTTTGTCCAATATATATCATGCGTCATCTCTAAAAACAAGTAATAATTTAAAATATTTAACATAAACTTATTATTTATGATATTATGTAAATATGTTGAAAGAGTGGAGGATAAAAGAAAATAAAAGCGGAGAAAAGTCTTTAATAAAAAGGCTTTTATTTTCTCGAGGAATAAAAACAGACAAAGAAATATATGAATTTTTACATCCGCTGGAGATGACGCCATATGATCCGAATGTTTTTGTCGATATGAATAAAACAATTGAAAGACTTTCAAAAGCTATTGACAACAACGAAAAAATTGTTATCTACGGCGATTTTGACGCAGATGGTGTAACATCCACCTCTCTTTTATACAAAACTTTTAAATATTTAGGGGCAGATGTAAATTATTTTATTCCTGACAGAGAAAAACAAGGTCACGGCTTTGACACAAAAGCCCTTGTAAAACTTATGACAACCGTAAAACCAAAAATCATTATCTCTGTTGATTGCGGAATAAGCGACGTTGAGGCTGTCAATTTTATAAACAGTTTTAAAATTGACGTAATTATTACAGACCACCACGAAGCTCCTGAAGAACTTCCGAAAGCGTTTGCCATAATAAATCCTAAAGCACCGAATGCGCTGAATGAAAATCTAACAGCAAAAGATATTGAGAGTTTAACCTCTCTTGCTGGTGTTGGAGTTGCGTTCAAGGTTGCTCAGGGCATTTTGAAACACTATAACAAAACAGAATTTGTATATGAACTTCTGCCGTTTGTTGCTATAGGAACAATTTCTGATATTGTTCCGCTTATCGGCGAAAACAGATATCTTGTAACAAAAGGATTGGAATTAATATCTCAGGGCAAACATTACGGCATAAAAAGACTTTTGGAATGTGCCGGATATAAAGTTGAAAAAGGCATAACCTCCGAAAACATAGCCTTTGGCGTTGGACCAAGAATAAATGCCTCAGGACGTCTTGATACCGTCGAAGATGCTATAAAAATCCTTATTTCAGACAACAAACAAGAAATTGAAACCGCCGTAATCTCATTAAATAATTTTAACAAAGTTCGACAGGAACTTTGCCAGAATATGTTTATTGAAGCAGAAGAAATGCTTAAAAAAGAAGGCAACAGAAACCCTGCAATTATTCTTTACAAACCCGACTGGCATATCGGAATTATCGGTATAGTTGCGTCAAAACTTGTTGAAAAATATTATAAACCTACATTTTTAATGACATATTCAGAAGAAACTCAACAATTCAGATGTTCAGCGCGCGGTATAGAAGGTCTTTCTCTCTATGATATTATAAATGCCAATTCAGAAATCTTAGACGGGTTTGGCGGTCATAAACTTGCCGCAGGTTTATATTTTTCAAAAGAAAAAACCTCCTTTGAACAGGTCAAAGCAGCTCTTAATAAAACCATAAAAGAAATTCTTAACGGACAGGAATTGAAGCCGTTTATTGAAGTAGATTCTGAAGTTTATCCGACGGATATTAATGTTGAGCTTGTTGATGAAATTTCTCAAATGGAACCGTTTGGTGCTTCAAATCCAAGTCCTGTTTTTATAATAAAAAATTTGAAGATTAAAGAAAAAAGACTTATGGGGGAAAATAAAGACCATTTAAGGCTTATAGTTCAAGCAGGTACATACGAATTTACCTGTGTCCGCTGGCAAATGGGTGATATTTCGCTTGTACCTGGTGATATAATAGATATTGCTTTTCACCCGCAAATTAATGAATATAACGGCAATATAAGCGTCCAATTGATTATTGATGACATACATTCCGAACTTTTAAAGGATGATGAACAGCCGGAACTCGGTTTAAAACTATACGACCACCGTAAAAAAACAAATATTTTGCCGCTCGTAAACGATTACGTCAAAAATTCCAAACAAAATATAATGATTTTTGCAGAAAGCAAAACCGTAAAAGATTTGTTAACACCTTTTTCAAACCTTATTACAAGAACTTTTACAAGAGAAAAAGTCCCACCGTGTGATGCGTTGATGTTCTTTGATTACCCGGCTGATAAAGAAACTTTTGACTATATAATTGAAGAATCTCATCCCGCCTCAATTCATTTTATGAATTACAAAATAAGATATTTTGATGACAAAGAATTTTTAACAACTTTTATAAAAATGCTCCGATTTGCAGAACATAATAACGAAGGAAAGGTTAATTTTCTACGCTGTTCCAGTGCTCTCGGCAAATCCGTTGAAACTGTTTTGACTTTATTGGATTTGTTTGAAGAGGTTAATTTTATTAAAATTTCAGAAAAAAATCATGAATTTTACAAGATTCAACTCAATGAAATAAAAGATTTATCGCCGGTTTTGCATAATGAGAAATTTCAGGAAGTAAAAAATTTGATAGAAGAATGTGAAAAATTCCAAAAAAATCTTCTGGAAAACGACCTAACCGCTTTAGACCTTGTATAAACAAATTATATTATGCTATACTAAAAAATGAACAACTAAAGTTATTTTTTCGTTCAATACATGCAGGAGAAAATCATGAAAAAATTTTTATCAACAATTTTCATATTAATTATGTTTACTGGAATACAAAGCATTGCAGACGATGCTGCAGATGCAAAAGCTTTTTTTAATAAATATGTAAATGCGGCAAATACCTATAGCACAACCATTCCGGATTTTTATTCCCCGAATGCAAAAATTATCAGGCAGGTTGTAAAACCTGACGGCAGTCTTGTAAATGTAAATACTGATACCGCAACTTATATGAAACAGTTAAAATTAGGTCAGGCTACAGCAAAGATCAGAAAATACAAAAATACATATCGTAATATAACCGTTACAAAAGTTTCAAACGGTTATAAAGTAAGCTCTGAACGCCAGCCGACAGGCGAAACCTATTGGCTAAAAACTTATCAAATAGTCCAAAAACAGCCTGACGGCAGCTGGAAAGTTATTGAAGAATTAATGCAAACAAAGGAACAGATTTTCTTAAGATATGCTAAATAATTTCAGATTTTTAACCGCCGGAGAAAGTCACGGCAAATGTTTAACGGCAATAATAGACGGGGTTCCGTCAAATTTGACGATTGATATTGATTTTATCAACAATGAATTAAAACGCCGCCAACAAGGTTACGGTAGAAGCACAAGAATGCAGCTGGAAACAGATACCGTTGAAATAACCGCAGGTATTCACAATGATAAAACAACCGGCTCTCCTTTGTGTCTTGTTATTTACAACAAAGATTTCAACAATAAACCTCCGTTTACAAAATTTCGTCCGGGTCATGCGGATTTTGCAGGAAGCGTAAAATATAATCTTTCTGATTTGAGAGATGTTCTCGAACGCTCAAGCGCCAGAAAAACAGCAATTGAGGTTGCTGTCGGAGCTGTGGCAAAACTTCTTTTAAAAGAATTTGGTATTACATTTTCTTCAAAAATTTTACAAATAGGCTCTGTTTTGGAAAATTTTGAACAGGAAATAGATAAAGCAAAAGAACTGGGTGATTCCTTAGGCGGGAAATTTGAGATTAATGTTCAAAACCTACCGATAGGTCTCGGATCATACGTTCAATGGGACCAGGCTTTAGACGGTAAACTTGCTCAATGTGTTATGTCTATTGGCGGAATAAAAACCGTTGAAATTGGTGAAAACCCTCTCGGTAAAAAGGGTTCTGAATATCATGATGAAATATTTTTTGAAAACGGAAATTTTATCCGCAAAACAAATAACGCAGGCGGAATTGAAGGCGGAATGACAAACGGTGAAGATTTAATTGTTCGTGCTGTTATGAAACCTATTCCGACTATGTCAAAACCCTTAAAGACAGTTGATAAAGATACTCTTCAGATGTGCGAGGCGCACTTTGAACGCTCTGACACCTGCGCTGTTGAAGCATGTTCAATTGTTGCTGAAGCAAGAATTGCTTCTGTTCTGGCTGATGAATTAATGCAAAAATTCGGCGGTGACAGCATAGACGAAATGAAAAAACATTACAATGAATAATAATATTCTTTCAAAATCTGCGCATCGTCCTCAATATTCGGGCTTTCGCAAACAAGCGCGCCTTTAACGTTAAAATCCTTTAACGCTTTCAAAACAGCTTGATAATTCATGTCGGATTCTTCAAGAATAAGGTGCTGGCGCTCGCCTTTATCAGTATATTCAATCCCTGCAAGATGTCCGTGAAAATTTTCTAACGCCTGAACTCCTAACTCTTTTCCTATTCTTTCCAAAACATATGCTATTTCGTCATAAGTATTATATTGACCGCCGGTTCTTGCGTGAATATGAGAAAAATCAATGCACGGCAAAACCTGTTCAAATTCTTTTGAAAGTCTTATAATTTCTTCGAAATCACCCCATTGAGTTGATTTTCCGGTTGTTTCAGGCCTAATCCAAACATTTATGTTTTCTTTTTCCAAAATATCAAGAATTCTTTGAGTCTGATTTTTAACCTGACTGTAAACGATTTCTTTATCTTTGCCCATATAAAAAGCAGCATGATATGTTATGCTGTATGCACCTACATCCTCTGCAACCCTTGCAGTATCAATAATTCTGGCGACGCTTGCGTCAATTTTTTCTTCTTCTTTGGAATTCAGATTAATATAAAAAGGCCCATGTGCGGTTATGACAAGGTTTTCAGAATTTCTCTTTATAAAATCTTTTGATTTATCGGTAATTCTAACCCCATGAACAAATTCCATCTCCATACCGTCAAGATTTAAGTCTTTCAAAATACCAAACGCTTCCGGATAACTGCCTTTTCCTGTAGCAAGAGGCATTCCGGCAGTCAAAAAATTTAATTTATCCAATATCTTTTTCATTAAACTTTAACCTTTAACATGGTTTCAAGAATTTCCGCAGCATCAGTTACAAATTTTGAACAATGAGCTTTTTTATTCTCCTGCGGAACATCTTTTGACAAAATTCTGCAGCAGGTAAATTTATTGCGTTTTTTGAATTCTTCCAAAAATTCTGCTGCTTTTTGACGTGCTGTAACCTCATTGCCTTTTGTATTTTCCCTGCCGAAATTATAGCCCAAAACTATTTGAGATCCTGCAATAGTTCCGCAAAGGCACCCCTGTGACATGCCGCCTGAAAATGTTGTTGCACATGGCAGTATCTCCTTCGGGCACAACCCCTCATCTATTGCTGCACGAATAATACTCTCAGAGCATGAATACCCTTGATTTACATAATAATCTTTTGCTTTTTCTTTCATATAAATATTTTATGTTAAATCTTTTCTTTTTTCAATAAATCTATTCAAAATCTAACAAATCCTTTGGCTTTATTTTTAAAACATCTGCTATTATTTTTAGTTTAGAAAGAGTAATATCTGTTTTTGCTGTTTCGACCATTGCTATTGTCGATCTTGAAATTCCTTCAACCGCAAGAAACTCATCTTGTTTTATATTCTTTTCTTTTCTCAATTTTTTAAGATGTTTTGCAAATTTTTGTAAATATTCATTGTTCATTTAAATATTATCAGTTATACTGACATTATATAAAATCAATGACATTGACATTTTACCTGTTTAATTTTTTTACAATAGGTATAAATTTAAGGAGAGAATATGAAAAATAACGCTTTTACTTTAGCTGAAGTCCTCATAACACTTGGTATAATCGGTGTTGTGGCAGCTATGACTATACCGACACTTATTCAAAATTACAGAAAAAAAGTTATTGAAAGTAAACTTATCAAAGTTTATTCTTTAATGAATCAGGCTATAAAATTATCTACAATAGAAAACGGAGAAACTTCAACATGGAAAACCTTAGGAACATCTACAAACAGCACGGCAAGTTATGAGGATTTACTGGAATGGTATAATACTTATTTAGCTGATTATTTAAAAGTACAGAAAGTCGAAAAAGTTTTTCTTTCCGATGAAAATAAAGATTGCCTTGCTTTATATCTTTTGGATGGCACTGTGTTAACTTTTCCTCCGTATATTTATGATGTACGTTATTATCTTAATCCGAAAATTATTAGAACTGATTCAGGACAAATGGGAAAAAATTTGTTTTTCTTCAGATTTCAGCCAACACTTTTTGAGGAAATGGAAAATAGGGATGAAGAATTTAAATATGTTACCAATCCCGGTTTTGCAACTTATGCATATGGCTGGAATGGTACAATTGAAGGTGCAAAGCACTCCGCTTTTGGTAACGGTTGTTATGACAGTGGCAGTGTCGGTGGAGCACTTTGTACAAAATTAATAGAATTAAACGGCTGGAAAATTCCTGAAGATTATCCTTTTTAATTTTTAAGTTTTTTTTTCAATAATTTCTTTTTTCAATTAAAAAGAGCCTTTGATAAGAAGGCTCTAAAAAGACGTGCCTATTTGCACTATTAATATTTTGATATATTATCTTATTTGAACAGGCATTATCAAGCATACAAAATCTTCTTCGCTATTCGGTCTTAATACCGTTGCCGATAATCCTGTATTCAAACCTATTTTTACCTCATCGCTATCAATATTTTTTAATGCTTCCAGCACATATTTGTAATTAAATGCTATAAGCAAGGGTTCAGATGTATATTGAATATCAATTTTTTCTTCTGATTTACCTGAATCCGGTGTATCTGCATTCAGTGTTAATTCATTATCCGCAAAGTTCATTTTAACTATACTTGTTTTTTCGTTAACCATAATTGAAACACGTTCTAATGCTGAAATTAATTGAGAAACATTAACAATAGCCTGTTTAGGACTTTCTGACGGAATTAATTGATTGTATTTAGGAAATTGTCCGTCAAGAAGTCTTGATATTGTCATTGTTTTTTCTGATTTTATTATTAATTTTGTTTTTTCAGTATAAATTCTGACGCTTTCTTCGTCAATGTAGGCACTCATTTTAATAAATTCATTAAGCGTTTTTGCAGGAATAATAAGCTGTTTATTTTTATTGTCTTTGTTATCAATATGTTCTCTGACACGTGCAAGTCTGTTTCCGTCCGTAGAAGCTATTTCTAAAACTTGATCTGAAATATCACAAACAATACCCGATAAAAGTGCACTTGTATCATAAATAGCAGCTGCAAAACCTGCCTGCCTTACGGCTTTTGAAAACGGTTTTAATTCAATTTCAAAAAAATCATCTTCGTTCAAATCAACATTATATACTTCCGGAGGAAATTCTGATGCAGAAATGCCTATTATATCAAATTTTGAATTTTGGCATGTAATATTGACACATGTGTCGCCTTCCGGCATTTCAAAAGTTATTAATTTATTACCCAATTTAGAAACAATTTCATTTAATGTTTTGGAAGGGAGAGTAATTTTGCCGTTTTCTTCAACCTGAGCATCAACTAATGCAGTTACTGTCAAATCCAAATCTGTAGCAACAAGTCTTATTGTTCCTTTATCAACTGTTTCTATTAATATATTCATAAATACAGGCTGCAAAGCTTTCATGCTGGTTGCACGCTCTACTATTTTTATCCCGTCAAATAAATCCTCTTTTTTTACGACAAATTTCATATCCTGCTCCTTTTTCCTTTATTTAATTTTATAATAAAAATTATTCCAAAACAAACGAATGTAAAGAAGTTTAAAAAATTATAGTTAGGGTTTTCGTTTTTTTTGTTCAAAATTTTATTTATTAAATATTATATTAAAATAATAAATTATAAATATAATCATAATAATAAGCATTAAATATTTGTAGAAAAATGTCTGAAATAGTTAATAGTATTAATTTTTAATAGTAGAAAGTTTAGTAGAAAAAAAAAACAAAAAAAATAAAAAAATGTAGAAAAAGTCAATATAAAAAAAACAATTGTAGAAAACTCATGAGTTTTCTACAACAATTAACATGTTTTTCTACACAATACATCAATAGGATGATTTTTTTAAGATTATAATTACAAAAACCGTAATAATTATAAAAGGAGGTATAAATGTTTAATTCCGTAAACAATCCCTTTAATAAAAAGATTGAATCATCAACATCTTCAGACAGTAATAAACATCAACAGCCAAGAGAACAGAAAAAAGAAGAAAAAAAATACCTCGAAAAAGAAGAACAAGATGAAGTAAAAATCGGCGGACTTCCTCTCTTAACGGAAGAAGAAGTTCTTATGATGACAAAATCTTATATAAATAATTTGAAATTAGAACACGAAGATAACCCGAAAATAATAAATAAACTTGACAAATATCTTGAAAAATTTGATGTCCAAAAATTCATGAAAAAAAATCCGAATATGACCAGTCCTGATTTTTATATGGTAATATATAATGAGACAGAAGGACTGGTTAAATGATAAAATATATAGCTCCCATTGCGCTTTTAACAATATCAAATGTTTTTAT
>CALUQQ010000135.1 GCA_944322955.1 Candidatus Gastranaerophilales bacterium
AGGCAATGGCGCTACGGAATATTATTGTTAAGAAGCGCCATCATACGCTTTTTTTACCAGAAAAAAATAACAACAAGCGGGAATAAGCTGATTAAAATCTGCAAAATCCCGGTTTATTCGAAAAAAACAAAAAATATGGGCATTTAATATAAACGTACATTTAAAGTGAACAAAAAACAGAGGTATAAAATGAACTTATGGACTTTAAAGATTTGCAGGATATTTCATTTAATAAGCAAAGTAAAATATGATGAGAAACGACAAATTGAAATCGTCAAGGCTTCGCCGCTGTTTGATGCCAAGTGGTATTTAGAGCAAAACCCGGATGTTAAAGCCAAAAAAATCGGTGCGGCCAAACACTATGTCAAATGGGGCTGGAAAGAAGGCCGCAACCCAAGCAAAGAGTTTGATACCGAAGCCTACCTTGAACAATATCCCGAGCTTTTAGAAAAAAATTGGTGCCCGCTGTTTCACTATATGCTGGAACATAAAGATTTAATTCTTCCGATAGATTGGCATGAAGTTTGGAGAAAATATTTCGGACGTATATATAAACTTTATGATGCGTATGCTGTTAAATACGGAAAATACAGAGGTAAAAATCAAAACTATATTTTAATTGCCCGTTCAAAATACTTTAACAAACGCTGGTATTTGGAAATGTATCCGGATGTCAAAAAAGCCGGTGTCGATCCGGTGGAGCATTATTTGAATGAAGGATGGAAGAAAGGTTACAATCCAAGTAGAAAGTTTAATAATAATTTATATTTAAATATTTACCAAGATATCAACCGAGCTAAAATAAATCCACTATTACATTATTTACAGTACGGATACAAAGAGAAAAGAATAATTTGTCCGTCACTTATAGATAAATACAAAGAAATAAAACCTAATTTTTATGATAAAATCGTGTGCCGATATAAAAGGAAAAATCCGTTTATAAGTGTCATTGTTGCCAGTTATAATTATCAAGATTATATCAAAGAAACATTGGACAGCTTAGTTGCCCAGACATATAAAAATTTTGAAGTCATTGTTATAGATGATGGTTCAACAGATGATTCCGTAAAAGTGATTAAAAAATATGTCAAGAAATATCCAAACATATTTTTACATCGTCACAAAAGTGGCAAAAACAAAGGCTTGCCGGAAACTGTTAAATTAGGTTTGGAAAAATCAAAAGGCGACTATATTGCGTTTTGTGAATCCGATGATTATTGGATGCCGCGCCACCTGGAAGAAAAAGTCAAAATCATCAACTCTTACGCCAACCCCAAAATAATTATCAATGATGTCAAAACCTTTGGCAATCGTGATAGAAAAGAAACGGTTGATACAATCGTAGAAGAAAGAAAAACAAAATTTATATTAAATAAAACACGAATATCTTTAGCTGATTTCAGAATAAAAAACTGGATTGTAACTTTTTCCTGTTGTATGGTTAAAAAAGATGCTCTTGAAAATTGTGACATTACCTCTGTTCCGCGAAAAGCTAATTTAGACTGGTGGCTGTGGCGGCAAATCTGTTACCATAACACGATTTTTTATATAAACAAAAAACTAACTGCATGGCGACTGCATGAGAGTTATATTATAAAAGAAACTCCACAAAGTGTAGCTAAGCAAGAAGATTTTTTGAAAAAGGGCGATGCTTTGTTGATAAAAAAACATTTATTGCCGGTGTTTTCTCTCTTTCACTTAGAGCAATTGCGTAAAAAAGATTATTATATTGAAGGTTACAAACTGTATAAGCGAAACAAAGAAGTAGAATATCAACCGGCTTTTTCTGTAATTATGCCGGCTTATAATCGGGCGTTTTGTATCACGCGAGCCATACAATCAATGCTGGAACAAAGTTATCAAAATTTTGAATTGATTATTGTTGATGATGGTTCAACGGATAATACCAAAGTGCTTTTACACAAAAATTATGCCAAAGAATTACAAAATGGGAAAATTAAATATATTTTTCAGGAAAATAGCGGCGTATGCAGCGCCAGAAACACCGGTTTAGCCGCCGCCTATAATGAATGGATTGCTTATTTAGATACGGATAATATCGCCACATCAGATTTCTTAGAAAATTTTGCTATCAATATTTTAAAACACCAGCAAAATAAAACATTTTACGCTAAACGAATAGATATGCTTACTAAAAGATTTGTTGGTGAGAATTTCAATTTCCATAAATTAAAATTTGATAATTATATTGATTTAGGCACATTTGTTCACCACCGCAGCGTATATGAAGATTTGGGTGGTTTTGATAAACATATGACCAGGCTGGTGGATTGGGAATTGATTACACGATATACACAAAAGTATTATCCGTATTTTATTAACAAGGCTGTCCTTGTTTACAATGACACTAAAGATTATGAACGCATTACAACAAAACAAAATTTAGAAGATAATTTCAACTATTTCCGCAAAAAACATTGTTCTGATTATCCGGTTGTTACGACCATGATAACCGCATATAATCATGAAAAATATATTGCAACGGCCATAGAAAGCGCCATTAAACAAACCGGAAGTTTTATCCATGAAATTCTTATTTCAGATGACGGTTCATCAGATAACACGCCGCAAATTATTGCTGATTATGCAGCGAAGTATCCAAACTTGATAAAAGATATATCGCATAAAAACAATGTCGGCATATCTGAAAATATGAAACATTGTTTTATGGCAGCAACGGGAAAATACATTGCCGTTTTGGAAGGTGATGATTATTGGACAAGCCCGCAAAAATTGGAAAAACAAATGCAGTTTTTGGAAAAAAACAAAGATTGCTCAATGGTTTTTTCCCGTATAAAATTATTAAATCAGCAACAACAACTGATTTTGCTTGAGAGGCATAACAATTTACCGGCAAAATTAACAGGATATCATTTTCTCAAAGAGTTGTCTTTGATTGTAAATTTTTCATGTTGTATGTTTCGCAACGTATATCTGAAACATTTACCGGAAATATTGTATCAAGGCAGACTATCTGAAATTTCATTGGCTTTTTATCTGGAACAAAAAGGAAAAATCGGATTTATCAACACACCATTGTCGGTTTATCGGCAACACGTTGGTGGTGTGTGGTCTGGTGCAGACAAAAGGAAACAATTGGAGCAGACTATATCCTGCATTTTAACTGCCAAGGAAGTTGCGGATAAAAAATATCAACAAGCTTTGGAAAGACATCTAGCTCAGGCAAGAGAAAATATGCGTAAACTACGAGGCTATGTTTTATTATAAAAATTTTATCCAGAAATAAAAGACTTAAAATTAGGCAACATGATAAAACTCCCCAAACGGCCTTGTGGCATGGATAAGAAAGTATATTATGAACTAAAATAAGGAGATATTACGATGATAGATTTAGCAATTGTTGCGATTATGAAGAATGAGGCCCCGTATGTAAAAGAATGGATTGAATATCATAAGCTTGTCGGCGTGCAGAAGTTTTATATTTATGATAATGAAAGCGAAGACAATTTAAAAGATGTTTTAGCACAATATATTGAACAAGGTCTGGTCGAATATACCTTTTTCCCCGGGATAAAACAGCAGATGCCGGCGTATAATGACTGTGTCAACAAACATAGAGAAGATGTTAAATGGCTGGCAATTATTGATGCTGATGAATTTATTGTTCCTGTTAAAACCAAGACCATTTTGGAAACCTTAAAAGACTTTGAACAATATCCAGGTGTCGGCATCAGCTGGGTTATGTACGACTGTAACGGTCATCTAAAAAAACCACAGGGGGGGATAATGGAAAATTATGTTCGTTGCCGGAGAGATTATAAAAGCGCTCCTCGTTCACATATTAAAAGTATTATTCAGCCATCTCAAGTTGTAAAGGTGCCACATCCGCATTACGCAATTTATAAAGATGGTAGAAAAGCTGTTGACGAGAATTTTAATCCATTTGCCGAGAACGGATCATCTGCTTTTTTGATGCCTAATGCTTCCGTAAAAAAATTACGCATTAACCATTATTGGTCAAAATCATATGAAGAGGCATTGGCTAAAATCAACAGAGGATTGGCAGATCAAGAGGGAAAAAGGAAAATAGAGGAAACTCGTCCTCTCATTGAAATAATTAATTATACTTATGATTACATCATGTATCGTTATGTTATCAAGCTGCATAAAAATCTGTTTTTTAAAGAAACATGTAAATATCTATATTATAAACTTGCCGCTATTTTTAGTGATCATGAAAATCACAAATATATATTTGAAGATTTACGTTTGGTTTTTAATTCAAAGTATTTTAATAAAAAATGGTACTTAAAAACTTATCCTGATGTTAAAAAAGCAGGAGTAGATGTGTATGAACATTATGTACTTCATGGTTGGAAAGAAGGGCGCAATCCGGGACCGGATTTTAACACAAATGCCTATCTGGAAGCCAACCCTGATGTTAAAAAGGCCAATATATGCCCATTATTTCATTATGAAAAATACGGCAAAAAAGAAGGACGAAAGCTTTCTTTATAGACCCAAGCTTTTCTTTCTA
>CALUQQ010000136.1 GCA_944322955.1 Candidatus Gastranaerophilales bacterium
AAAGGCTTTTCGATTTGTTGTGACAACTTTTCTTTCCATAAAATGATTATATCATGGATTTTGCCAAAAAGCATTTTACGTAGTGTGTATCCGTAATTCGGGTTTCGTCGGGCATTTTTTCGCGGCATATAGGCATGCAATAAGGGCACCGTGTGTGGAATTTGCAGCCTTGAGGGAGGTCTGAAGGTGAGGGCAGGTCGCCTTCAAGAATGATTTTATCGGCTTTTGTAATCTGCGGGACGGAACTTAAAAGGGCCTTTGTATACGGGTGTTCCGGCGTGAAGAAAATTTCGTCGGTTTTCCCGAGTTCGACTATTTCACCCAAATACATTATTGCAACCCTGTCCGACAAATATTTTATTACGCTTAAATCATGCGAAATAAACAAAAACGTCAGGTCGTAATCGTCTTTTAAATCCTTCAAAAGGTTAATAATCTGTGCCTGAATACTAACGTCCAGCGCGCTGACAGGTTCATCCGCAAGAATAAATTCAGGATTTAGGATAAGTGCCCGTGCAATTGCAATTCTCTGCCTCTGTCCGCCGGAAAATTCGTGCGGATAAAGGCTCAGACAATCTTTGTCAAGTCCGACTTTGCAGGCGGTTTCGACAACTTTTTGTCTGATTTCTTCGTCCGTAAGATTCGTGTTTATTTTTAGCGGCTCTTTGAGAGTGTCAAAAATTTTCATCTTAGGGTTAAGGCTGGCATACGGGTTTTGGAAAATCATCTGAACTTTTTTGCGGAATTCCTTGAGTTTAGCCTTTTGCATTTGTAAAATATTTTGACCTTCAAAAATTATTTCACCGCTATTTGCTGTTTCAAGAAGCATAATTGCCTTTGCAAGAGTTGATTTGCCGCATCCGGATTCGCCGGCAATCGCTATAATTTCGCCTTTTTTAATATCAAGTGAAAGGTTGTTCACGGCGTGTATCGTCTGTTCTTTGCCTAAAATTGATTGGCGGTTTTTGTATTTTACGGTCAGGTTTTTTATCTGCAGTTCGTCCATATCCGTAATTTTACAATATTTTGGGAAATATTACAATCGGCTGATTGAATATTCAGCCAAGGTTTTTTATTATATGCCCAAAAACGTGTGCGAAGTGCAAAATACAATTTTTTTTATTCACCTTTAAAAAAGAGGCTTTTTAAAGCCTCTTTTTTAAAAATTATATTCGGGAATTTCAAATTTTTCGTTATTTGCATCCTTATCAACAAATTCAAGGTAATATTTCATTGCTTTAGCTTTTGTCGTGTCATAAAATTCCTGTGTGATAAATTTTTTATGTAATTCAGTTCTGTCGCCTGAATAATTCCCGAGAATTGCGGAATAGTTTTCAATATTTTGTTTGTCAACTCCGCCGCCATAGGCTTTTGTTTTGGCATCTGTGCCGGAAGGCCTTATCTCAATGTATTTGTCCTCAAATTCCATATAAGTGCCGTCGCCTACAAATTTTATTGATTTTAAATTTGTAAAATCAAGATCTTTAAAGGCGTCCGTGAGAATATTTTTGGCGTCATCAAGTGTCAGGATGTTTTCTTTTATTCCCATAGCCAGCGATAAGTAGAACAGATCGTTTTTTGTCCGTAATTCTTCGCCTTTAATTTTGGCGATTTTTAATTTTTCAATATCGGGTTCGGATTCATTGTAATAAGCAATGTCTGCTCTTGTATCAAACCGGCCGGTAATTTTATTTTCATCAAAAACTTTTACAAGGTATTCCGACATTGGAGTTTTATCCTGTTCAAGTTTAGCAATCAGCGCAGATGCGACAATAATCGCCTCTGTCGCACTTTTTTCCCTCATCGCAACTGCCAAACGGCCGTGTTGAGATTTTATCAAATCTTCGCAGCCCATAATCATCCCGCCTGATTCCTCGCCGCCGAATATTAATCGTGGATTTTTGCCTAAATTAATGCTGCGGCCGAATACATCATCAATTATTACATCTTTTTCCGAATTGTTTTTAATCTGTAATTCAACTTTTTTCATTATGTTTGCAATTTCTTTGAATCCCACAGGAACATTTATTACATTAACTCCGTTATTTTTTGCCCATTCGTCCCAAGAAAGTGCAGAGGCAGTTGTTTTTATCATAAATCTCGGATGATTTGCCCAAAGATTTTGGGCTTTTAACTGTTTTGCACAGAAATCCATAAGCATTAAAAATGCCTGATTCGCTGTGAATACTGTTAAAATTGTTTTATCATTGAGTTTTATATAATCAATACCGGCTTTTTCAAGTTCAGGTATTCGTGAAATGGCTTCGGTCTGTGTGATGGTGAGTCTGTCATGGTCCGGGTCAGTAATCAGTACTGCTGTTTGAAAAGGCATGTCTTTTAATTTTTTGTCATAGTGCATTGTGTCGATTACGGGGAAAAATTTTGTACCGTCAGGCTTTTGGGCAATTACCGTTGCATCTACCGAATAGTCATAGAAGGCTTTTTCACCTTTCGGAGTTATATTGTATTTGCCTATAGAGTGGAAAAACGGATCTTCTTCAGTGTTAAACCAAACAAATTTTTCCGATATTCCGAGTTTTTCCAAAACTTTAAAGAGAGTTCTATAGGCTGATCCGCCTACGTTTTCTATAACAAGTTTGTTTTTTATACTGTTAATTAAATCAATACTGCTTTTTTGAGCGACGCCTGATTTGAGATATTCAACATACAGATTTACGCCGTCTTCCAGCTCCGTCATAACTTTTTCGTCAATAAGCGGATTATCTTCATCTGCAATTTTAATTTCATAAGTCCCGTTTTTGCGCGTAAGTTCAAAAATTTCTCTTATTTTATCCACAAATTCCATTGATTCTTCGGGTAAATACTGGCTGCCCTGTGAATTTAAGTCTTTAGTGGCATTTTTTACCGAAATCCCGTGACTGGATGTAATATATTCCCCTCCCAATAAATCCAGTTTAAAAGCTAAAAATGAAGCAAGCCATATGGGAATTGTTTTTTTACCACGCGGAAGAAGTGTTCTTATGCCTTGTGAAGCCTGAATGCGGGCTATCGCTTTCAGATATAAATCGGAATTGTATCTCACTTCGCGGCCGGCGATTTTTACAATTTTTTTATTCGGATATTTTTCTTTCGCCACAAGTGCTTTTGCAAGTGTTGCAAGCACGATTCCTGCTAAATTTATCGGAAACCGGGTGTCCTGCGGGTACAAAATATTTTGCGGACCTCTTATTCCTGCCGTAGACACTTTTGCTTCTTTTTCGTAATTCTTGAACCATTCCTCAAGGTTAAGTCCCTCAGGATTTTTTATTTCGTCATATTCTGCAAGGTGTTCTTTTTTAAGAGTAAATGTGAATTCTTTTTTGTCGCTAAAATCCATCAGTGACAGTTCTCTTATGTATTCAGGTGTTTTTTCCCGCACGCTTTGAAATAATTCTTCTTCTAATTTGTTTGTCATAAATTTCTCTCCCCTTTCATTATTATACTATAAAATTTATAATTTGATTAAATTGTTGTTTTTGTGTATAATTTTATAGGAGTGATTTATGACCGCTATAAAAGAAAAAAAACAAAGACGCAGTTACAGCAAGCGTGACGCTTCAGAATATAATTTGTTCAGAAAAATTTTTCTTTTTCTGGTAACTAAAATCGGTTATATGATCAGATTTAAGCTGGTTTATCGTCTGAAAGTCTACGGCAAAGAAAATATTCCTAAAGATAACAATTATATAGTGGCTGCAAATCATCTTTCTACGCTTGATCCGCCGCTTGTGGCAGCTATTATGCCTCGTCCTGTTTGTTTTATGGCAAAGCAGGAGTTGTTTGAAATTAAATTTTTACGATGGTGGCTGGATTGGCTGGGGGCTTTTGCGGTGAACAGAGAACATCTAGGCGCTTCTACAATAAAAACTGCCAAATCAATTAAGCAGACTGATTGGGTTCTTGGGCTTTTCCCGCAAGGAACAAGGTGCAAGCCGGGTGAGATAAGTGATGTTACAAAAGGATTTGCAAGCCTTGCAAAAGTTACTAAATGCGGAATTTTGCCCGTCGGAATTACTGGGACTAACGAAGTCAGACGCTGGCCGTTTACTGGTCGTATTGTTGCACGTATCGGTAAAGTTATTCCCTATAATGATAATTTGGATTTGATGGTCGAACAGTGGATAAAATCTATTGAAGAATTAACCGGTTTTAAGTATGTTGAGTATTAGGAGTTAAGGATGCAGAAAAGAAATTACAACAGACGCTATGCTAAAGAATACAACTGGTTTCGCTCGTTGTTCTATTTGACGTTTCTCGTCACTGTGGTTGATAATTTTTTGAGAATTTTTTATAATTATAAGGTTTGCGGCCGTGAAAATTTGCCTAAAGATAACGGCAAATACATTTATGCGGCAAATCACGTTTCAAATTTTGACCCTCCGATAGTTTCATTTGCGACAAGAAAGCTTATTGCATTTATGGCAAAAGAGGAATTATTTGAACCTGAAGATAAGCGTCAGTGGCTTGTTAAACGTTTGGGCGCCTTCGCAGTTAACAGAACTAAGCCTGAAATCGCTACATTCAAAACCGTTCGTGATATTTTTACAACAAAATGGTCACTTGGGGTGTTTCCTCAGGGCGGTACAAATCCTTACGGAAAACTTGACGGAATTAAAAAAGGTTTTGCGGTTATTGCTAAAAATGCTAAAGCTGATATCGTACCGGTTGCTATCGCAGGGTTTACCGGTTATCCTAAATTGAAACCATTCACAAGACGTGAGTTTCAAATTTACATCGGAAAACCTATTTCGTATAAATTACCTGAAGATGAAATTATTTATGAATGGTGTAAATTTATATCTGAGCATGCTGATTACGAAAATTGTGCCAGATTGCCTGAAACTTTGAAAAATGATAAAGTGCTATTATAAATTTAAAAGAAAACACTTTATGTAAAATAAAACATCAGGACAATTTTTGCTGTAATACGGACAAAATCATTTGTCAAATATTATATAACGCTTAACGACTTTAAAAATTTTTTAAAGCGATTTTCTTTCTACTTCCTGCATTGTTGATACTTCTATAATGTCGCCTTCTTGCAAGTCGTTCCATTTTGCAAAAGAAATGCCGCATTCAAATCCTTGTGCAACTTCTTTTACGTCATCTTTGAAGCGTTTTAATTGGTCAATCGCGCCTTTGAAGATTTCTTCGCCGTTTCTTATAATTCTTGCGTCTTGACCTCTTATGATTTTACCTTCTGTTACATAACAGCCGGCAATTCTTGTTGTCTTGCCGATTGTAAATATCTGGCGGACTTCAGCTTTACCAAGTTCAACCTGTTTGACTTCCGGTTCCAAAAGTGAAAGCATTGTTTGTTCAATATCTTCAAGAATTTGATAAATAATATCGTATTTTTTGATTGTAACGCCTTCTTTTTCAGCTGCAGCAAGCGCATTTGCATCTTCTTTTACGGTAAATCCCAAAATCAAAGCGCCTGACGCAGAGGCAAGCATAACATCGGCTTCGGAAATGTCACCTACACCGACGTGAATAATTTTTGTTTTGATTTCTTTTGAATCAAGCTGTGCAATTGCCTGTGATACAGCTTCTGCTGAACCGTGTGTGTTTGCTTTGATAATTAAATTCAATTGCGGAATATCATCTTCGCCGGCAATGGCTTCACGTCTGATATGAGCAGGAAGCATAGCTTCCAAACGTTTGTCGCGGGCTTTTTCTTTCCGTTTTTCAATAATTGCTTTCATTTCTTTTTCGTTTTTAACGACTTCAAATCTATCGCCTGCCTGCGGAACTTCTGTCAAACCTAAAATTTCTACCGGAGTTGACGGTTCAGCCTTTTGAATTTTTTCTCCGCTGTCGGACAATAATGCTCTGACACGTCCGCAGGCTGTTCCTACGACTATGCAGTTTCCGACGCGTAATGTACCGTTTTGAACAAGCAGGGTTGCTACAGGGCCTTTACCTTTGTCAAGGTTTGCTTCAATAACAACGCCTGAGGCTTCGGCTTTCGGGTTAGCTTTTAGGTCTTGAATATCCGCAACAAGCAGAATATATTCTAATAATTCGTCAATACCTGTTCCTTGTAAAGCGGAAACTTTCACCGTGATTGTGTCACCGCCCCATTCTTCAGGAACAAGACCGTGTTCTGTTAATTGCTGTAAAATTTTATCCGGGTTTGCACCGGGTTTATCAATCTTGTTAACTGCAACTATAATCGGCACATCAGCGGCCTTTGCGTGGTTAATCGCCTCAATTGTCTGCGGCATTATCCCATCGTCGGCAGCTACAACCAGAATCGCGATATCCGTTGCTTTCGCACCTCTGGCACGCATTTCCGTGAAAGCTTCGTGGCCCGGTGTGTCCACAAATACGATTTTCTTTTCGTTATCGTTTCCGAGATAAACCGTATAAGCACCGATAGATTGGGTAATCCCGCCGACTTCTGTCGCAACAATTTTGTGTTTGGATGCTCTTATGCTGTCCAAAAGAGTTGTTTTTCCGTGATCAACGTGACCCATAATACTCACTACAGGGGCACGTTTCTTTAATAATTTTTTATCAACTTCTGTTAACGCTTTTTTCTGTTCTTCTTTTTCAAGTTCTTCTTCAATATAAGCGTCCAAATCTTCGTCAAGAACTTCAAGATTGTATTCTGCACAGACTTTTTTAATTACGTCAACGTCTATAAGCTGGTTTACGGTTGCCATAACTCCGTTTAGCATTAAAAATTTAACAATTTCAGCTGGTGTTTTCTGAATTTTTTCGGAAAGTTCTGAAATTGTCATTGCGTGGTTTACAACTATTTGTTTAACTTCTTCAACAGTTTCATCTTTGTGAACTTTCTTTTTGTGTTTTTGCGCTGCGGCTTTTTCTAAAGAAATTCTTTCCTGTTCTTCTTTTTTTGAATTGAAATCTTTATCACGTTTTTTGTCGGAGCGTTTTTTTGATCCGCCTTTATTCTCGTAAATATCCTGCGGAATTATGTGGCGCTGGATAGGTTTTTTGTCATCGGGTCTGCCTTCAAATGTTTTTTTGTTTTTGTCAAATGGTTTGGAGGGTCTTTCTTGTGATTTTTTTTCAAACTTTGGTGATTTGTGTTCAGTATCTTGGGGCAATGATTTTTTTTCTGCAGTTTTTTCAATTTTTTGCGGAGCTTTTCTTACTATTTCAAGTCGATTTTGAGGTTTGACGACTTCGACTCTTTGGACTAGCGGTTTTTGGTCTTCAATTTTTTGTTCTTCAGCAGGTGTTGTTTCTGGCGTTTTAGCCTTTTTTACAACGAAAGCTTTCGGTTTCTTGACCTCTTTTACTCCGCCTGATGCTATATATTCTTTCAATCTTTTTATCTGTTCCTGAGTAACTGTGCTGGAATGAGTTTTGACAGTCACGCCGATTTGAGCAAATTTTTCTATAACTTCTTTGCTCTGTAAATTTAATTCTTTTGCTAATTCATTTATTCTGACTGTTTCATAACTCATTTAGTAAATTTCCTTTCAATTCTTCGGGTATAGGGGCTTTCAAAACCTTTTTTAATCTGTCTTTTTTAAAGGCGTGCTCTATACAAGTATTATTATAGCAAAGATATGCGGATCTGCCAAATATTTTCCCTCCGCCGTTGATAACAATGTTTTTGAGCGGATATTGTGCCGTAATTTTTATCATATTTTTTCTATCTTTAATAATTCCGCAGCCGACACATTTTCTATCCGTCATATACACCGCCTTAATTTACCTGAGCGAGTTTTTCAAGTTTCAGTTTTTGGTCGTATTCCATCAAAAGATTAATCAATTCGTCCAAATCACCGTCAATGACTGTCCAGACATTCAGGTTGTGGTTTATTCTGTGGTCTGTCAGTCTGCCTTGAGGGAAATTATAAGTTCTGATACGTTCGCTTCTGTCGCCGGTACCGACTTGGGAGCGGCGAAGGTCGGTAATTTCTTTCATTTGTTTTTGGACTTCCATATCATAAAGTTTTGCCTTCAAAATCTGCAGGGCTCGCTCTTTATTCTGCAATTGGG
Organism: Candidatus Gastranaerophilales bacterium; assembly: GCA_944322955.1. GTDB lineage: Bacteria > Cyanobacteriota > Vampirovibrionia > Gastranaerophilales > Gastranaerophilaceae > SIG32. Next base: position 7,981 of record CALUQQ010000136.1, read on the forward strand.
AACGTTCTTCCGTACAGAAAATCATAATGCCTGTGGGTTTATGGAAAACTCTTGCCGCGGTTTCAACTTTGTTAACGTTTTGGCCTCCTGCACCGCCTGAACGCGCCGTTGTAATTTCAACATCGTTCATGTTTAATTCAACTTCAACATCATCAACTTCCGGCATAACAGCAACGGTTGCGGTAGATGTGTGGACTCTGCCCTGAGATTCTGTTGCAGGAACCCTTTGTACGCGGTGAACACCGGATTCGTATTTAAGTTTGGAATAAATACTGTCGCCTTTCATTGAAATAATAATCTCGGAAACGCCGCCAGCTTCGCATTCTGTTTTACTCAAAACTTGTGTCTGCCAGCCCTGTTTATCGGCGTAGCGCATATACATTCTTGCCAGATCTCCCGCAAAAATGTTTGCCTCATCTCCGCCTGCGCCGCCTCTGATTTCAAGCATAATGTCTTTATCATCCATCGGGTCGCGCGGGAGAAGAAGAATTTTCATACGTTCTTCGTATTCGGGAAGTTTTGCTTCATTTGCTTCCATTTCCGACTTTAAAAACGCCTTCATCTCAGGATCGGATTCTGCGTGTATCATTTCTTTTGCTTCTTCAATGGCATCAACCGCCTTCTTCCATGCATAATAAAGTTCAACGGTTTCTTCCATCGATTTTCGTTGTTTTGATAGATCTCTGAATCTGTTATAATCCTGAATTACCGCAGGATCTGATAAAGTTTCGCCAAGTTCTTTGTATTTCTTCTCAATCTGAAGAATTTTGTCTAACATATCTTTCATAATTCAATTATATCAAGAAAATAAAAAATTCCAATAGCCATTAAAAAAGAGGGACAATGCCCTCTTTTATTCTGCCTCTTTACAGGAATGCGCGCCGTCCCATGAAAGTTTGTCACGGCAGTGCAGGTAATCCATATTCTTATTATAAATTACCCATGCTGCGCAGCCCTGACCGGATGCTACACCGGAGTATGAAGGATCGCAAGTTATGAAGGATCTTGTTGATGTTTCAGGCTCGTCTTTTATCCCATAGGGCCGCAAGCCGTTTTTATCAATATGGAAATAAAACCGATTTTTACCAAGTACGCTGTCTTTTCCCTTAGGCAGCACAACATAAATTCCTCCATAAGAGCCAGACCACCAGCCAAACGAAACATAAGTCCCGTCCTGCAAGAAAAATCTGCCTTCAACAGGAGAATCACCTGTATTTGTAGCTACTGTATTTGCATCATTACGTTTAACTCCCTCTAGAGTATATGACGCTCCGGGAAAACATACCTTTCCGACCTCGCATTGTTTTGCGACTTTCAAATATTTCCTCATACGTTCAGAAATTAAATTTTGTGCGCTATGATTATATATAGGTTTGCCCTCTTCATCAACCTCTCCGGTATTTGTAGGTGTGTTCATTCCCCAAGTATCTATTGTACCGTATTCCGCCTGCATCATCTGGTAGGCGCTTGCAAGCGTTGAATATACTTTTGTTAATTGCGACACCGTCTGTTTTTCTGTATACTTTGCGATAAGCGTCGGAATAGTCATCGCTGCTACAACACCGATTATGCCAAGTGTGATTAAAACTTCAGCTAACGTGAAACCCTTATATAGCGTGAATTTCGGGGGGGGTGGCTTCCTGAACCGCCTTTGTAGTGTTTGTTTTCATGAATTTATCCTCCTGTTTTCTTTTATTAAATATGATTTTTTACTTTTTGTCAAGCTGTTTATACCGAATTATTGCCCTATAATATATTATGTTATAAAATAATATTATGAATAAGCAAACTTACTTAAAGGAGTCTTTACGAAAGGGGCGTATCATGCGCTGGACGTGCAAAATGCCTTTGAAAGTTTTTATTGCTCCAATGAAGTTTTATTCAAAACAAGGCCAGGATGCGCGTTACCGTTCTATGGTTAAGCGTGCGCTTGATGCTTGGCAGGCTGCTACAAAAGGTAAAGTGTCTTTTACTGTCGTAAATACGCTTTTGGAATCTCAGATTAACGTTGACTGGAAGCGGGTTGAAAGAAAAGCTCTCGGGCATTGCTATTTTGATTATGACGGCGCAAATCGTCTGTACAGCGCTGAAGTTAATATAGGTTTAACTGACGGACTTATTCACAGGGATTACATGGACGACGGTGAAGTTTATCATACTATACTTCACGAAATCGGGCATGCTGTCGGACTCGGTCATAGTCCTTTTCCGAAAGATATTATGTATACTCCTCATCAAAAAGGCATTCTGTCAATTTCTTCCTGTGATGCTTTGACGTTAAACTGGTTATACAGCCTTCCTATGGGGGCCACTGCTGATGACATTGCCGCAAAATATCAGGTCAGTGGTTCTGATATTGATGAAATTATTGCTAAAGTTATTGAAAAATACGCCGGTAAAACTGCTTTAAATTCTCAACCACCAAAAATCAAGCGTCGTGACCTTCTCGATGAACAAGAATCTATTGCGAATTTGCGTAAGTACCATTTGTCTCTGCAGAATGTCAAAATCTCCGATGATATGCGCAAATTTTTCTCAAGACCTAAAAATGACTAGGGTTTTAGACACTTATTGATAAGTTTTATTTTTTGTGTATAATGTATTTGAAAAGGGATATAAATATATGACAGTTCAAGATTGGTTTGAAAAGCGTAAAGAGGCACAAATTCAGCGCCGTGCATTGGAAGCAAAAGCGGCTCAGGTAGTTGAAAATCCTGATTTGTGGACTAAATGCGTTCATTGCGACGCTCAATTATTAAAGTCGGATATTGCAGATAACATGTTCGTTTGTCCGGTTTGTGATTATCATTTCAGGATTAATGCAAGAACACGTATTAAGCAGTTGTTTGATGAAAATTCTTTTGAAGAATTGTTCTCTGAAATTAAACCGACGGATCCTCTGAATTTTGTTGATACTGAGCCTTATAAGGACAGGCTTAAAAGAGCTCACGAAAAAACCGGGCTGGATGAGGCTGTTGTGACCGGAATAGGTACAATTTGCTCAAATAAAGTCGCATGTGCAATTATGGATTTTGATTTTATGGGCGGCTCTATGGGCAGCGTTGTAGGGGAAAAGGTTACAAGAATTATTGAAAAGGCGATTGAGCTGCGTCTTCCTGTTTTGACTATTACATCCTCAGGCGGCGCCAGAATGCAGGAAAGCGCTTTAAGCCTTATGCAGATGGCAAAAACTTCCTGTGCATGTGCAAAACTTGATGATGAAAAACTTTTGTATATAAACTTGCTGACTGAGCCTACATTCGGAGGTGTTACGGCAAGTTTTGGCACTCTCGGTGATATTATCGTCGCTGAACAGGGCGCAAGAATCGGATTTGCCGGCAGAAGGGTCATTGAACAGACTATAAGGCAAAAACTTCCGTCTGACTTTCAAACTGCAGAATATTTGTTGAAATACGGTCAGGTTGATGTTGTGTCTTCCCGTAAAGATTTGAAAAGTACATTGGCAAATATCTTGTCAATGCATAATATAGGTTAGTTGAGGTAATAAATGTCTACAATTTTGGATTTTGAAAAGCCGATTATGGAAATTCAGGAAAAGATTGAGGAACTAAAAAAAATAAGTTTGGAGTCCGGCATGGATTTAGATAAAGAAATTGAAACTTTTGAACAGCAGGCTGATGATTACAGAAAAGAACTGTATTCTAACCTTAAACCGTCTCAGAAAATGCAGATTGCGCGTCATCCCGAAAGGCCGAATTTCTTAGATTATGTTAATTTGATGTGTTCGGATTTTGTTGAACTTCACGGTGACAGAGAAGGTATGGATGATAGAGCTATCATTGGCGGCCTCGCAAAACTTGACGGGCACCCTGTTATGATTGTCGGTACAATGAAAGGCAAATCTACAAAAGAAAATTTGGAATATAATTTCGGCATGCCTCAGCCCGAAGGTTACAGAAAAGCATTGAGATTGTTTAAACATGCTGATAAATTTAATATACCTATTGTAACAATTATTGATACTCCCGGCGCTTATCCCGGTATAAGCGCGGAAGAAAAGGGGCAAGGGTCAGCTATTGCGGTTAATTTACGCGAAATGGCAAAATTGGAAGTGCCTGTTATTGCGATTATTACCGGCGAAGGCTGCTCCGGTGGGGCACTGGGACTTGCTGTTGCAAATAAGGTTTACTTGCTCGAACACGCTTATTATACTGTTATTTCTCCCGAAGGTTGTGCGTCTATCCTGTGGCGTGATGCTTCAAAAAATAATGAAGCTGCTGAAGCTCTTAAAATTACCGCGCCTGATTTGATGAAATTTGATATAATTGACGGTGAAATTAAAGAACCGGTTGGCGGCGCGCATAATAACCATGAATTTATCGCTGATGAGATGAAACGTACAATTCTGGCTGCGCTTGATGAATTAAATAAATATTCCGGCGTTGAATTGAAATCAATGCGTTATCATAAATTTAGAAAAATGGGCGCTTTTATTGAACAATAAGGTTTTATTATGTATTATGAATTGTCAATAAAAGTAAATCCTGAAATTTCTGATATTGTATCGGATCTTTGTTTTGAAAATTTGCCTTGTGAAGGGGTGATTATGTCGGAAGAAACCTATAAAAATCTGGAATTGGTTTCTACGACTGAGGGAACTTTAAAAGTATTTTTGACAGAAAATGCGGATATTAAAACTTTTTTGACTAAACAGCGTGAAATCCTTAAATTACGCGGATTTTCTGATGAAAGTCTTGGAAGCTGGGAGTTTTCTTGTGTTTCGAAAGAGGATCAGGATTGGTCAAAAAAATGGAAAGAAAAATGGGATGTAACACATGTTTCCGATAAAATTACTGTTGTACCCGATTGGATTGAATATTCGCAAAAATCGTCTGACGAGGTCATTATAAAACTTGAACCGGGTTGCGCGTTTGGCACAGGAACTCATGCTACAACTCAATTATGTATGAAAATGATTGAAAAATATATGCCCCCATGCGCAAAAGTCGCTGATATCGGCACAGGCTCAGGAATTCTTGCGATTTGTGCCGCAAAGTTCGGCGCGTCTTACATTTATGGTTGTGATAATGATGAAACTGTTATCGGCGTTGCACGTAAAAATGCTCTAAAAAACTGCAGTGAATGCGATTTTGAGCTTAATACTGCTGATAAAATTACTCAAAAATTTGATTTTGTTCTTGCAAATATCCTGCACAATGTTCTTGCGGATATTATGCCTGATTTGAAAAATATTATGTGTTCCGGTTCAATGCTTGTTTTGAGCGGAATTTTGGATGAGAAAAAGCAGGTTGTTCTGGATTCAATAAAAAAATGTGATTTAATATTAGTGGATGAGGTTCGCTTGAATCAGTGGACTGCATTTGTAGTGAGGAAAAAATGACAACAGCAATTATAATTCCGGCACGCTACGGCTCAAGCCGGTTAAAAGGAAAACCTTTGATTGAAGTTAACGGAAAACCTATTATCCAGTGGGTTTTTGAAAAGGCGGTAAAATCAACCCTTGCGGACAGGGTTATTGTTGCAACCGATAATGAAGAAATTTTGACTACTTGTCTTTTGTTCGGGGCTGAGGCTGAAATGACATCTGAAACCCATAATTGCGGCAGCGACAGAATTCAAGAGGTTATGGACCGGCACCCGGAAATTGATTACGTTGTTAACCTTCAGGGTGATGAACCTTTGATTAAACCGGAAAGTATTGATGAGGTTATAAAATGCGTTCGTGATGATGACAATGCTGATATCTCAACGTTAATTAGAGTTTTGAAAGATAAAAAAGATATCGAAAATCCAAATCTTGTTAAATGCGTCGTTGACAACAACGGCTTTGCTCTTTATTTCTCACGTTCAAAAATACCTTTTGAACGTAATGAAGGCCACGCTACATTTTACGGACACCTCGGTATCTACGGCTATAAGCGCGATGCTTTGAAAAAAATGACTAATCTGCCTCAAACTTCGCTTGAACTCTCTGAAAGTTTGGAACAGCTTCGCGCTTTGCAAAACGGTATGAAAATTAAAACAAGTGTGGTTGATTTTACACCTGTTGGTATTGATACCGTCGATGACCTCGAAAAATTTAGGAAAATTGTCGCTGCTCAATTATAAAAACTTTTTGTTTTTTATAAAAAAGTACTTGCAATTTTTCTTTACTTAGGTTAATATATCGTTATAAAAATACAAAAAAATAAATAATTTGTAATATTTTTTTTAAAGTTAGTGGTGTAAGATTATATGTAAGGAAAAAGACTATGACAGAAAATGCTGAAATGCAGAATGAAACAGAAGATCGTCAACGCATATTGCTTGCTGATGACGAAGCAAGTATCAGACGTATTTTGGAAACTCGTTTGAAAATGGCAGGTTATGATGTTTATACTGCTCAAGACGGTGAAGAAACCGTAAATGCGTTTAATAAATACAATCCTGATCTCGTTGTGTTAGATGTAATGATGCCGAAAATGGATGGCTATGGTGTTACACGTGAAATTAGAAGAACTTCTGATGTTCCTATTATAATTTTGACAGCTCTTGGTGATGTCTCTGAAAGAATTACCGGACTTGAACTTGGTGCTGATGACTATGTCATCAAACCTTTTAGTCCAAAAGAGTTGGAAGCACGTGTCAAAGCTGTTTTAAGACGTACAAACAACCGTGAAACTTCCGCTCCTACTGGTAAGGTTACTAAAAATGTTATTACAACCGGTAATATCAAGATTGATACGGCGCGTCGTCAAGTGTTTAGAAAAAATGAAAGAATTAGATTGACGGGTATGGAATTCAGTTTGTTGGAATTGCTTGTTAATAATTCAGGGCAGGCATTTTCCAGAAATGAGATTTTGCAGCACGTCTGGGCATATCCGCCGGATCATAGAATTGATACTCGTGTCGTTGATGTTCATATTTCAAGATTGCGTTCAAAATTGGAAACGGATCCTGCTAATCCGGAATTGATTTTGACGGCTCGTGGAATAGGTTATATGTTCCAGAGAATAAGTTAAAAAAAATCCCGCCTAAGCGGGATTTTTTTATTGTCTGATTATTTGTATCTATAGTATTTCTTGAAATCTTTTTATTGCTTAAGTCTTGATTTAGAGAATGTTTATGATAATATTGAATATGTAGATGGCGCCTGTCGTCAAGCGGTTAAGACCTCGGATTGTGGTTCCGATATGCATGGGTTCGAATCCCATCAGGCGCCCCATTTTTAACAATTAAGCCTCTTCGGAGGCTTTTTTAATGCGCCTGAGGTATTCTCACCCGAGTTTTGCAAGCAAAACGGGTTCTCCCCTCTCGCAAAACGATACTTAATCGTTTTGCTCGGCAGAGTCATCAGGCGCCCCATTAACTTTAAAACCCTCTCTATGAGAGGGTTTTAAAGTTAATGCTTTTTATAAATCCGCTTTGCTAAGCAACATGTAAAGAAAAACCGAGTTCTTTTAATAATTTGCCGATTGTATCTAATCTTGGAACTCGTTCACCCTTGAACATTTCGTATAATGCGGCTCTTGTTATTCCTGTTTTTTGTGAAAATTTACTTATACTCATGCGTGCTTTAACAACTTGTTCTAAAGACTGAAAAAATAAATCATAATCGCCTTCTGTGATAAATTCTTGTATAGCTGCATCTAAATACATTTTTTGATATTCAATATCTTGTAAA
>CALUQQ010000137.1 GCA_944322955.1 Candidatus Gastranaerophilales bacterium
CTGACATTTCGGCTAATAAAAAACCAACCTGTTACTATCATAGCAGAAACATTTTTTATGCTGAATTTTTTTGACAAAATGTTAAAATATCGTTGCAAAAATCAAAATACTAAAACCACGGATAATCATCTTTAATCTGCCAACCGTCAAGATAAATGAGCTGTCCGCATGTATGAGAACTATTATCTTCTGCACACAAATTAAGATAATCCTCTCTGCTATATCCTGATGCCGTATTGGAAACTGTTCCGTATTGGTGCATTTGAAAAACTTTTTTATTCAAATTGAATATCATATAAAAAACATCTTTACCTAAAGTATTTGGTTTTTGAAAACCGTTTATATCCACATCAAACAATATATTTGTATATCTTCTCTCCGTACAATTATCATCTTGATCATATTCGTAACAATGTGATGATAAACCAATTTTTACAAAAACATTATTTGATAACAAAACTATATACTTTCTTCCTGTTCCCGTTTGACTGTTTGATATAGGAAGATATGCACCGTCATAACCTATCGATCTGGGAAGAACATAACCATAATCTTTTGCAACTTTTAAATACGGCAAAAAATATTTCTTTGCAAAAGTTGTAATAACCTCCTGGGTATTAAAATTTACATCTTCAGTATTTGTACCACTGATTCCGGCAACTTCCCAGGCTGTAGTATCACCATGTTCTGACTGTGCCATCGTTAAAGCTTGAGATATTATTGAATAAGTCTGTTTTAATTTCGTAGCTGTCTGTTTTTTTGTATAATTACTTATAAGCGTAGGTATTGTCATTGCAGCTACAATACCTATTATTCCGAGAGTAATAAGGACTTCTGCCAGAGTGAATGCCTTAAAACCCTTGATATATCTACTTAGAAAGGTCGCCCCCCCCGAGATGTTTGAACATTTCCTTTTCCATATCGTTTTTTCTCCTTCTTTATGTTTTTATTATACCAAATTATTTTTATTTTGACAATAAAAAGCACCCCGATTTTGGGGTGCTTTTAAAAAAAACATAAATTTATACAGCAACTTTCATAGTATTTGCAATAATTTCATTAAAGCTGTCAGCTTTCAAGGAAGCACCGCCAACCAAAGCACCGTCAATATCAGACTGTGACATTTGTTCTTCAATAGTTGAAGGTTTAACGGAACCGCCGTAAAGAATTCTAATTGAATCAGCAGCATCAGAACCTGCAACATCTTTCACAACATTTCTAATCATTTTAATAACTCTGTTAGCTTCAACAGAATCGCAAGTTTTACCTGTTCCTATTGCCCAAATCGGTTCATAAGCAATAACTGATTTTGCAACATCTTCTGCTGAAATTCCTGACAAAGCCGCTCTAATCTGAGTTGCGATGTGTTCATCTGTAATTCCGGATTCTCTTTGTTCAAGAGTTTCACCACAGCAAATAATAGGAATCAAGCCGCCTGCAAGAATTGCTTTTGCTTTTTTGTTAATCATTTCATCAGTTTCTGAAAAATATTGTCTTCTTTCAGAGTGGCCGATAATAATGTAATCACAGCCTGCATCTTTTGCCATAGCCACAGAAATTTCGCCAGTATAAGCGCCTGAATTTTCCCAGTGGCAGTTTTGAGCGGCAACGGAAATTTTATTACCGCCGCAGCCGCAGTCACATTTTACAGAGCTTACGGCACACAATGATGTAAATGTCGGTGCTATTACAACTGTCGGTAATTGCGGGGCACTATAATCTTTTACAAAAGATTTAATACCTTCAAAAAGTTCTTTAGCTTCTGATTGAAGCAAATTCATTTTCCAGTTTCCTGCAATAATTGGTTTTCTTGACATAATATTCTCTCCTTTTTCAGTAACATTTACACAAAAAGTTTACTTTAAACATAAAAAATATTCAATTTTACGCAAAAAATTCAATCAAAACTTTTTCAGTTTAGCATAAGCCGCATCCATAGCTTTTTTACCCATTTTGCCAAAATCTATCGTATACATCATGCTTTCACCTATAGTAATTACATCAATTATATGTCCTACGCCAAGTTTTTCATGAAAAACTCTTTCTCCTACATTGAAAACATAGTCTATAGTTGTATTTTCACGCTCACGTTGCTTTTGTTGTTCTTTCAAAAGTTCTTCCTGATTTCTACGGTTGCGTTCTTCCAGCATACGCTTAATTGCATTATCTTTAAATAATTCTTTAACTTTCTCCTCGTCACGGTTTTTATTAGCCTGAGATTTAACAAGAATTGTGCGGCTCGGGGTTCTGTTAGAAGCTTGTTGATTACGTTTTTGAGGCGCGACAAAACCTTTGCCGAAACCGGTTGAAGGTTTTACATAACCGTAGCTGTCAATTTGTGCCGTTGAATAATTTCTGCCGGAATCTCCGTATTTTGCTTTTGAAACTGCATCGCGGAAAGTTGAAGAATTTTCGGATCTTCCTTCAAATGTAGACATCTCAAGGAGATTTCGCGGAATTTCTTCAATAAATCGTGACGGGTTATAGTATTTATATTCACCCCACATCTGGCGGCGTTTTGCTGAAATCAGGTATAATTTTTCTTCGGCACGGGTAACGCCTACGTACATAAGCCGGCGTTCTTCTTCCAACTCTGACGGCGAATCAAATGTTCTCTGGTGTGGAAAAACACCTTCATCCATGCCTGCAAGAAATACAACCGGAAATTCCAACCCTTTTGCCGAATGCAGAGTCATTAAAGTTACATTATTTGAAATATTATCCATCCCGTCGACATCTGACACAAGTGCAACCTGCTGAAGAAATTCTCCCAAAGCGTTATCCAGTTCTTCCGGCTCAAATTCTTCCGCAACATTTACCAATTCCTGCAGGTTTTCAATATCAGCGTCGGCTTCAGGGGTGTTTTGGAGCTGTAATTCCGCAAGGTATCCTGTTTTTTCAATAACAAGTGTTACAAATTCCCTCAAATTATAACTTTTTTGAGCATCTTTAAATCTTAAAATTAATGCTGCAAAATCTTTGAGTTTATTTTGGGTTTTAGAAGAAATTTCACTGTCTTCATCCAGCTCCAAAATAGCCTGAAAAAGACTCAAATCCCTTTCATCAGCGTATTTTTGAAGATTTTTAATTGTTGTATCACCTATTGCGCGTTTCGGGACATTAATTATCCGGCGCAAACTCTGGGAATCATCCGTATTATAAATTAATCTTAAATATGCGATTATATCCTTGATTTCTTTGCGATCGTAGAATTTCAAACCGCCATAAATTCTGTAGGGAATTCCGGCTGCCATACAAGCTTCTTCCAGTGCGCGGGATTGAGAATTTGTGCGGTAAAGAATTGCATATCTGTTGTAATCTCCGCCGCTGTTTTGTCTGATTTTGCTTACAATAAAATTCGCTTCATCAGCTTCATCCTGCGCTTCATAATAATCAATAAGCTCCCCGTCGCCTTTTTGGGAATACAAATATTTTTCTACACGTTCCTGATTATTTTCAATAATTGCGTTTGCAACATTCAAAATGTTTGCTGTAGAACGGTAATTTTGTTCAAGTTTAATCAATTTTGCATTTTTAAAATCGCGCTGAAAGTTCAAAATAATTGTATAATCTGCACCTCGCCAGCTGTAAATTGATTGGTCCACATCTCCTACAACGCAAAGTG
>CALUQQ010000138.1 GCA_944322955.1 Candidatus Gastranaerophilales bacterium
TAGTACCGATGCTGGAAACAGACGGTGTAGAGGCTGTGACGTCAGTAGAGGTAAAGAAGACGACAGACGCGTCATATTCAGACAGCGTTACCCTGACGCGCGAACAGGTTCCCGTATTCGCGTTGGAGAGAATTACACTTAACAAACACCAGGAAAGGAGAAAAAAATGAGTGTTTATGACAATTTAATCAGTATTCTGTTCAAACTTCCCGACGGAAGAAGTTTGGAGGAATACTTCAAAAACATTTTGCTTGTCGGTCAAATCGGCGATGATGATTTAAATGCGGATGTAGAATTTCCTGAGTCCGGTTTAAAAAAATATTCATCTTATGATGAAGTTCTTGCGGATTTTGTTCCGACATCACAATTTGCTCTGGAGGCTAATGCTATTTTTAATCAGAAAAACAATACCCAGACAACCTCTCAAGTGCAGTATTTGATGATAGCAGAACAGGGCGCGTTAGAAACTGTCGGGGCAGCTTTGGACAGAGCAAAATCAGTTGACGGCAAGTTTGTAAAAGTCGTGCCAGTTTCACGTACGGCTTCCGATATCAAATCTGCTGCAGACTGGTGTATGACAAACGACAGGTTCTGTGATTTTGTGGTAACTGATGTGGATGATGTCGCACAAATTGTCGCAGGCGAAAACAATTACGCATACGGAATTTTTAGAAAAAATTCCACAGAACCGATTGCGTCCGCTGTCGCATCTACCTCTACCTGCGGTTATTTCGGCGGAAAAGACGGGTCTGCACAGTTCACACAGCTGGCCGGTATTCTTCCGGAAACCTACACAGGCGAAGAAATTTCTGAAATGAATTCAAATAATGTTGCCTATTATACAAATGTTTCCCCCATTGAAGGCGGTGAAACCGATAATTTCGGCTACAATTGGGTTATAGGCTCCAGAATGCTTGGAGGTGAGCTTAGACAGCGCCAGATGATTATGCACTATATTAAAAAATCTATGGGTTTGATGGCTCTGGAATTCTTTAATCAAAAACCGGTTTATGACGAATCAGGCAATAACCTGTTGCTAACTATGGCCGAAAAACAGTTCAGAAGTTTTCAGACATATAACCTTGTCATCGCAACTACCGCTGAGCAAACGGGTTATGAATTGAAAGTTACACCTATAAGAACAGGCCCTGATAGTATTATGAATACGGATACAGAAGCATATAACGCTAAAAAATTCAAGCTTACCGGCTACTATTATGACGCAATTGTCGGTGAAAAGGTCGATTTCTTATTTTATGTTGACCCGACAGATGAGCAGGTTGAACAGATTTTAGGTGAATAATAAACGGAAAGGAAAATAAATTATGGCAGTTTATGATGCAAAAAATATACAGTTTGTCTGGCGCGGTATTACCCTGACAGGCGCAGGCGATGACCACGCGTATAATATTATCCAGCAAAATGACAGTTTCACTTCTTATAAAGGTGTGCAGGGTGAAGGCTTGAATATTGTTAATAATCAACGGCAATGGCAGATTACACGCTCGTTTAAAGTTGACAGCGTGTCTTTGCCGGTTTTGATACAGGATAATTTGAACGGTGTTGAAGATACCCTTGTTGTGCGTGATTTGAATACAGGCATTACAGATACTTTTTCTGATTGCGTAATTATGAATATCTCGGGCGAACAGGACAGCTCAACCAGAATAGTTACCTGGAATGCGCTTTATCGGAACGGAAAATAGTTGATCGGGCTTTTATGCCCGATTCTATTTTTTATGTGTTATAATAAGTTTATGAGGTAAATTATGGTGTTGGAAAATAAACTCAAAATAACTGATCCGGCTGAACTTGCAAGAGTTGAAGAAAAATTGAGCAAGAAAAAAGCGCTTGATTTGTTTGAAACTGGTGCTTTGGATTTGCTTGAGGCCGGGACTTTTGAAACATTGGCTAAAATTCATAAGTATTTGTTTGATGAGATTTATTATTTTGCAGGTGATGTCAGAAATGTTAATCTTGCAAAAGGTAATTTTAGATTTGCCCCTTTGATGTACCTGGAGCAAGCACTAGCACATATAGACAGTATGCCTCAAAAAACTTACGAAGAAATTATTGAGAAATATGTTGAGATGAATATAGCGCATCCTTTTAGAGAAGGTAACGGCCGCAGCATGCGTATCTGGCTTGATTTGATACTGAAAAAACAAATCGGTAAAGTTGTGGACTGGAGCAAAGTTGATAAAGAAGATTATCTTCTGGCAATGGAACGCAGTCCTGTTAAAAATGTTGAAATAAGAGAATTGTTAAAACAGGCTCTGACTTCAGATATCAATGACCGTGAAGTTTATATGAAAGGTCTTGACGCCAGCTACAATTACGAAGGCTATTTTACATTTAAAACAAAAGATTTATAGACTGTTTAACGGAATTACCAGAAGAAAGGAAAAATAATGACCATAGAATGCACTGTGGGCGGTCATAAATATGCGACCGAGCCCTTATATTTTGATGACTTTACAACACTTGGGTTTATCACGGAGGAAAAAGTTTATCCTTTTTTAACGTGTTTGGCTGCCTGTGTTGCAAATGATTTATCTGACAGCGAACTTTTAAAGGCGTTGTATACTTCCTGCAAAGATGTATTTAACCGTGAAGATTTAAAATTTATATCAAATCTTGCCCTTAACCGTGAACATCTTACAATAGACGGAAAAAAGCCGGATGCTCTTGAATGGGAAAAACACTGGCAAAAAGTTGGATTTGCAGATTACAGGGTGGTTTGTTTTTGTTTTATAAAGGAAAATCTCGGAAATTTTTCGAATTTGTCCGTTCTTTTCGGGCGGACACAGGTTTTGAAAGATTTAATCGAAACAAAATTATCGACCGTGTTAAAAAATCTAAAAAATCAGCTTGCGAATTGAAAACGGATTCCGTAAAAAATGTTGTTAATCTTTTTACAGTAAATAAAAAATTGGGAATGGATGTCGGTTTGCAGGAAATAAAGAAAATGACCCCTCAGGAGGGGTATTTATTTGTGCGTCAGGTTCGAGACGCCGCGCAAAAGTGGAAAGAAATGAGGAACAATCATGCCAATTGAAGAATATTTGATAAAAATTGTGTCTGAGTTTGATGATACAGGTTTTAAAAAGCTTGAAAAATTTGAGCAAAATACGGATAAAAATGCTCAAAAGCTGTCTTTTTCATTAAAAAAAATGGTGAAAAACGCATTTTTAAATAATGAATTTTTACAGACAGCAGGAAACACGGGATTTATCGGAAAATTTTTGAAATTTACGGGCGGAGATGATATTCAGCCGGATATTAAGGCGGTTAAAAAATCTTCTGCGTCTGTTTTAAGTCCTTTGGCCAATTCTCCGGCAGGTTTCTCATCGGATGTTGTACGAAAATTTGATTCCCGGAAAATTCTGTCTTTTGTATTTGACAAAATATTCAGCGGCTCAGACACACAAATTTCCGGCAAAAGTATTTTTAATAATCTTGCGGCAAACGCTTTTAGTTCATTAAAATCAATCTTTAGTGAAAAGAATTTTTATAAAACGGCCGGCGTGTCTTTTGATTCAAATATAAGTGTCCCTAAATTGTCAAATCACATTTCATTTTCGAATTTTAAAAACACCGGATTTGATGAAAATTTTGCGTCAAAATCTTTTTATACTTTGAAAAATTTTCTTATCAATTCTGCTTCTGAATTAAAAAATATTCTGCCGGAAATGGTTTTTCCCGAAATTAGTTCGAATATTTCGAGTCCTGACGTGATAAATAATCAGTCGTATTTTGAAAGTGCCGGCAACACGGAAAACAGTACATTACAAGAGATTTCAAATTCAAATGGTATCTCAGTGACCGTTGAATCAGGCGCAATACAAATTAATACATCATCGGATAACCCTCAAGAGATAGGCAGTGAAGTTCAATCCGCTCTTATAGCGGCTTTGGATGATTTTATTTTGAAACGCGGTTTTACAAAGGCGGTGTGAATATGAATAAACTTACTTTACCTAATATATTAAACAATCCGGATACGCGGATTGCCTATAATATTAACAATCGTGAATATATGTTTCATTTCAAATGGTGTTCGGAATTTTGCATTCTGGACATTTATTTTATAGAAAACAATCGTAATAATTATCTTGTGAAAGGCAGAGCGTTGACACTTTCGAATAATCTTATAGCAAGGGTTTACGATAATGATCTGATAACAGGATCAATTGTTTTTTTAAATAAATACGGAGAAACAACAGAACCTTCACAAGAAAATTTTCATACAGATTATTATCTATTATATACGGAAGAATAAATTATGAGAGAAAAATCTTTAGAGTTTAATTTGACGATAAAAACAATTCCGGAATCCGGCGAGCCTGTTGAAATAAGCGGTTTGGACATTGATTTTGACATAATAAAAACAAATACATCCGAAAATAACAAAGCAAATTTTACGGTGTGGAATATGGACGAAACAACCTATCAGCGTCTTACGGAAAAAGACGAAGCTGTATATTTGTTTGCTGCATACGGCGAAGATGAGCCTTCACTTGTTTTTAAAGGCGATATCCAAAAAATTTTGAAAAAGAATGACGGCATACAAAAGAGTGCGGATATTCCGGCATATATTGAGCTTTC
Source organism: Candidatus Gastranaerophilales bacterium (assembly GCA_944322955.1). Lineage (GTDB taxonomy): Bacteria > Cyanobacteriota > Vampirovibrionia > Gastranaerophilales > Gastranaerophilaceae > SIG32. Next base: position 4,609 of record CALUQQ010000138.1, read on the forward strand.
GGACGGTCAAAACACTTATAGAACTGCAAAAATTAATAAGAATTACCGTGAGAAAGTAACGTCAACGGCGATTATAAAAGACTGTATAAACGCTATGGGTTTGGCTGCCGGAAATTTCAGCCAGAACTTTCCGGAAAAAATTTATTACGGATATAAGGCTTCAGGTTATGCACATGTTATTTTGCAGCAGATATGCAGGCCTTTAGGGTGTAAATTTAGTATTCAGAACGGTTTGGTGCATATAATTTCAAACCTGCAGGAGGCGCAGGAGGAAACAGCGCTGGAGCTTTCTATGGAAAATTCGGCCCGTCCGCGCCGTTCCGGGACGGATGAATTTATTATTTCAACCGGATTTGTGCCGTATATAAACCCTAATAGTTCCGTAAAATGTGATTTTAATGAGTTTTCCGGGCTGAGGCTTATAAAATGCGTGCATTCTTACGGAAATAATTACGGAAAACCTGCAGTAACGGAGATTACAATATGAGAACATTCAGTGACGGATTAGACGATATATTAAACGGGTTTGCATCGGCTATTATGGTTGAAAAGCCCTGCAAAATTATCCGTGTAAATTCGCAGTATTCAGTTGATATTGAATATTATGACAACAACAAGACGGATTATTTATACAATGTGCCTGTTAAACATCTGCAAACTCAAAAAGCATATGTATTTTTGGGGTTAAGTGCAGGGGATTACGGCACAGTAAGATTTTTTGACAATGACACAGGGGATTATTACAATTCAAATTTTCAAAAGATTATTGATACTCGAACACACGACATAAACGACAATATTTTTGTGGCGGGTTTTTATCCTTTAAAATCCCAATATATCTTTCCGTCAGGGGATGTCGTAATCGGAACTTCGTCAGGCGCCGTAATAAACTTGACCGGAGAAAATATAACAATTACCGGCGGAAATATTGAAATTACGGGCAGTAGTGTGAATTTAGGCAGTGAAACAACAATTGACGGCAAAAAATTTTTAGAACATACACATTCAAACGGTAATCAGGGTAACCCAACCGGAGGAGTGATTTAAATGGTTTTATAAAAATGCTTAGTATAAGGAGAAAAAATGGACATATTGATGAAAGATAACGGATTGCCGATGTTAAATGGCGATTGGCAGCTGGTAAATGGTACTGAGGAAATTAAACAGCATATAGTGACTGCTTTGAATACATTTTACGGCGACTGGATATTAGATTATACAAAAGGTATAGATTACGCTCATGGTCTAAGACATGATGAATTTTTGGAATATGATATCAAAAAACAGATTACCGGCGTAAAAGGCGTAATGTCATTAGATAATTTTAATATGGAGTTTAACAAAAATGATTTGACAGTTAATGTAACTGCGGCGATCAAGACAATTTACGGCAAATTGGATATTCAAACCACGATAAACAGGAATTGAGGGAATTATGGTATATAATGTAAAAAATGTTGAATTAGTATGGCGAGGCCTGACACTAACCGGATTTGGCTCCCAAAAAGTCGAGATAATTCAATCAGGCGAGGGTAAAAGCACACAGATAATATACGGGATATTCGGAGAATGTTTTACTGTGCCGAATCCTAAAAGAGGCTGGTTGATAACAGCTACGTTTCATCCGTTGAGTCTTTCTTATCCTATATTAGAACAAGATAATTTATATAACTTTGTGGATACGCTTATTGTAAGAGATTTGAACATAGGTTCCACAGATATATTTACGGAATGTACAATATACGCAACCGGCAGAAAAAAAGACAGTGATGAGCGTATAGTTATTTGGCAGGCCGCAAAACGTAATAATAGATGATTTTACGCAGAAAGTCTTCAGGCTGCGATAAAATTATTATTGATGGTCGGGAATTGCAGCTTATAAACTGAAAGCGCCAATTTTATTATTGCATTGGCAGATAGCAGACCGTCAGAACGAAAAGTAGTAGATAAAACAAAGAAAGGAGAAAAAAAAATGAAACCGGAAGCAGCAATATACCTGCAGCAAGAAACGAAAGGGAAAGAGGAAGTAAATGCAGAGCAGGTAGAAAAAATACATACCAAATTAGCGAGAGCATTGGGCTATCGTATAACCAAAATAAGATTTAATTTAAAGACAATGAGCAAGAACATAACAATACAAGGGGCGA